>QHUD01000087.1 GCA_003221085.1 Gemmatimonadota bacterium
TCATGTCCGCATCCAACGTAACACCCGACTCAAAGATTGCACAGCGCCCGTCGCGTCAGCCTGGGTATCTCGCCCGGCTGCTCGCGGCCCTCCGGGGGATCATGCGACCGGGCAGCGTCCGCGTCGCGCACATCTATCACGACGACTGGTGCCTGCACTGGATCAGCGGCGGCTGCGACTGCCACCCCGACATCACGGTCGGCCCCGACCTCACGCGGGGGGACTCGTGAGCGATGCCTACGAGCAGCGTTTTCGGGGCGGCAGCAGGCCCCTCGGGAAGCCGGTCCGCGAGTACGTCTACCGCGACGAGGCCGGGACCCCACTCTTTCGCGTCATGCGGTATGAGCCGAAGGACTTTCGCGCCCACAAGTTTCTCGGGTACAAGGGCCAGCTCCCCCAGTGGGACACCCGCCTCGGCGACGCGCGTCTCGTCCTCTACCATCTGCCCGAGCTCCGGACGGCGATCACCGCTGGCGTCGCCCCGATCTACGTCTGCGAGGGCGAGAAGGACGTCGAGAACGTCGAGGGCGCTGGGGGCGTCGCGACGACGATGCCCTTCGGAGCCGGGAAGTGGCGCGACGACTACCGCGAGCACCTGCGCGGCGCCCAGCACGTGATCGTCATCGCCGACGTGGACGGGCCCGCCGGGAACTACGCCGGGGAGCGCCACGCGCAGGCCGTAGCAACATCACTCGTCCGGGCCGGGTTCCTCGTGCAGATCCGGCAGCCCGCCGTATGAGCGCGAAAGCTGATGTCACGACGCAGCTGGCGGCGCACCGGCCCCTCACGGAGCTCGCGCCGTTCGCCGACCCGGCCCCCCCGGTCGAGAAGGGCCGCCGCCGGACCCTGACCGCGATGCGGGAGCAGCCAGCCCAGCCCCCGGCGATGCTTGCCCCGCACGTCGCGTGGGTGAAGCGGGTCGCGATGCTCGCGGCCGCCGAGAAGATCGGAAAGTCCACCTATCTCATGTGGGCCGTCGCGCAGGCGACGCGGGCCGGGCTCCTCGTGCTCTGGGTCACCGCCGACCAGGAGGCCGAGGAGGACATCCGCCTCCGAGCCGACCGGTTCGGCGTCGACGGCGACCGGCTCGTTGTCCGGTGGCCGAGCGGCACGGGGGACGCGGCCCTGGCCGAGCTCCAGGCCGACGTCGCGGAGCTGGCGCCCGCGTGGGTCATCATCGACTCGTTCACGAACTGGTCGGGCGCGGAGGATGCGTTCAACCCGGCGGCGGGGAACATCATCATCGGGCTGAAGCGCCTCGCCCTCGCCTCGGGGGCCGCGGTCACGTTCACCCATCACACGCCGCGCTCCGACCCGAAGCGCTACGCCGACTCGCGGGCCATCGGGGCTAACGCCGACATGCTCCTGACGATGTTCAAGCAGGACGGCGACCCGAGCGCCTGGCGGCGGTTGCGAGCCGTCGGCCGCTGGGACGTCGAGCCGGAGCTCACGCTCAGCGTGACCGGAGATCACTATACGATCCTCGGCGCCGTCGAGGTCGCGAAGACCAAGCAGGACACGAAGGCGAGCGAGCACGCGGCGCTCACGGCGGCCATCCTCCGGCTGATCCCGGGCCGGGGATCGTGGACCGCCGAGACGATGATGGGAGCCCTTGAGAAGGGCAAGCTGTTCGTCGGCCTCAAGCGGGTTCGGGCAATCATGAATGAGCTGTGGAAGGCGGGGCAGCTGAGCCGTTCGGGTGGGGGCAAGAAGGGGGAGCATGTGTTCGGTGATTCAAGGTCATCACCGGCATCTGATCGATCGCCGGCCGGTTCGTCTGGGTACGAACCGGACCGCGATGCTGATGATCAGACCGAGAGTAGCGTCATCCATCGGCAGCCGTTGGACCGCGATGACCCGCGTTCCGTACCCGACTTCTGAGGCGCTGCAGGCTGACTCCCGAGACGGCCCCAGGACGCAGTGCGCCGCAGAACATTCACTGCGATGTATAACGATACATTGCGTTTTCACACGCGCGCCCAAACGTAGAAGCCCTACGCTGACCTGCCCAAGATGCTTGGTCCTAATAGGCTATCTCCTCTTGGTCATCGAATGGGCAGCGCGAGGAGCTCGGTCCACGATCCGCGAAACGGAGGCCGACGTGAGACAATCCCTGCGAGATAAGCGTTATCTCCAAGCACGCGACCCTCGAGATTGGTGCGGAAAACAGGGGGTCGAGACCCGTCCCCCCAGGCCCGTGAACCGGGACGCTAGTATGAGAACCACCACGGTGCCCGGACCATTTTGTCCCGGTCCCCGAACCCCGGCGCCCGATCCGTGACCCGCGAGCGCGTCGAGGCCACCCTCCCCGTGGCCATGCGGTCCGTGCTCCTCGACCTCTGTGCCCGGCTCGGCGTCCCCGCGGTCCGGTGGCCCGAGGTCGCGGCCCTCGTCGTGTTCCTCGACGCGGCCGTGCTCATCCACGCGGCCGAGCTCGCCCCCACGTCCCGGTCGTGGAGCCACGCCCTGGAAAAGGCCTGTGACACGCTCGACGCGGGAGACCCCGACACGGTGCGAAAGCGGCTCGCCCGGTATCGAGTTCCGTGACCGAACTCGGGACAAAACTTCCTGGAAGCCCCCCGCGTGATTTCCTAGGTTTCAAGCCATGCCAACGAAGACCGCACCCCTCCGCCTCGACGAGGCCAAGGCCCGGCGCGCCCTCGCCCAGGGGCAGGCCGAGCGCCTCTTCGACGAGGAGCAGCGCCTCCGCGCGCAGGTCTCGCGGGCCGTCGTGCCGGGCGCGACCGACGTCGCGCGCGCCGTGACCCTGAAGACCGAGCTCCGCCGGGTCGAGCTCGCCATCGAGACCGTCGTGCAATCGTTCCCGGCCCTCGACGCCGACGTGCGGGCCGCGGAGCACCACGCGCGGTCCCGGGCCGCCGCCGAGCAGCTCACGCCGCTCCTGCGCGACCTGCGGCTCGCGGGCCAGGAGTTCGACGTCTCGTTCACGCGGTTCCAGGAGGCCAAGCGCCGGCTCGAAGGGCTCGTCGCCCGCGTGGCCCCGACGGCCCGGGATGCCGGGCTCGCGACGGCCCCCGACACGGCGAAGGCGCTCGACCTGCTGCTCCGCGACGTCCTGCGGCGCCAGCTCACCGGCGAGGGCGACCCCATGTACGAGGAGTTCACGCGGAACGCGGAGATCCACTTTCAGCTGATGGAAACGGAGGCGCAGTTATGACCGACGCAAGTCAGATCCTGGGACCGGGAACCGGCGGGGTGAAGGGCACCCCGCGCACCGACGGCGCGCTGATCGGTGGGGGCGGCGTGCAGGACGCCTGCGTGTCCGGTGACCCGGCGCTCGGCATCGGCACCCACGTCCCCGACGTGACGCTCAATCCGAAGGGCCCGCCGCCCCCGACCCCCGTCGGGGCGCGGATCGTGGGGGACATGGTGAGCGGGATGCCGCGCAACGATCAGCGTCCCCAGCCGTGCCCCGCGCCGATCGAGAAGGTCGCGGACACGAAGACGGAGCGCCCGGCCGGGGGCCGTCAGGTATGAGCGACGCGATCTTCTACGACGGGCTGCCGATCGGCGATGGCGCCGAGGCCGCGCAGGAGCTCTACGCCCGGCTCGTGCAGCAGCACGGGACGGCGGCAACGGCGCTCCACGGCGAGACCTTCGACGCCTACAAGCAGCGGATGCTCGCCGACGGGAAGCTATTCCTCCGCAACGGGCGAGACTGGCCGGTCGATAAGCGCCTCGACTACTGGCGGGCCGCCAAGGCCGCCGAGAAGCGCGGCGCGATCTTCATCGACCCCGAGCCCGCGGTGACGGTCCTGAGCCCCGTGGCCGAGTGGCTCGCCGCGGCGAAGGCCCAGGACCAGCGGAAGGCGCGAGAGCTGCTCGCGAACCCCGAGGCCCGCGCCGCGCGGCTCGCGGAGATCGAGGCCCCGGCGCGCCGGGCGCTCCCCACAACGATCAAGGAGACCTAACGTGGGCACCAATCATCGACCACTCCCCGAGCCCGTGCCGCCGAGCATGCCGGGGTCCAACGCCATCGACGCCGCGCAGACCTCGTACAAGCACTACATCGACGCGATCACGGAGGCCATGGTGCACGGCGGGCGGCAGGTCCCGCGCCCCGACGCGAATGACCCCGTGTTTCAGCCGACCCCGACGCGCGTCGTCGGCGATCTGGTGAGCGGGATGCCGCGAGCCGGGTATCCCGCGCAGGGGATCGAGGTCGATCTCGGCGCCGATATGGCGACCGGGGGCGAGCCCGACGCCACGCCCGAGACCCCGGGGGTCCAGAACCCGGGGACCTACTACCGGTCCATCGGGGACTACCCCGGCGGGAAGGGCAGCGGCACGATGCCGCAGCAGCCCGGCGGCCAGGGCGGGACGTGATGAGCACGACGCTCGATACCGAGCAGACCGAGATGGTTGAGACCGCGGTGGCCCGGTGGGCCGACTACGAGCCCGTGTTCGCGGCCATCGCCCGGCGGCTCACGATCTCGCGCGCCGAGGCCGTCGCGTTCTGCGCCCTGATCTTCTCTGACGGGCCGCCGCAGGACCCGGACGACGAGTCCGAGTCCTGGAGGCAACCAGCATAAGGGCAGCGCCAGGCAGTACGCGTGCGCCAAACGGATCGCGCTTAGCGCACAACACTCCGTTTCCCTTAAAGCGGTCACCGCCCGCCAGCTTCAAGCGCTTGTTAGGCGCCATCATGTGCCTTGGAGTCAGCTCTGCTCCTTCCAGTTACCCGAACTATCGTGGACGAAGCGAACATTCCATGACGTTATGAGAATGGGAAATGATCTGGTGAACATGGGCCTTGAAGGTTGCAGGAGGAGGATTCGGAGCCCAAGGCTGTCCGCGATGGGAAAGAACACCGGGGCAAGGGTTCGTGCCTCCACGACCATGTTATCTCGGTCACCACGGTCCGAGTAATACTTGACCAAAAGCCGCCGTTCGCGGTCCCACTCCCCTGTCTTAGGATCGTAGAGCGCTAGAGTGTTCCGGTCGTACTGGAGCAGATCGAACTGGCGTCCGTCTTTGAGACCCAGACGCTTGGTAGCCGTGTGAAGCTGGTAGCCCGCGAATAGGAGAGTGCCACCAGCAGTAATCCACAGGGCCCTCCGGAGCCGCGCCCGCTTCGCCGGGTGCGGTGACGTTCCAGTCGCGGCATTTTGCGGTTCCGTCACGACCTCACCCCGATGGCGCCTAACGGATCGCGCTTAAGCTGCGGGCGACTCGCCCGCCGGCACATCTGTCATTGAACGCTAGTTCGTGCGCGGCAGCGCACAGCACTCCGCTTCCTTGTAGAGCAATCACCGCCCGGTAGCTTCAAGCGCTCCTCTGCGCTCGTCGCCACCGAAGACTCTGTTTGCGACTCTGGTCTGAAGTTGGGCCCGCATCAACACGGCGGTGCCGTGCTGAAATTGGACGTCGTCCCGTCCCACGTCCACGAGGTGGCGTCCGCCACGTTGATGACTTCGGTGCCGAGGAGGTACCCCAACTGGTCTATCCAGTGCAACTTGACAAGGACATCGTTCTGCAACCGCGCACGATCAAATTTGAGACAGACCTGCGCGCCAGCCGTGATCAAGAGCGTCGTGTCGAAACGTGCGCGTGCAAGCGAGTCAAAGGCTTCCGCAATGTACGCCGCGGACTGCTCCGGGTTGGTGAATAGGACGCTCCGGAGGTCCGGGGTGGAAGGTCCGCTTGCGCTGGAACAGGCCGCGGCCAACACCATCAGTGCTACGACGCGTGCCATAGTTCCCCACGTGGCCAGGGGTTGGTCACAGCCTGGCGCAGCCTAAAAAACTCATCGCGCTTCACACGAAAGCTGCGGGCGACTCGCCCGCCGGCGCAAGAGAGTTGGACGTCAGTCCGCGCCCGCCAAGAGGCCCTTCAGGGCCCTGGGCCTTATCCCCCTGAGAAGTCATCCTGGAGGGGCACCTAGCCCCTGCCAAACGTGCCCCTGCATCGGCTCAGACCCGTAACCGCGTGTCCCTGCTGTACTTCGGTCCCCCCAGGTGGGATTTTTCCTAGGTAGGAAAGCAGGTCGCGGACCCCGGGCCCCGACGCACCGACCCGAGAACAGCCGCCGGAGCCGCCCGACGCCGAGAGGCCAACGCGGGCACCCCCAGCCAGTCCCTCCGCACCACCCGAACCCAGCCAACCGGAACCACCGCTACGCGCCATCGCCGAGCCCACGGGCAACAGCGATCCCGCGCACGTGCGCGCTCCCCTCGACAAGGAGCCAGCATCCCGGTCGCCCGCGCTGGGTGATCCGCCACGGCAGCATCGGCGGTTCCGCGCAGACCCGCAGGAATGCGGGTTGGCGGGACCGGGCGGGCCAGGCTCCGTCATCGCAGGGCAGGTTGGGGAGCCGCCACCGGGTTCAGATCGAGACCGCTCATTCGCAGATGAAAGCCGAAACCGCAGCGCGCAGCCGCGCCTGCGGTCCCGCCGGGATTAGCTCCGGCGGCTGATGAGGCAGCTACCCTCGCTCACCGTTTCGCACAAGGGAGTTTCTATGACCACTGCAGCCGCCAGCACCAAGCGCAGCCAGATCTGGAAAGAGATTCGGGCCCTCCGCGCCGCGAAGACGAGCGCCCGGACCGCCGAGGCGAAGGCCAAGATTCGGACGCGGTACCGCGCGCTCGTCGCCGAGCTGACCGCGGCCCGCAAGGCGCTCGGCAGCACGAAGGCCAAGCCCACCGCAAAGAAGGGCAAGAAGGCCGCGTGACCCGGCGGTCGCAAGCGTTCCGCTCTCCCCCGGGGGCCGGTCAGGAAGACGGCCCTTTCCTCTTTCTCGGAGGTTCCCATGCCCCGCAGTCAGCAGCAGCAGCAGACCAAGCCGCCCCGGCCGCTCGTGGGAGCGGACGGCAACGCCAACCCGGTGAGACCTCACGCTGTCAGGCCAAGCTTCGGTCGACCAAAACTCGCATCAGCGGTCACGCGCAGACCACCCAACCAATGAAGTGGACATAACCGCCAGGGTTCTGGTTCGTCGCGACCGTGTAGTACCAACCGATACCGGGACTGTTCGGATAGCTCGACTCCACCCACCAACCGTAGTTATCATTCCGGACGCCGCCGCCGAGGGCTTGCGTCCCGGACGGACAGAGCACCCCCGCCGTAAATTCCAGGCCATTGGTGCTATCCGGCTTGGACACTAACTGGTACCCGGTGACGGATGAGGCCGTTGAGATCCGGGTGCTCGGTGCGACCGGGCGGACGTCGCCGGCTATGGCGGAGGAGTTAGGGCCAGTGACGGAAGGATCAGATGCGGGCCGGTCGCGATCGCATCCGCCTACCAAGCAGACGACGGTAGTTAGGACGCCGAGCTGACATGCGACGCCGCGGTTCCCAAGACCACAGTGCGGTAGCAGCATGGTTCCACCTCCGATGCGAGTGGACGGTAGAATGGCGCGCCGCGCCTGGTGCAAAGGCCGTGCTGGGGTGGTCGCAGCCGCAGAGCAACGCGTGGTCCGTCACCAACGCTGTCTATGCGCAACAGTTGGCCTGGACGCTTCAGCGGCAAGCGTGGCTTCGCCGCCGCGGCACCTCGGCGTTAGTTCATGTCATCCTAATTGACCAACTGTTCCAGGCCTCGTCGTGAGAGCGCATCACGCGCTGGCGTCGTCTTGCGCTGAGAATGGAAGGGGCGCTACGGCGCGCTCTTTCATTCGCCGCCCTCCGGTTGTAAGTATCGAGACGCGGTTAAGGAGAGGAGTTGGGGCTATGCCGTGGGGGAGCGAGACGCGGGAGACGTTAGACGCGCTGCGGCGGATGGCTCGGCCGACCGAGGTTCCCTACCGGGGCTACCTGATTCGGCCGACGCCGAAGCAGCAGCGCGACAGCTTGGAGTGGACGCTGGAGATCCACATCGCTAGGGACCGCGCCGGGGAGCGGCGCGAGCAGCTCGTCAACGCGCGCGCCCCGACGTTTAAGACGTTCGAGGAAGCCATCGCCGGTGGCGTCCGGTTCGGCCAGGACATCATCGACGGCAAGGTGCCGGGCTGCTCGGTCGTTGAGCTCTGATTTTCGGCGTGAGACAGTCGATAGCTGAGCCGCAGCAAGCGCCGGGATAAAACGTCGCTAGCACTTGACACGCCGCGGCCCGGGGCCCTAAAATCCCCGAAGCGCGAACCGCCGGACACCCGGGAATGGAGAAAACCGGGACGTTTGGCGGTTCGTCTTTTTTGATCCTGGGGGTCACATGAATTACGACGGGCTTGAGAATCTGCAGCGTCGGGGTCAGCGCGTGAACGTCTACCCCCGACCGCGGGTGATAGCGGGCGGCTGGTGCGCACAAATGACGTGGCTCGTATACCGCGTCGACCGGACGGCACGGATCGTCGAGCTGCTGGCACCCTCGGGGCACATCAAGAACCTCGCCAGCGTGATCCACCACTACGATGAGGCGAGCAACAGCCTAGTCCTCGACGCTCGGCTGCACATCGACGGCTACGCGGTCATCGTCGAGCCCCGGCCGTGGGGCTCGACGAGCCGGAACTTCCGGCATCGGCACCGGCGGCCGTAACTAGGGCGCGGGGTCCGGTCGCGAGATCGGGCCCCCGCGCTGTATCGTCTCCGGCTGGAAGTCACCTGCGGAGGTCTGGGTGAGTGCGTTTGGCCCCGAGCAGTACGCGAAGATTGCCCGGACGCTCGGCCGGGCCGGCATCAAGTCACCCGCCCATGAGGCGATCGTCGCGGCATTCGTCCAGCTGCTGGCGACGGATAACCCGACCCAGTTCGATGAGCGCACGTTCCGGGAGATGATCGCGCAGGCGCGCGCAACGGCAACGTAACGCGAATGGTCGCCTTTCTCCTGATCGTCATCGTCTGCCTGCTCATCAGCCGCAAGCTCGGGCTGGCCGTCCTGGCCGCGCCGCTCATCGGGCTCGGGCTGCTCATTCTCTTTCTCCTCGTGTCGAGCCAGCCGACGAGCGCACCCCCGTCGCCGGAGGCCTACATACAGAGGGAGACCTACAAGCAGATCGTGCTGGTCGCGGCGCTCCTGGCCATGCTCGCGGGCATCATCTGGCGCCCCGTGACCGCCGCCATCCGGCGTCTCATAGCGCGGCATCGCGCCCGGTAGGAAAGTTTGGGCATTTTTGGGAGGCAACAATGGCGGACGAGTTCGACGTCTTCGACGTGTCCTTTCAGCTCGACGATCCCTGCGCGTGGTGGGAGACGCACAGCCCGACGAACCCCGCGCATCAGGCCACGGCCCTCACGCACATCCGGACCTGCCCGCAATGTCAGGGCAGCTTCCGCCGGGCGAACCCGCGCATCGAGCGCAGTCTTCGGGCCACCGGATCGGGCACCTATGAGCTCCGCCCGGGCGACCGGCCACTACGGGCGCCCAAGAAGAAGCCTCGTCGGAGGAAGAAACCCGGGACGCGCCGTAGGTAACACGGTAGGCGAAGGCGTCGGGCGCGCTCGGACGGGCGCCCTCCCCTTATCTTTCCCGCCCCATGAGCGAGCAGACGGCTGACGGCGCAGAGGAGTCCTTTGAGGCTTTCTCGCGGCTGACCCTCGACCTCGAGCAGGCCCTCGGGCTCCCCGCCGGGTTCCTCGTGTCGCTGTGGAAAGAAGACGACTGGTCGTTCGTGGTGAAGATCCACTCCCTGGTCGAGGCGGCGGTCACTCAGCGGATCACAGCCGCGGTCGGCGACGCGCGCCTCTCGCCGGTGTTCGAGCGCCTCCAGCTCGGCCAGGAAAAGACCGGCAAGCTGGGGTTCGCGAAGGCACTCGACCTCCTCCAGCCGGACGAGCTGCGGTACATCCGCGCGCTCGCCGAGCTCCGCAACAGGCTCGTGCACTACATCGATCAGGTCCGGTTCTCGTTCACCGAGTACTTCGCGTCTCTCGACAAGAACAGGACCGACGAGGTGTTGAGGGCGTTCACCGCTTATCCTCTGGACGGGGCGATGCCAGAAGTCAAAGAAGGGCTCCGCGCCCGCTTCTTGAAGCATCCGAAACCGCTTATCTGGGTCAACGCGATTCGGATCGTGCTGGTCACGCGGACGCTAAAGGAGAAGGCAGCGGCGGAGCGAAAGCTGAAGGCGATCGGCAGAGCCCTTCGTGCGGTGGACGAGGCCGAGAGTTCGGAAGCGAGTTAACGCACTTTTTCGTGGGCAGTTTTTGGGCAGTCTGGGTAGGTCGCGTTGGTCGTGGATGACCGCGTTCTCGTCCCTAACCCCCTGATTCGTGGTCACTTCGGGTCATCGAGGCCCGATGGACCCCCGGGGGGAGCGTAGTACCTTTAGTTTCACGTGCGCCGAAGATAGTCCTGCCTCGGAGGCTCAACAAGCATGGGACGTGACAAGACGAAGTCCGCCAGCCTGCACAGCTTCCACGACGAGCACACCGAGCCGCTGCCCCCGGTGCCCGCGCCCGGCACGCGCACGCCGTTCGAGAGCCTCGTGCGCGAGATGCTCGACCAGCTCGGCGAGGACCCGACGCGCGAGGGCCTGCGTCAGACGCCGGCCCGCGTCGAGACGTCCCTCAAATGGCTCACCCGCGGATACCATATGTCGGTCGCGGACGTGATCGGTGACGCCCTGTACAGCGAGCGGCACGAGAACCTGGTGTGCGTGCGCGACATCGAAATCTATTCGTTGTGCGAGCACCACCTGCTCCCGTTCTTCGGCCGGGCGCACGTCGCCTACCTGCCGAACGGCCGCCTGGTCGGTCTCTCCAAGATCCCGCGCGTGATCGAAGTGTTCGCCCGCCGGCTGCAGGTGCAGGAGCGGCTCACCGACCAGGTGGCGGACGCGCTCATGGAAGTGCTCGACCCGCGCGGTGTGGGGGTGGTGATCGAGGCGTACCATCTCTGCATGATGATGCGCGGCGTCGAGAAACAGAACTCCAAGACGGTCACGAGCGCCCTGCGGGGCGCGCTGCTCCAGGACGCGAAGACCCGGGACGAATTCCTGCGGCTGGTGTACAGCCGGGGCCCGGGGTGAGCGACCCTTCCCCGACGGCCCTCGCCGGGAAGGTCGCGCTCGTCACTGGCGCGTCGCGCGGGATCGGCCTCGCTGTGGCCGAATCGTTGCAGGCCGCGGGCGCGCACGTCGTGCGGCTCGCCCGCGGCCTCGCGGACGGCACGACCGGCCGTCGGACGGACCTGCGCTGTGACGTGACGGATCCCGCGGCCGTGGAGCGGGCCGTCGGCCG
Organism: Gemmatimonadota bacterium; assembly: GCA_003221085.1. Classification (GTDB taxonomy): domain Bacteria; phylum Gemmatimonadota; class Gemmatimonadetes; order Gemmatimonadales; family GWC2-71-9; genus AG41. The sequence goes on from QHUD01000087.1 coordinate 11,137, forward strand.
CGTCTTGAGCGATCGCGGAATCCCGGACATCGTGGTGAACAACGCGGGCATCTTCTTCATCAAGCCGGTCGCGGAGACGACGCCCGACGATTTCTCCCGCACGCTCGCCGTGAATCTCACAGGACCATTTCTCGTGACACGCGCCCTGGTTCCACACCTGGTGGGGCGCGGCGCCGGGCACTTCGTCACCATCGGCTCTATCTCCGACCACGTGGCGTTCACGGGCTCGACCGCCTACGCCGCGAGCAAGTTCGGCCTGCGCGGGATGCACGAGGTGTTGCGGGCCGAGCTGTCCCGCACCGGCGTCCGGACGACCATCGTCTCGCCGGGACCCGTGGACACGCCGATCTGGGACCCGATCGACCCCGATGGGCGGTCCGGATTCACCAAGCGCAGCGCCATGCTGCAGGCGGGTGACGTGGCCGAAGCGGTGCTGTTCGCGGTCACGCGCGCCCCGCGCGTCGACGTTACGGAGATCCGGTTATTGCCGACGGTCTATTCATTGAGAGGCTAGGTCAAATGCGGAGTGCGGAATGCGGAATGCGGAATGGCAGAGCCGGGTTCGACGACCGCGTTCACGATCGACGCTCGCTCGACTAT
>QHUD01000277.1 GCA_003221085.1 Gemmatimonadota bacterium
CGCCTGGCCTCCCAAGTCGAGCAGGAGCGAGCCACGCTGCGTGTGCCTGAACAGATACGCGGCGCGATCCCACCACAGCCAGAGCTGCCCGTCCACGAAGCCGGTCGTCACGAACAACGTCACCGGACAGTCGTACTCAGCGAAGATCGGCGCAGCATTGCGGGCGAAGCCGCCGTATCCGTCGTCCACCGTGAACGCCACGGCGGGCGCTCTGGAGGCGCCGTCCGGCTCGTCGAGGAGCCTGAGTACCTCGGTCAGGCTGACCAACCGATAGCCATGGCGCCGGAGGTACGCCAGGTTGTCACGCAAGGCGACGGGGTCGTGCCCCACCACCCCCAGCTCAGGGTCTGCGAACCGGTGGAGCGTGAAGATCGACACGAGGCCGCGCCCCACGGTCCGGAGCGCGGGCGCAAGCCGGTCGGCGCCTATGAGGCTGAGCAGGAGGCGGCGATACCAGCGTCGGGCGAAAGGCATGCTACCGCCCAGCCACCCGTGAGAGCCACGCCGCACCGGTGCTCAGGAGTGCCGCGACACCTGCCGGCAGGCGTCGCGGCGTGAACACCCAATCCGCCGCTACGTCGATGGCGTCTTTGCTGAAGAGCCGCTTGAAGTCGGAGATCCCCCCCACCGGGTCCCCCGAGCCGACGCTGCCGGCCGTTATGCCTCCCAGATCGAACCAGGTGCCACCGGTCCGCTTAGCCCAACCGATCAGGTCCCAGAACAAGGGGTGCACGATACCCACGCGCTGCTGATCGGTCGGCCGGGTCGAGGCGCCGGCCATGTAGCTCACGCTGTGCCCATTCCAGCATCCCCAGGCGAAGCCGAGCAGCGCCTCCGGTCCCTCCTTGTCCGTCCGGAACAGCCCGACGAGGCGAGAGGCATCCGGCAGGCTGCCCGACAGTTCGATGACGCCTGCCCAGTCCCACAACGCCTGGTAATCCCCCCCGGTGCGTGCGAACGTTTCGCACGAGAGCGCTTCCATTCGACTCGCCAGCGCGCGGTCGTCGATTAGCCGAACCTGGACCGGCAGCTTGGCGACCGCGCGAATCGAGCGCCGGGCCGTCGGGCTGAACGACGCAAAGATCTGATCCTCGCTCGGCTGCAGATCGAGCGCGAGCGTCCTCTCCCAGTTCCGCGTCGTCGCCGCCCGCGCCATGCCATTGCGTTCGAGCAGCTCTCCCAGGGTGGCGCGCGTGTTGTCGTCCCGCGAGAACAGCTCGACGCTCAGCCACAGCACGCGCGGTTGGCGACGGGCCAGAGCGACGAGCGCCTCGACGGCGGCGGCCCAGGCGGCCCGTGGCACGGCTTCTCCGAAGCGCTCGACCCGCAACAGGCGAAAGCCCGGCAGCGCGCGGCTGGCGGCGGCGTACACGCCGAACGCCGCCACCCAGTCGCCGTCGGCGCCCCGGAGCGCCACCAGTTGCGAGGAGACGCCCCGGCGCGCACGTGCCCATCCGGCCCGATGAGCCAGCGGCAACCGGATGCCGGCGTTGGCCAGAGCCCGCTCACACTCCTCCCACTGGGGCGAGCCCGCATCAAACACGTCGAAGCGGCTCGCCGGGGCGGCAGGCGGGGCGGAACCAAGCGTGGTCACGCGCCCTCTGCGACGCTACGGCCGCGCCCACGATCCCAAACGTCGGTGTCAGCACAAAGGTGAGCGCCAGGTTGAGGACCGCCGTGCCGACGACCATGCGGCTCGCCGCCTGCTCGTGCCCCGTCATCGTGAGGAGGAACCCTGAGATGATTCCCAACGTCGCGCCCACGCCTGCTCCGGCGCTCAACACCGCCAGCACGGGGTACCCGTCCACGAAGGCGGGCCCGTACGCGCGCAGCACGAGACGGCCGGCCACCAGCAGGAGTGCCACCACCGGCAGGCTGACGACGGCGCACGCCTGAACGGTGCGGACCACGAGGCGCTGCAACTCGGCTCGCCGCCCACGAGCGTGCAGGTCGGAGACGAACGGCAGCACGACGAAGATGAGCGCCTGAGCGCCCAGCATCGTCAGCCCCGCGAGCTGACTCGCGGCACTGTACAAACCGGCGTCGCGGGGACTGAGCACCGTCCCGACGACCAAGATGTCCGACTGCTGCGACAGAATGAGCTGCGCCCCCGAAATCACGATGAGGCTGCGAATAGCCCTCATCCACTTGTCGGTCTCGAGCTCGGGCGTGGCGGCCACGGCCGTGGCCGGGGCCGCGCGGCTGAGCAGGAAGAGGCTGACTCCCAGGGCGACCGCCGTCGCCGCGGCGTTGAGGGCCACCGCCTGGCCCGCCGCAAGGTGTGCGCCGAGCCCCACGGTGACGAGCACGACGCCGATGCCGAACAGGACCGGGCGGAGGACCTGCTGCGGGAGCTGCGCCTGCGGCACTCGTCGGAACCCCTGGAGCGTGCTGCTGCTGTACGCCAAGAGCGCGGTTACGGGCACGAGAACGCTGGCCGCCCAGATTCCGCCTTCGATGCCGGGGTGGAGGCTTCGCCGGAGCAGCCAAGCCGCGATGCCTGCTAGGAGTGCGAGGCCAGTGGCGGTACGGCTGACCAGCCGGAAGCCATATAACCAGAATCCGCGAAGCAGCCCGTCCTGCCGCTGCCCGTCATACGCCGCCACGAACCGGATGGCGGCGGTGTCGAACTCGAGCTTCCCGACCAGGACGGCCACGTTGACCCATGCCAAGAGGTAGCTGTAAATCCCATAGCCGGTTGGCTGGAGGGCCCGGGCAAGTATGACTTGCACGACGAACGACACGACGGCGCCGCTCGCCGTGCCGCCGATCGACCACCCGGCGCCCTTGATCATCGCCGGTGTCGCACCGAATCGCGCGCGCAGCGCCCCCAGACGGGAAAGCGGCCCAGCCAGCGGCGTG
>QHUD01000176.1 GCA_003221085.1 Gemmatimonadota bacterium
AGCCACCAACATCCCCGAGGCGAACAAGCTTTTCAAGGAGGCGATGAGCTACAAAGACAAAGGCTGGAGGAGCGACGACTATCTTGACAACCAGCGCCGGGCAGAATTAGTTCTGCAGCAGATCCTGACGATGTACCCGGAGAGTAACAAGATTGGCGAGGTAGCTTATCAGCTCGGCGATCTTTACGAGGGCAAGGCCTATAAAGACTATCGCCGCGCCGCTTTGTATTTCGAGCGCTCCTTCCAGTGGAATCCGAACACGCAATCCGACGGCAGACTCCGGGCCGCACGTTTGTATGACAAATACCTTTCTGAGCGGAGCCGCGCCATGGAGCTCTATCGGGAGGTCACCACGGTCGAGGTCGACCCGAAGCGAGTGGCCGAAGCCGAAAAGCGCATGGCGGAAATAAGCGGCAAAAAGCAGTAAGGCCGCTCTTTCGCATATCAAGGAACCCGGGGCGGCAAGTCCTCCTGATCATTGTGCAACGACACAATTGGGCAATAAAGGCCTATCGGCTCTCGCCGCCACCACGCGCCATTCTCATGCCGGGTTGCGGAATCGGTGAAATGGTATTCGTACAAGACGGCGCGGACAAAGCGCGGCGGCCGCTCGGGGAATGGGTTCCGATCGAGCAGCGCCAGAACTTCCGGCGAGCCTTGCAGCAGCCGGACCAGGAAGTTGACGAACCACCTATTCTGGTGGCAGCTGCCCAGGGCGGCGAACCACATCTGCCAATCCAGCCGCGGCATGTGCGGCGCCACGAACGCCGGGTGGCGCGCCGGATCGCCCGGCTTCCAGCGGAACCCGTACTCGCGCCAGTGCAGCGTGTCGGCGCCGCCCTCGATCACGATCTCGAAGCGCTCCGTGGTCATCACGCGGAACAAGCCGTACCCGTTCACCGACCGCAGCGGCGCCACCGCATCGAGCAGCGGGTTGGCCCACGTCCCGCGCGCGCCGGGCAGCGTCTGCACGATCTCGCGCGCGAAGGCCAGCGCGGCGACGAGCCCGAGCAGAGGTGCGAGCCCGCGGATCGCATACTGCTTCCAGCGAGGCTCCGGGTCTCCGGCTGTGACCCGAAGTGGCAGCACCCGCTCGAGCGCGGTATCGTCGAGCAGCGAGACGCACAAGACGATCGCCAGCAGGTTGAAAAACCCGTAGTTGCCCGTCAGCGCGATCGCGAGCTGGCCGAATACCAGGACCCCGCACGCCGTGCGGCGCGCCGTCCGCGTGCGAGGCCCGCCCCACGGCTCGGGGACCAGGATGAGCAACGGCACGAGGAGCTCGATCGCGATGATCGCGATCGTCATTCCCCGGTGCATCCACTCGGGGAGCCACTGCGCGTACCACGCCGGCCACGTCGGCAGGGGCTGAGTCCAGAAGTGGTAGTCGAGAGCGGTGAAGTGCAGCCACGTGGGATCGCCGCTCGCGAGCTTCGTGATACCGGACAGGAACATCAGCCGGAAGAGTAGTCCCCAAACGAGCCATCGCATGACAGTAGAGGGAGCGCGCTCGCACTCGAGGCTGGGACGAAGCTGGGTGGGCGCGTACAGCACGGCCAAGAGCCCCGTCTCGAGCAGCAGCCCGTCCCACTGGAACCACAGGAAATTCTGGCCGGCCACGGTGAGCGACAGGTAGCAGATCCAGAGCAGCAGGAGAACCGGGGCCTGGGCCACCCCCGCGACGAGCAGGAGAGCGAGCGCCGCGCCGGCCCAGCCCAGGGCGGAGAGCATCCCGTCGCTCGCGCTGAGCCAGCAGAGCGTGGGGAACAGCCGGTAGGCCCCGCTGCCGTAAGCGGCATGGGCCTGCTGGAGGAACCCGCCCGCCGGCAGGATGCCGTGCTCTCCCACGAGGCCCGTGATTTGCAGCGCAAGCGAGAGAAAGGCGATGAAGTACACGACGCCGAGCAGGCGGAGGAACAGCCAGCGCGAGAGGACGTAGTTGGGGGGGTCGGCACGCGTGGCCAAACCCTCAGTGATGTCAGCCGTTGTGTCCTCGCCGCCAAGACGGTAATAATGATGCTGGAAATACGCGCCTGTCTCGAGTCGAACCGTGCCCAGCCTTCCGGTGTAGCACTTGTCCAACACGGCGGTGGTCCGCGTCAGACATCCCTGTGACGTACGTCACGCCAGTCCTCGCAGGAGGTTGAGAAGATGACCCGCAATTGCCGTCGCCTTGTGCGCGGCGCATGGCTCCCCATTGCGCTACTCGTCGCCGCAGGGTGCAAGCAGGGACCGTCCCCGGAGGTACAGGCGCGCATCGACAGCCTGTCCCAGGCGTCGTCCCAACGCGACCGGTTGATGCAGGAGGTCGCGGAGAACACCCGCCTCGTGAGCGAGATCAGCCGCGAGCTCGCCAGGGTGAACGTCCCGGCGCGCGCGCTCAAGGTGTCCGGTGAGTCGCCGCTGCGCGCCTCGCGCGACACGCTCATCCAGAAGATCCGCTACATGACCACCCGGGTGAAGGATCTGGAGCCGCGGCTCAAGGCCAGCGAGCAACGTATCAAGGATCTCACGACGCTTTCCGATAGTCTGCGGAACGAGCTCGCGTCCACGATGCAGAACCTGCAGGGCGTGATCGACAATCAGAAGGAGACGATCGACGCGCTCACACTTCAGGTAGAGACGCTCACCGCGGAGAACTCGGCCCTCCGGGACACGCTCGAGAACATGTCCACGATCTCGAACACGGTCTACTACGTGGTCGGTACCAAGGACGAGCTGGAGCAGAAGGGGGTCATCCAGGAGGAGGGCGGCGCCCGGTTCCTCTTCGTTCTGTGGAAGAGCGGGAAGACGCTCGTCCCGGCCCGCAACCTCGATCCCGGCGTCTTCACGGTGGCGGACCGCCGTCATTTCACGGAGCTGCCGCTGCCGGCGTCCGACAAGGAATACCGGATCGTTTCGCGCCAGGACACCTCGGCGCTCGAGACGCCGCCGGATCACGACGGCAAGATCAGCGGGCACGCGGTGAAGATCGCGGACCCGGCGAAGTTCTGGGCCAATTCGAAGTATCTCATCATCGTCGAAGGCTGAACGCACCTCGAGGGGGGCTGGCGGCGCTTGACCAGAAACACTCGCGCCGCTAGCCTCTCCGTGTGGTCCTGCTCGCAGCGCAGGTGGCCGGTCTCTTGAGCCCGGACCGGTCGACCTGTGGCGTTGTGGCAGCATTTTTGTCGCTGGTTCGGTCGCCCGAGCGAGCCTTTGGCCACGAAGCGGAACACGGCCGCTAGGGCGCGCCCGGGGGCGCGGGACTTGCGATTCCGGCCGACGCGCCTGCACGAACTGAACGAGAAGGGGGGCTCATGCACGGAGTAATCAGGCGGTACCGGGTGAGGCTGGGCACAGTCGAACAGGCGGCCCACTACGCCGAGAAGGGCTTCCTGCCTATCGTCCGCGACATCCCGGGCTTCGTCTCCTGCCACCTGCTGGACGCCGGGAACGACATCCTGACCTGCATCGCTCTCTTCGAGACCGAGCAGGGGGCTACGGCGGCGGTGCGCGCCTCGCGCGACTGGTTCCGCGACGAGTGGTCGTCGTTCCGCCCGGTGCCGCCCGAGTTGACTATCGGTGAGGTCCTGGCGCGCGCCACGGCCGATCGGCGTGGCACGGACCGCCGGCAACTCGCCCTGGTGGGTGCCGCGACCTGGGCCGGCACGGAGCGCCGGGTGAACGGCGATCGTCGGGTCGAGGCTCCGAGCTGGGCCGCCGCCGACTAGTTCCCTAGCGCCAGCCCGCCTCGAAGGCTTCGTACAAGTCGTCGAGCACGGCCGCGCCGCGCTCCAGGCGCGCGTCGTCGCTCGCGTGCCGCCGCACGATGCCGGCGATCATCCGCTCCAACCCCGCCGCCTCGCTGCGCCCGAACTTTCCGTCCTTACAATCGATGTCGTGCACCAGCTCTCCGATGACGACGAGTCCCGCGTCGGTGAGCCCGAAGCGCGCCACCAGCGTCTCGAAGGTGCAGCGGTCGCCCTCGTGCGTGTACTCGGCCTCGAACATGTCGAAGCGCACCTCGTCCCGGGCGGTGCGGGCGTCCTTGGCGTCGACGAACCGAAAGCGGGCCTTCGGGTCGATGAAGCGGTGGATGAGCCAGGCGCTCGCAATCCGGTCCACGTGCACACCGCTCCGGGTCACCCAGGTGCGTCCGTGAGCGGGACGGGTACCACGGGCGGGGGATGTGCCGGACCGACGGGCCGGCTTTGAGCGCTCACGCATTCGGGTCAGCGCCGCCTCCGCCGCGCGGCGCCCCCCTGCGCCGAAGTGATCCAGAGCCGCGATTTCCGCGAGCCGGTGCTCGAGCCGCGCGATCTCGCCTGACGACTCGCGCCCACCCCCGCCCTCGCGGGGGACCTCCGCCGCGGCGCGCGCCAGCTCCGCGTACTCGGCGTCGCGCTGGGCTCGGAACAGCGCTTCGATTTGCCCGTCCGACAGGCCGTCGACGAAGGCCGCCTGGCAAACCGATGCCTCGCCGCCTCCGGCCACGATTTCGCGCCGCAACCACTGAAAGTCTTCGCTTGCCTGCTCCGTGTGGGGAAGGACATAGACGGAATTCTTGATCGCTACCGCGCCGATCCGCTGCAGGCGACGCCAGATTTTCACCCGGAAGTAGTCGGGCTTGGGAGGGAGCTGATGGATGAGCAGCATCCAACGCCCGCCCGGCGTCTCCGAGGGAGGACGTTGCGCGGCGTGGCCGCGCGCGCGCCGCTCGGTCACCACAGGTTCCGAACACCGGAGCCCGAAGCACGCATGGCCCGACCGACCCCCGACATCGGCTCGCCGGCATCGATGCCCAAGGTGCCGGTCGCTGGATTGAAGAAGTGCTCGCCCGCCACGGCCTGGGTGAGGAGAGCGACGTCCTGCTCCGAAAAGTGGCGCCGCAGCTCGGCCAGCACCGAGTCCGGAATCCCGCCGGCTCGCTCGGCGTAGCGCGACACCGTTTCGGCGAACGCCAGCGCGGCGCGCTCGCGCGGCGAGAACAGCGGGCTCGCGGCGTAGCGTCGCAAGGCCACCAGCTCCCCGTTGGGAAGAAATGCTCTGCGCCACCGATGGAGACCGTGCTCGATGCACCAGCGGCACCCCGCCAGCTCCGCGGCGAGCTGCCGCACGAGTAGCTCGACCCGCTGGTCGAGCGCCGCCCCCCTCGCGATCTCGCGCCCCATCCGCGCATAGGCAGGCAGCACACCGGGCCCCGGGAGCCGCACGGGCGGCGGAGCGGAAATCACTTTCCAAATCCTCGAGATGAAGCGCAACAGTATCATTTAGATGATACAACTGTATCATCAACAGACCGGAGGCGCAACCCCTCCCTTCCCCCTTCCCCCGCCCCCGTATTTCTTGGCTCCATGTCCCTCGCCCGCAGCCTGTTGCTCCGAGCCTCCCGCAGCTCCTGGCTGGCCCGGCAGCTCTCCGAGCGCGCCTTTTGTCGCCGAGCCGTGCGGCGCTTCATGCCCGGGGAGGACCTCGGCGCAGCCCTCGTCGCATCCGCTGATCTCGCCCGGGAGGGCATCGGCAGCGTGCTCACCCAGCTGGGCGAGCAGGTCACGAGCCGCGACGAGGCAGCGGGGGTGCGCGATCACTACCTGCGCGTGATCGAGGAGATCCGGCGGCGCCAGGTGCCCGCGGAGATTTCCGTCAAGCTCACCCACCTCGGGCTCGACCTGAATCCCAAAGCGTGCCTCCAGGACCTGCTGGCGCTCGCGGCTCGGGCAGGCGCCGCCGGGTCGTTTCTGTGGATCGACATGGAGGAGTCACGCTACGTGGACGCGACGCTGGAGCTGTTCCAGGCCGTCCGCGCCGCGCACGCGAGCGTCGGCGTATGCCTGCAAGCGTACCTGCGCCGCACGCCGGCCGACCTGGAGGCGCTGCTCCCGCTCGCGCCCGCTATCCGCCTGGTGAAGGGCGCGTACAACGAGTCGCCGGACGTGGCGCTTCCGAAAAAACGTGACGTGGACG
>QHUD01000197.1:0-25682 GCA_003221085.1 Gemmatimonadota bacterium
CGCCACCCGGAACGCCGTCTTGATCTCGTCGAACACGAGCACCGCGCCTATCCGAGTCGTTTCCTGGCGCAGCGCCTCGAGCCATTCGCGGGTGGGCTCGATCACGACGACCGGCTCGATCACCACCACTGCGAGGCGATCGCCAGCTTCGCGGATCACGCGCCGGGTGCCGTCCACGTCGTTGAACGGGATCTCCGCATACAGCGCCCGAGTCGCGGCGGGAACTCCTTCCCCTCCCTGGGACCAATCGAGCCAGCCGTGGTAGCCACACCCCAGCACGCGCTCGCGTCCGGTCGCCACGCGGGCGAGCCGCACCGCCGCGGCCACCGCTTCGGCGCCGGTCTTCAAGAAGCGCAGCTGCTCGAGCCACGGGATGCGCATGGCGAGTGCATCGGCCAGCGCTTCCTCGAGCACCGGCGGCAACGGACCCGCCACGCCGGCCGCAATCGCCTGCTCGGCGGCGCGATTCACCTGGGGATGCCCGTAGCCCAGCGCGACCGCGCCCAGCGCCATGACGTAGTCGACGTACTCACGGCCCTCGGCATCCCACACGCGGCACCCCGACGCGCGCGTCATGCGCGTCGGCAGTCCCGCGTCCGCTTCGGCGCCGAACAGCGCGTCGGGGCGCTTGCTACCGGTCGACGTGAAGCCGGGAACGCGCCAGTCGCTCACCGTATTTCACCACCTCGATGGCTATCGCCCGCAGGAGCTTCGCCTCGCGCTGGTCGAGCGGCGTGCGGTGAATCACTTCGCGCAGCGTCCGCATGACGCCCTCGCCTTGACGCGTCTTGAAGAACTCGATGACGCGAAGCGCCGCCTCCGCATCCGCGAACAGCCGCTCCAGATCGTCCGCCGTCGCCGGCGGGCCCTCGCGGCGCGGCGCCTTGAACGGCCGTTCGTCGTCGCCTCGCGCGAGCGCCAACTCGTACAGCATCAGGACGACGGCATGCGCGAGGTTGAGGGAAGAATACGCGGCGTTCGTGGGAATCGTGACCACGCGGTGGCAGCGATCGAGCGCCTCGTTAGGTAGTCCCTTGTCTTCCCGCCCGAAGAGCAGCGCGACGGGACCGGCTTGCGCACGCGTGAGGATCTCGCCGGCCGCTTCGCGCGGACGCTGCAGATTGCGCTTCGCCGTACGGCCTCGTGCCGTGAAGCCCACCACGTGTACGCAATCGCGCAACGCGTCTTCCAGGCGATCGAACCGGGACACGCGCTCCAGCACGTCCTGCGTCTGGTGCGCGATACCCTCCACCCGATACGCATCGTACTCGCGCGGGCTCACGAGGCGGAGGTCCCGAAACCCAAAATTCTTCAGCCCGCGGACGACGTGGGCGATGTTGACGAGGTCTTGGGGCTCGTGCAGAACCACGGTGATACTCATACTTCCGATGGCCCGAGTGCGGAGTGCGGAATGCGGAATGCGGAATTGCAGGGCGAGGTCGCTTGCTTAACGACGCTTCCCGGAACACTCCGCATTCCGCACTCCGCATTCCGCCTTAGCCTCACCCCACCAACTCCAATACCCCGAACCGGACGGGATCCTGTCGGTCGCCCCGCAAGAAGACCCACCCGTTGCCCCCGCTCCAGACCAGCTGGCCGGCGCGTCGGGCGCGGTCCGGTAGCATCTCGTTTACCACCAGGTCGAACCGCAGCTGCCCGCCGACGTGCGCGCGTTGCCCTCCCCACTGCGGCCAGGCGATGCCGAGCGTCACGCGGTACCCGCCCGCGGTGCGCTGCCACGCGCCCCGGACGCGCTCCGGATCGGCCGAGCTGTCACTGGTCGCGAGCACTCGCAACCCTCGCCCATCGGACTCGGGAACGATCAGGTAGCCGACGCGCTCGTCCCGTGGCCCCGTTTCCTCGCGTCGCGCGAGGTACACCTGCAGACCGTCCGAATGGATGTCGTCCGGCTCGTTGTCCAGTCGCAGCGGCGGCGCGCCTTCGGGCCGGATGCACAGCTCGGGCTTCACGACGTCCACGGCCAGGTAGAGCGCGTCGTCATCCCAGGCGGCGTGGGCCACGGCGGAGAAGTCGTCGGGGCCCGGGTACGGCTCCTCGCTCCGGCGATACTGATCCTCGAGCTCAAGACGCAGCGGCTCGGTGGTGTCGAACCCGTCGAGCGACCCGTCGAGCGGCGGAGGCGTGGCCGCACGAAGCGCGACGCCGACCGCGGGCGTCGGCTTGTCGAGCTCGAGCAGCGGCTCGAAGGGTGGCTCGGCCTGGCGCGCGCCAGCGAGCCGAATCCGCCCCGCCTTCGTCGTGATCTCCCAGCCGAGGGCCGTCGCGGCGTGACGGTGAATCCCCGGCTCCGCCGTTTCGACCTCGATCACGCTCCCCTGCACTCGCACGGCACGCACCGTCGTCGCATCGCCAACGGGCTCGAGGAGAGTCACGAAGCGGGCACTCCGGCCCGTTGCACGCTGAACGTAAAAGCTCTCCCGCGTCGTTTCTCCCGGGCGGCCGGGTCCTTCGGCCCGCACGAGCTCGCCATCGAACGACCAGAGCGCCCTCAGCGTGCGTTGGCCCACGGTCCGCTCGAGCCCGACGGGCGCCGTCCCGCCGGGGACGAGTGTCTCCACTCGCGACACGAACTCGTTCGCGAGATCTCCCGAGGTCCACGTCCCCCCTGCCACGTCCCCTGTCCCGTGAAGGTGCCACGGCAGCTCGAGCATATGATCCGTGCGACTCGCCAGCTCGACCACATCGAGCAGGTACCGCGGGCCGGAAACGACGGTGCGCGTGATCTCGCCGAAGCGACCTCGTACCCAGGCCCATTCGCCCGACGCGTCGAACGCTTCGCACATGGCGTCGTCCGGAGGCTGGGACGCGCCGTCCAGGCGCGGCGCGTTGTGCGCCAGCGTCGAGCGGTACCAAAAGAGGTCGCGCGAGACGTAGGAGCCCGTCCCGGGGTCGGCCAGCCAGGGAACGCCCTCCGCGTGAAGCGAGAGATGCAGCCGATCGGGATGCCCGTGCCCGCCACCGTACCGGCCACACTCGAGGCTCGCATAGCGACGCCCCCCGCCTGTGCGCAGCACGGCGAGACCTTGGGACTCGAGCAGGAGACTACCTGGAGACCAGGGCGGCGCATCAGACGGAAGTTCTGGGAGCATCTCGAGCAGCGCCCACCACGACAGTGTCGTACGGGATGCGGGATGCGGGAGGCGGGATGCGATGGGCGCATTGTGCAGGTACGACTCGGACAGCTCGGGAGCCGCCGCCGGTGCCTGATAGAGGGCCTGCAGCCAGCTTTCAAGGTCACGCATCCCGCCTCTCGCATCTCGCATCCCGAGATTCCCTAGCCCGACCTCCCACAGCTCCACGTACGCCGGTTGCGCCAGCGAAACGCCGAACCGCGAATCCTTCCGCGCGGGGAAGGTGCAGTCGGGCAGCGCCGTGCGCGCGGGCGCGAGCAACGCCGCCCGGATGCGCCCCGCGAGCCCGGGCTCGAGAAACATGTCCACGCCCGCGAGTCGTGCCCACGCGGCCCCGGTCAGGAGGCCCCGCAATGCGAACAGGTGGTAGTTCTCTCCCTCATACCACATCCCGTCCCGTCCGAAGCCGCGCATCAGATGCTCGAGCAGGCCCGTGGGACCTTCGATTGCGCGCTTGGCCAGGTCCTCGTCCTCGAACCAGCCGGCGATCGCGGCCAGCCCTGCGTTGTTCCAGGTCTGGCGGTTCGAGAATCCCTCGTCGAACTCACCGATCAGGTTCGCCGCCTCGTCGGCCACGCGGCTCACCTCCCGCGCCGTGGCATCGTCGAGCCGACCGCCGGCGCGGAGCAGACCGGCCGCCGCGAGATAGTTGCCGATCCAGATGGATTCGAGATAGGTCGAAAAGAACAGCCGACTCGGCCCCAGCACGTTGTCCCGGTTGGGATACTGCCAATAGCGCTGCGCGTAGGCCCGGAGAATCTCGGCCGACCGCAGCGCCGCGGGGTCATTGCCATCCAGCGCCGCCAGCGCCGCCAGGTGCGCAGCGCGCTCCGCGAGCCACAGATGCTGGTAGCGCGCCCAATGGCCGTCGTGACGCTCGCCGGCAAACGTCTTGCCGCACCGGGAGCAGCGGTGCGCTGTCGGACTCCACGGGTCGAACGCGAGACTGGCCCCGTCTTCGGGACACACGCCGCCGTCGCTGGAGAGCAGTGCTTTCGCTTCCGGCACGGGCGGGAGACGAGCCAAGAGCGGCGCCGCGCGCTCGGTGAGGTGCGCCAGCAACGCGGCAAGATCCGGCGCGGCGGTGATCTCCTCCCGGCGCGACGCGAGCTGCTCCGCCGTCACCACGCGCGGACTCCTTCGAGCGCCCACCGTACCGGGAGGACCGTCGCGCCGGCGGCACGCGCGGCGGCGATCGTCGGCGCGGCATCATCCCCGGTCACGAAAAACATGCAGCCGCCCGCGCCCGACCCCGCCGCCTTTCCCCCGAGCGCGCCTGCGGCGCGCAGCGCGGTCTCGAGTCGTGCCATTTCCGGCGTGCGCATCGCGGGATCGAGCGTCTGCTGCTGGCTCCAGTTCTCCGAAAGCAGGGCCGCCACGCGCGCTGAGTCTCCCGCGCGGAGCGCCTCGGCCATCGCCGCGGCCACGTCCTTCATCGCGCGCAGCGCGCCGGTGACCTGCGGATCGCCCCGCTCGTACGCACTCATCACACGCGCGATCGTCGCCCCCGACACGCGCGACTGACCGGTGTAGCACAGCACCGTGCGCCGCTCGAGTGCGGCCGCAAACCCTGGATCGAGTGTGATCGGCTCGATCCCGACGTCCGGATCGCGGAAGGTGAGTCGCTGAAAGCCGCCGAGCGCCGCGGCAAACTGGTCCTGCTTGCCGCCGGGGATCTTCGCTTCGACCGTCTCGAGATACCACCCCTGCTCCGCGATTTCGCGCGTAGTCAACCGCTCCGCGCGCGCCAGCGCCAGCGCCGCGACGAGCGCCACGTCCAGCGCGCCCGAGCTGCCGAGGCCCGACCCGGGCGGCGCGTCGCAGCGCGTGGTGATCGTGCACGCGGACTGGACCGGGAGCATGCGCAGGGCGGCCTTCAGGAGATCGAGTCGGCCGTCCAGCACTAGGCCACCCGAGTCCGCGCACTCGAGCTCGTCACCCAGGTCCTCGGCCACGAGCCGGATCAGGCGTCCGCCCAGCCGTACTGCCACCCGGGCGGTGAGGGCAATGGCCGCATTGACGACGGCGCCGCCTTCGCGCGCCGAGAACGGCGGGACGTCGGTCCAGCCGCCGGCAAAGTCGAGGCGCACGGGGGCCGCGGCGTGAAATTCGGTCGCCAGGTCGTTCCGCCTCACGGCGCCGTATGCCACGTGGCGACGGTCGGCAGCTCTCCCCGCAGGTCCATCCGCACGCCCGAGACCCGGCGGTTCATCCCCTGCACCCCCCGCGCATGGTAGAGGAACGCGACGGGGAGCGAATCTCGGAACAGGCGCTGCGCCCGCGCGGGATCGGCCGCGGGGCGCAACCCCGCCAGCTCGGTGAGCGTCGTCAGATAGCCGAGTCCGGGGTCGCCCGGCGTGCCGACCACCGCCGCGGTGAAGTCTCGCTGGCGGCCATTCACCCGTGCGAGGAACGCCGTGAGCTCGAGCTGCCGGATCGCGACGTCGAAGCCCACGGCGGCGAGCCGGGCCTGAATCATTTGCTCGAGCGCGGCCTCGCCGCTCCCCACCGCGAGCAGCTCGAACGCGATGCGCCGGCCGCCGAGCAGCCGGCGCGCCGAGTCCGGGTTCGTCGGGACGGGACGGAAAGGAGCATACCCGGGGACGTCCGGCGGGACCGGGCCGTCCGCGACCGAGCCGAAGCCGTAGAGGTAGCCATCGACGATCTCGCGGCGATCGAGCGCGAGCGCGACGGCCAGCCGCACGCCGGCGTCGTCGAATGGCGGCCGGCGCGTATTGAAGACGATCCCGTACGGCATGATCACCGGGTAATCGAGCACGGTGAGCGCCGGGTTCTTACGGACGAACGCGGCGTGTGCGGGCTGGATACCGGCGAAGTCCACCTCGCCCGCCGTGAGCGCGGCGAGCTTGGTCGTCGGCTCGTCCACGACGACCACGATGAACCGCTCGAGCGCCGGCGGACCGCCCAGGGCGGCTGGGAAGTCCGGATTGGCGGCGAACACCCAACGACGGCCCGGCTCGTGTGCCACGAAGCGAAACGGCCCGTTTCCAACGGGGTGCTCGTTCCAGGCCGCACGTCGCAGCTCCGCGCGCGGAATCGAGTCGAGCAAGCGGGCGGGCAGGATGGCCAAATCGGTGAGGACGTCGGGTATCGCATCCTGGGAATGGGCGAACCGAATCACCACGGTGGAATCGTTGGGGTCATTCACGAACGCCACGTCTGCGAAATCGTTCAGGCGTGAATACCCGGTCGCCGCGTCCCTCGCCGCCGCGAGGGTCCATGCGACGTCGCGGGCTGTGGTCGGCACGCCGTCGCTCCAGCGGACACCCGGTTGCAGCCGGAAGGTGAGACTCTTCTTGTCCGCTGACCACGTCCACAGGCGCGCGAGATACGGTCGGGGTACGAGCGCCGAGTCGTAGCGCACCAGTGTGGTGAGCAGCACATAGCGCTCCACCTGCTTGGCGAACGGGTGCAGGGTGAGCAGTGGGTTCACGCTCTGGAGGTCCGCCCCCGACGCGTAGACCACGGTGCGACCCCGGTGCGCGGCTCCCGAGCCGCACGCCGCGATCACCGTAGCCCCAGTCGCCAGCCAAAGCGCTCGTCGCCGCACGCCCGGATTCTAGCGGGGCCCCGCAGGTCGCGCGAGATTCGGCGCATGCTCGCGCACCTGGGGACCCGCACCCTGACCGGGGTCGTCGTCGTCGTAGGGGTGGTCACCCTTACATTCCTGCTGGTGCGGCTCGCGCCGGGGGATCCCGTCGAGCGCCTGCTCGGGCCGACCGCAACGGCCGCCCAGCTCGCCGCCCAGCGCCGTGCCTTCGGGCTCGACCGGCCCGTGGCAGCCCAGTACGCGATGTGGCTCGGCCGGTTCGCCCGCGGGGACTGGGGACGGAGCATCGCGACGGGCCGCCCGGTGCGCGCCCTGCTGGGCGACGCGGTGCCCGCGACGCTGGCGCTCGTGGGCACGTCGCTCGTCTTGAGCTACCTGCTGGGCCTCGTCGTGGGAGCCTGGCAGTCCCGGGCCGGCCCGCGCGTCGACGCGACGCTCTCCATGATCACCGTTACTCTGTTCGCCCTGCCGGGATTCTGGCTCGGGCTCATGCTCGTGATGGCGTTTACGTACTGGGCGCACTGGTTCCCCGCATTTGGCGCGGCCGGGCTCGACGCCGACGGGCTCACCGGGTGGAGCCGCCTCGCCGACCGGCTGCGACACTTCGCGCTACCGCTCACCACGCTCACGCTCATCGGCGTCGGCGGAGCCGCGCGCTACGTCCGCGGCGCGATGCGCGACGTGCTCGGGCAGCCATTCGTGCGGACCGCGGAGGCCAAGGGACTGTCGCCGTTCCACGTTACACGACGACACGTTGCACGTAATGCCCTGATACCGGTCGTCACCATGCTCGGCCTCTCCCTCCCCGCGCTCTTCTCCGGCGCCGTGTTCGTGGAAGCGGTGTTCGGGTGGCCCGGCGTGGGCCGGCGTCTCGTCGAGGCGGTCCAGGCCCGCGACTACCCCGTGGTCGTGGCGGCCACCGCAGTGACCGCCGTATTGGTCGTCGCGGGAAACCTGCTGACCGACTTGGGCGTCGCGTGGATCGACCCGCGCATTCGGCGTGGAAAAGGAGCGGCATGAGGAGACTGTGGCGGGATCGCCGGGGCGCGTGCAGTGTCGCCGTGCTGGCGATCGTGTCCGGCGCCGCGGGCGCCGGGCCGCTCGTCTCGACCGGCCGGCCGGCCGCGCAGCACGACATCGTGGCGACCCGATTTCTGCGGCCGCTCGCCACCGACGACTCCGGCAGCTTTCACGCGCTCGGCACCGACCGCTTTGGGCGTGACGTGTGGACGCGACTGGTCTACGGCGCGCGCGTTTCTCTCGCCGTCGGGGCGCTGGCCGTCCTGCTGTCGGTCCTGATCGGCGTGCTGGTGGGTGGGGCCGCTGGATTCTGGCCCGGTCCCGTGCGCACGTCGCTGCTCGCCCTCACGGACTTCGTCCTCGCACTCCCGCGCGTGGTGCTCCTGCTCCTGCTCGCGGCCATGGCCCGGCCGAGCGCCACGCTCGTCATCGTCGTCCTGGGTCTTACCGGCTGGATGTCGGTCGCGCGGCTGGTGCACGGCGAGGTGCGGTCGCTCGCCGCGCGCCCGTTCGTCGAGGGCGCGGTCGCGCTCGGCGTGTCACGGCGTCGCGTCTTGGTGCGCCACATCCTTCCCAACGCCCTCACGCCCGTGATCGTCTCGGCGGCCCTCGGCTTGGGGAACGCGATCACGCTCGAGGCCGGCTTGTCGTTCCTGGGGCTCGGCGTCCAGCCGCCCACGCCGTCGTGGGGTAACATGATCGCGTCGGGACGGGATACGCTAGTCAATGCGCCTTGGGTGGCGGCGGCCCCGGGGGTCGCGCTGGTGCTGGTCGTCGTGGCGTGCACCCTGCTGGGAGATGCGCTCCAAGACGCGCTCAATCCCGCCACGAGGTATCTCCCTCACCGTCTACCCCCCTAGGTGTCGGAGGACGGCCTCGTTCAATTCGTGCCCTCCATCGAACGGGATCTCTTCGTACGGGATCCCGTGTTGACGTAACCGCTCCCCGATCCCGGATAACACCTTCGGCGTGATGTACTCGTCCGAGCGGCCGTAGACGAGCGTCAGCTGCGCGCCGCGCAACCGACCCACGA
Source organism: Gemmatimonadota bacterium (assembly GCA_003221085.1). Classification (GTDB taxonomy): domain Bacteria; phylum Gemmatimonadota; class Gemmatimonadetes; order Gemmatimonadales; family GWC2-71-9; genus AG41. Next base: position 8,777 of record QHUD01000197.1, read on the forward strand.
CCGCGTCCACCGTGAGGTCGAGATCGGGTGGGAATTCGCCTCCCCACAGGATCAGGCGATCGATCGTAGCCTTCCCCAGCGTCGCCCAGCGGCTCACGGTGGAGGTGCCCTGGGAAAACCCCAATGCGTACACCTTCACACGGGCGCGATCGACAGACCCGAACACGTCCGCGTACACGTCATCGAGGTACCGCACGTAGTCATCGATCTCGGCGAGACGATCCTCCCGCGTCATCCAGGTCGCGCCGACGCGGCGCTCGGTGGGACTCTCGCTCAGATAGAACCGGGATAGTCCCTCCGGCGCCACGAGGTAGCGGCGCCCGTCGTCGAGCACGCGCAGCTTCTCCAGGAATCGCGCCGCGAGCTGGCCGTAGCCGTGGCAGGCAAACCAGACCTCCGCCACCCCCCTCGAGGCGTCGCCCGAGGTGAAGTAACGCGCCGTACGCCGGACTCCGATGTGGTGTTCTCGCATGCGGCCCTCCCCCAATGCGGAGTGCGGAATGCGGAGTTGCCGTGCAGGGGCGCTGGCAGCTCGCGCTCATCATGACACTCCGCATTCCGCACTCCACATTCCGCACTCAAGTCACTAGGATCGTCACGACCTCATGCGGCTCGGCGACGAACCGCACCGTCTTGCCCCGCCCTTCGAGCACCAGCGCGACCGATTCGCGCTCGTCGGCGCGCACCCGGTGGGCGCTCTTCACACCCTCTCCGAATCGCCAGGCCCCCGCCGTCTTCCGATCGGTCGCGTTGTAACAGCGGAGCACCAGCGGGGACCCCTGCTGCGCGGGCTTCATCGCCGAGAACACGAGCCCCGAGCCTTCGAGGGCGATGTCGACCGGCGTCACCACCGGCTCCACGGCGTCGCGCAGCCAGAACCCACGCAGCGGCAGAAACGCGTCCTCCCAGAGCGACGGGAGCGCGTCCCCGCGGTCGAGCTCAGCCTGCGAGATCGGCGCGACGGCCAGCTCCACACGACTCCGTCCCGGGCACTGGGCGAGGGGCGTGGAGACGGGCCAGCCCGCGTGGCCCGGTCGGGTCGGGAGATCACCGCGCGACATCTCGCCCACCGCGCGCAACAGCGTGACCAGCAGATCCCCGCGCCGGGTCCACTCGTACTCGAAGAAGCCCGGCGCGAATACTGCGAGCCCGCGCGCCCCGTCCGCCGCTGCCACGAATCCGTGTGCCGGAGCCGTACGGACCGGGGTCTCGAGCGGGTAGTCGGCCGCGGCGACGGCGACCGGCGGCCGCGCCACGACGCCGAACGCCGTTCCTGCGACGGCGGCCGCGCCCGCAAGCCCCGTGGTCAACCGCGCGCGCACCCGGTGCCAGGCGGCTCGATTGTCCACTTCGAGGATGCATCGGACTATAGGACTGTCGGCGTACAGGATCGCCACGAGCCGGATCCCTACGCGTCGCCGGATTTCGAAGCGGGCTTCGAGGGCCGCCACGAGGGGCCCCGCGGCGAGTCGCCGCACCTTGATCGGACCCAGCGCGCGCACGAGTCGGTCGCCGGCGGGCGGGCAGTAGGTGTACGTATCACCCGCGTCGCCGCCGTCTTCGATGCGGAGCAGCTCCGCAAAACGCTGCCCCGAGCGGCGGTCGTGCAGCGTGAGCGCCCCGGTTTGCTCGAGCGCGACCTCGATCCAATGATTGATGAGGGAGCGCCCTTTGACCAGCGCGCTTTCGGTCGGCGGTCGGGCACCGCCCGCTGCCGCGGCCGTCAGGCCGGCGCTTGCCAACCCCAGCCCCGGCACGCTCGGCGCTCGGAACGCGATGCGCACCTCGTCTACCTCGTCCTGGTCCGGGTAGTGGCTCGCTGCGTCGAGCCGCTCCGTCCCGATCCGCCGGTCGAGCACCTGCACGGGAACGGTGCGGCCATCCGAGGTCGCCAGCGCAAACGGCCGGTAGCCCGGCCCTTCCCGCGGGACCCGACCCGTGGACGGTCCGGCCAGCACGTCGCGCCGGAACAGCGTGACGTCGGCGATCATGACGCCGCGGCGGGGGCGCGCCGCGGGATTCCAGAGCACAAGTGTCGGCGACGCTGACGCCGTCCGGCTGCGCGCCGCATCGGGATCGTGGTGGACGAGGTCGTGTACGCTGCCCCGCGCGACTTCCTGCGCCAGCGCCTCGACGCTCGTGAGTCGCGACTCGACCGCGCGCGCCACGTCGTCGCTGGCGCAGCCCGCGATGGCATCATGGAACTGGCAACGCACCAACGCACGCCACGCGAGCTCGAGCAGCGGCCGCCGGTCGCGCCCTCCCGCGCGCCGCGCCAGCGCCGCAAGGGGCTCGACCAGGCGCACCAGCGCCACCTCGGCCGCGGAATACCGCCGCTTGAGCGGCGCACGCGTTCCGTGCACCCCCTGGAGCGTCCACGCGTACCGGTACGACCAGCGCAGCTCTCCCGCCAGGGGCGCGGGCTTCGCGCCGTCCGCGGCGGCTTGAAAGAACTCGTCGAGCCGTGACACCCGGAAGGCGCTCTGCGGATCGAGCTCCGCGAGCAGGTCGCGCAGCCGCGGCACGTCCGGGTGGGCGGCGTGGTGATCGGCGCCGATGAACACGGGGATGTGTTTGCCGCTCGCCCGCTGGACCAGCGGCGCGCGCACCGGAGCCCAGGCGGCGAACAGACGGTCGGGGTCGGCGGGCAGCGCGGCCCCGATCTCGTACCCCGCGGGTGGCAGGTGCCACAGCACGACCTCTTGCTCGTCGAGCCCGCGCCAGCGATAGAGGTCCCGCTCCTGCCGGGCCTCGCCGCCCAACCCACGCCACACCACGCCGTACCGAATCCCGAACTCGCGCGCCAGCGTCGGCCAGGCGGGGGGATGGCCGAATGCGTCGGGCGAGTACAGGACATCCAGGCGCCCGCCGAACCGGTCCGCGTCCGCGGCCCCGAGCAGCAGGTTTCGCACCAACCCTTCGCCCGACGGGATCTGCTCGTCCGGGAGCACGCACCAGGGCCCCACCTGCATCCGGCCCGTTTTCACGAGCGCCCGAACGTGGCCCTCACGGTCCGGGCGCGCCCGCAGGTAGTCCTCGACCAGCACCGTCTGCCCGTCGAGCAGAAAGCTCCGATACCCCGGGTCCGCCTGCAGCCGCTCGATGAGGTCGTCCATGACCGCCACGAGGCGGGCCTGCAGCGCGGCGCGCGGCAGGTACCACTCGCGGTCCCAGTGAGTGTGCGGGATCAGATGAAAGATCAGCCCCGTCATCGCGCCTAAGGCTAAGGGGCTGCCAGCAGTCCCGCGAGCGGGCATATTCCGAGTCATGCTCAAACGCTCCCTGCTCGCGCTGCCCGCCCTCGCGGGCGCCGCGCTTCTCGCCACCCGTCTCCTCCCGGGCTTGCTGCCGGACGGGTCGACGCTGCTCCCCTCCGGCTGGCGTATCCGTCCAGCCGGGCGTGCCGTCCCGGTCGGCACGCTGCCCTTGAACCTCGTGACGCTGTCCGATGGGTCCGTCGTCGTCACCAATGACGGCTACGGGGCGAACGGCCTGATGCGCATCGATCCCCAGCGCGCTCGCGTCGTGTGGCGCGTGCCCTTGTCCGCAGCCTGGCTCGGCCTGGCGCGCACCGGCCGCGACTGGCGCGACACGGTGTGGGCGAGCGGCGGTCCGACCAACCGGGTGTATCGCTTCGCGTGGCAGGGCGGCGCCACGTGGAATCGGGACAGCATGGCCCTCGCCGATTCGGGCGCAAAGGTCTACGCCGCCGGCCTCACCCTCCTGCCGCGCCAGGGCCTGGTGGCGGTGGTCGGCAACTTGAGCGATTCGGTCTACTTCATCGACGCGGCGACGCTCCAGCGCCGTGGGGCCGTGGCCGTGGGACACCGACCCTATACCGCGGTCGGCGACAACGGCTCGCTGTACGTCAGCGACTGGGGCGACTCGACCGTGACCGTCATCGACCTCTCCGTCAATCCGCCGGTCCGCCGGTCCGCCCTGGTCGTCGGCCCCCATCCCTCCGCGCTGGTGTTGCGAGGGTCGGAGCTGCTCGTCGCGCTCGCGGGGGCGGACGGCGTGGCGCGCGTCGATCTCGAGACGGGCCAGGTGCGCGAGCAGCTCACGGTCGCGCTCGCGCCGCACGCGCCGCCGGGGAGCGATCCCAACGCGCTCGCCCTGTCTCCCGACGGGCGCACCCTGTATGTCGCCCTGGCGGGGAGCAATGCGGTGGCCGTGGTGCGGCTCGGCGCCAAGGGGATGCGCGTGGCCGGCCTCATCCCCGCCGGGTGGTATCCCAGCGCCGTCGCCGCCTCGGCGGACGGGCGCACGCTCTACGTCGCGAACGGAAAGGGCAACGGCTCGGGCGCGAATACGGACGGGACCTACATCGGCAACGTCATCACCGGCTCGGTGTCCATCGTTCCGGTCCCCGACTCGGTGGGGCTCAGGCGATACACGAATCAGGTATACGCGCTGAGTCCGTTCTCCAACGCGCGACTCCGTCCGACGACCGGACCGTCCGACCGTCCCCCCGAGCTCAAGCACGTGGTCTACATCATCCGGGAGAACCGGACCTACGACCAGGTACTCGGCGACGTGCCTAGCGGCAACGGCGACGCGCGGCTCGCGATCTTCGACAACGCCGTCACACCCAACGCCCACGCGATCGCGGGTCGCTGGGTGCTGTTCGACAACTTTTACGTGAACGGCGAGGTCTCGGCCGACGGCCACGAGTGGACCGACCGGGCCTTCGCGGGCGACTACAACGAAAAGACGTGGCCCCAGATTTATTCGAATCGACGCGAGTGGGATCTCACGAGCGGTGAGGATCTCGCCAATCCCGGCGGCTCATACCTGTGGGACGCCGCCCTGCGGCGAGGGCTCTGGGTGGTCAACTTCGGCGAGATGACGGAGTCCGACGACGAGGACTCGACTGCCAGGCGCACCGCCCTCACCAAGATCGCGAGCCTGAAGAACATCACGGCCGTGAATTACCCCGGCTTCGTGCTCGCCATCCCGGACACGACGCGCGCGCGACTGTTCGCCGACTCGGTCACCAGCTGGGACCAGCAGGGGCGCTTCCCGGACCTCGTGATCCTGTGGTTACCGCGGGACCACACCCTTGGCCGCCAGGCCTCGAAACCCACCCCGCGGGCGATGGTGGCCGAAAACGATCTCGCGCTGGGGCTCATCATGGAGCGCCTCTCGCAGTCCCCAGTGTGGCCATCGCTCGCCGCCTTCGTTCTCGAAGACGACGCGCAGAATGGCCCCGACCACGTGGACGCGCATCGCTCGGTCTTGCTGGTCGCCTCCCCGTACGCCCGCCGCGCCGCGGTGGACAGCACGTTCTACACGACGGCGTCCGTCCTGCGCACCATCGAAGAGATCCTCGGTCTCCCGCCGCTCAGCCCCTACGACGCCGCCGCGACGCCGCTCTGGAACGCCTTTGCGCGACGCGCTGACTCGACGCCTTTCTGGCATTTGCCGAGCACGTGGCCCCTCACCGAGCTCAACCCCACCGCCTTCCGCTCCCGGATTCCCGCGCGTGACTTGACCGAGGCGGATGCGGCGGACGAGATGGAGTTGAATCGTGAAATTTGGCAGAGCGTGCACCCGGGGTCGGCACCGCCGCCGCTCCGGCAGGCGTGGGTCATGGGCGAGCGACGTCGCGTCAGGTGACTGGGCTCAGCACCCCGTAGGACCAAATAGGTAAAGAGCGCTCATCTGTCGATCAGGTAACGCGCTGTCGCGCGCGGGTTTTCGGGGTGATGCGGCCGCGCGGCGGCGACTGTTCCACGTCAGCAGCGGCGCCGACGGAGCGGCCACGCCGCAGCGGGACCGCGACGATCGAGTAACACGTCCTTCGCCCAATCGTGACATACCGTTTCCCCGTTGCGCCCGTGCAGTTCGCGCAGTCCGTCGGGTCCCTTTGCATACGGCATGCCGCTTGCGGACACACGGCCAGCTTGGATCGTCGCTCGCGCACTCACGCCCTGGGAATTGACATGCGGCGCATCGTCCAGAGTCACTCCGGCGGCTCGGCCAACGAGAGTCCGGAGCGAAGGCTTGGTGTGGAGCCGGTAGCCGCCGACCGCCGGGTCGCGGTCGAGGCGCCGGCGCGCGCGCCCACACCGCCTCCCCGCCCGACGCCGCGGCCCTGCGTGCGCGGCAAGTTCCTCTTTGTCGGCGACGAGAAGCTCTACGTGCGCGGCGTGACATACGGCGCATTCGCTCCCGACGCCGCAGGGAACGAGTTCCACGATCTCGCGACCGTGGAGCGAGACTTCGCCCAGATGGCGGCGAACGGAATCAACGCGGTCCGCATCCCCCACACTACGCCGCCCCGCGCGCTCCTCGACGTCGCCGCGCGCTACGGTCTGCGTGTCATGGTCGGGCTCAGCGCCGAGCAATACGTCGGGTATCTCATCGACCGTCCTCCCGGCGCGCCGGACGTCGAGGCGTTGCTCCGCAAGCGGGTGCGCGCCTGCGCGGGTCATCCGGCCCTGCTGTGCTACGCGCTCGGGAACGAGATCCCCGCGCTGATGGCGCGGTGGCTCGGCCGTCGCAAGGTCGAGCGCTACCTCGAGCGACTGTACCGGATCGTCAAGCAGGAGGACCCTGAGGGGCTGGTGACGTACGTCAACTACCCGACGACGGAATATCTCCGGCTGCCGTTCCTCGACTTCGTCTGCTTCAACGTTTATCTCGAATCGCAGGACCGCTTCGAAGCGTACCTGGCGCGCCTGCAGAACATTGCCGGGGACCGGCCGCTGTTCATGAGCGAGCTGGGGCTCGATGCGCTGCGCAATGGCGAGGGTGGTCAGGCGCGCTCGCTCGACTGGCAGGTGCGAACGGCGTTCGCCGCGGGGTGCGGGGGCGTGTTCGTGTTCGCGTGGACCGACGAGTGGTACCGCCACGGCCACGACGTCGAGGATTGGTCGTTCGGCCTCACCCGCGCCGATCGCTCGGAGAAGCCCGCGCTCGAGACGGTGCGGGAGGCGTTCGCCGAAGCACCGTTCGCGCCGAGCATCCCGTGGCCGCGTATCTCGGTGGTGGTGTGCTCCCACAACGGAGCGCGGACGATCCGCGACGCGTGCGAAGGGCTGCGCCGGCTCGAGTACCCCAACTACGAAGTCATCGTCGTGGACGACGGCTCGACCGATGACACCGCCGGGATCGCGAGCGAATACGATCTGCGCCTGATCCGGACTCCCAATCGCGGCCTCTCCAGCGCGCGCAACACGGGGCTCGCGGCGGCCACGGGCGAGATCGTCGCCTACCTGGACGACGATGCCTATCCCGATCCCCACTGGCTGACCTACCTCGCGGCCATCTTCCTGAGGACGTCGCACGCGGGCGTGGGGGGCCCGAACATCGCGCCGGCCGGGGACGGCCCCATCGCCGAGTGCGTCGCCCGCGCGCCGGGCGGACCCGTGCACGTCCTCGTCACCGACCGGGAGGCCGAGCACATCCCCGGGTGCAACATGGCGTTCCGGACGGCCTGCCTCGAGGCGGTCGGGGGGTTCGATCCGCGGTTTCGCAGCGCCGGCGACGACGTCGACGTGTGCTGGAGGCTGCAGGATCGCGGCTGGACGCTCGGCTTCCACCCGGCCGCCATCGTGTGGCACCACCGTCGCAATTCGGTGCGCACGTACTGGCGACAACAGATCGGGTACGGCCGGGCGGAGGCGATGCTGGAGCGGAAGTGGCCCGAGAAGTACAACGACGTGGGGCACGTCCGCTGGACGGGACGCATGTACGGCAGCGGATTGCCGTACATCCTCGGGTGGCGGCGGGCCCGCGTGTATCACGGCGTCTGGGGCGCGGCGCCGTTCCAGTCTCTGTACGAGCCGGCGCCGACGCTGCTCGCCTCCCTGCCCCAGATGCCGGAGTGGCATCTGATGACCGCGACGCTCGTGGGGATCGCGGCGTTGAGCGTCGCCTGGAGGCCGTTACGCCTGGCACTACCGCTCTGTCTCGCCGCCTTCCTACCATCGGTCGCCCAGGCGTGTCTCGGGGGCGCGCGCGCGCGGTTCCCCGACAGCCTCGGGACGATGGCGCGGCTGGCGCGCCGGGCCCTGACGGCGGCGCTGCACTTGATTCAGCCCATCGCGCGGTTGCGCGGGCGCGTTCAAGAGGGCCTCACGCCGTGGCGGCGGCGTTGCCCGCGGCGCCCTGGGCCGCTCTGGCCCGTCACCGCCGCGGTGTGGAGTGAGCACTGGCTGGACCAGGACCAACGGCTCCGGGCCATTGAAACGGACCTGCGCGCGGACGGCGTGTGCGTGCTGCGCGGCGGGCGGGATGCCCGATGGGACCTGGAAGTCCGCGGCGGCTCCTTCGGGGCGGCCCGCCTCCTCATGGGCGTGGAGGAGCATGCCGGCGGGAAGCAGCTCATTCGGGTGCGCTGGTGGCCGGTGATGCCCGCGGCCGGCCCGTTGCTCACCCTGGTGTTCGCGGAGCTGACGCGCGGCGCCGTCGGCGATCATGCCTGGATCGCGGCCGCCGTGCTGGGGCTCGGCGCGCTCCTGTCGGCGGGGCGCGCGGTGGAGCAGTGCAGCGCCGCGACGGCCACGATCCGCGAGGTCGTCGGCCGGTTGCGTCGCAGTGAGGCGCTATGACCGACGTCGCGCTGTACCGGCGACTGCTGCGCCAGACGCGGCCCTACTGGCTCCGCCTTGCCGCCCTGTTCGGCATCGGGCTCTTGGCGAGTCCCATCGCGCTCTTAAACCCCGTGCCCCTCAAGATCGTCGTCGACTCGGTGCTCGGCACGCGCCCGCTCCCGCCCATCCTACGGGGGCTCGTGCCGGCGTCGATCGGGTCGAACGCCGCCGCCACCCTCGCGGTCGCCATCGCCCTCCTGCTCGCCGTCACCGCGCTCGGTCAACTGCAGAGCCTCGCCACCACGCTGCTCCGCACCTACATCGGCGAGCGGCTGGTGCTCGACTTCCGCTCCCTCCTGGTCCAGCAGGTCCAGCGCCTGTCGCTGTCCTATCACGACTCCCGCGGCACGGCCGACTCCGTGTACCGCATCCAGTACGACGCTCCCGCCATCCAGAACATCCTGGTGGACGGTGCCATTCCGTTCGCCTCCGCCGCGATCGCGGTGGTCACGATGTGGATCGTCACGGCGGAGCTCGATCGGCAGCTCGCCATCGTGGCGCTGGCGATCTCCCCGCTGCTGTTCTTGCTGTCGCGCCTGTACCGACCGCGCATGCGCCGCCAATCGCGCCAGGTGAAAAAGCTCGAGAGCTCGGCGCTGGCCGTCATCCAGGAGACGCTGGGGGCGCTGCGGGTGGTCAAGGCGTTCGGCCAGGAAGCCCGGGAAACGGGCCGCTTCGTACATCGCTCCCGCGAGGGCGTGGCCGCGCGCATCCGGTTGGCGGTGCTCGAGGGAGGCTACGGCCTGCTAATCGGTCTCGTGACGACACTGGGGATGGCGGCGGTGCTGCTCATCGGCGTTGGTCACGTCCGCGCGGGCACGCTCACCCTGGGGCAGCTCCTGATGGTGCTCGGCTATCTGGGGCAGCTGTACGAGCCGCTGAAGACGATGAGCCGGAAAGCGACGGGGCTGCAGGGATACCTGGCGAGCGCCGAGCGGGCGTTCGCACTCTTAGACGAGCAGCCCGAGGTGCCGGAACGCCCGCACGCCCGGCCGGTGACGCGCGCGGCGGGGGCGGTGGAGTTTCGGGGCGTCTCCTTCGCGTACGGCCCAGACCGGCCGGTGCTGCAGGACGTCTCGTTCGCGATCGCCCCGGGGACGCGACTGGGCGTCGTGGGGGCGACCGGAGCCGGCAAGACCACGCTGATCAGCCTGCTCACCCGCTTTTACGATCCGACCGCGGGGCAAATCCTGCTCGACGGCGTGGACCTGCGTGACTACAAGCTGGAGGACCTGCGCCGCCAGTTCGCCGTCGTGCTGCAGGAGACGGTGCTCTTTTCGGCGAGCATCGCGGAGAACATCGCGTACGCCGCGCCCGGCGCGAGCCGGGAGCAGATCATCGCCGCGGCGCACGCCGCCAACGCGCACGAGTTCATCGCACGCCTGCCCCGAGGCTACGACACACAGGTCGGTGAGCGCGGCGCCCAGCTCTCGGGAGGCCAGCGCCAGCGCATCGCGCTCGCGCGGGCCTTCTTGAAGGACAGCCCCGTGCTCATCCTCGACGAGCCCACCAGCGCCGTCGACGCTGACACGGAGGCGAAGATCCTCGGCGCGATGCGGCATCTGATGCGCGGCCGTACGGTACTGGTGATCTCCCATCGACCCAGCACACTGGAGCGGTGCGCCGGGCTCCTCGTGCTCGAGAGCGGCCGCGTCGTGAGCGACACCATCCGCTCCGTCACGAACGCACAGCCTCCGACCGTACCGGCAGCTGTCGGCCAGCGGCGGTCGAATCTCAAGAGCCATCCGGCCGTTCGTGCTTGGTGCGAGCTCTATCCGCACGCCGAGCCGCTCTCGATCACACCGCTGCGGGTCCGCAAGCGAAAGAGCAATGTGTACCGGCTCGAGGGCGTCGGCCAAGACGGATCGGCCGTGATCGCGAAGCGGTGCCGGACGGCCGTCGCGCAGGTCGAGCGCGCTGTCTACGAGGACGTCTTGGCCGGCCTCACGGTCCCGTCGCTCCGCTACTACGGCTCCGTCGATGAGCCGGACGCCGCCTCCGGCTGGCTCTTTATGGAGGAGGCAAGCGGTCCCGACTATTCGAATCTGCTCCCCGAGCACCGTGCCCGGGCGGGCCGCTGGTTGGGGTTGCTCCATGCCGCGGCGGCCGACGCCGCCGGCGCAGACGCCGGAGCGCGCCTCCCGGACGGCGGACCCGGCCGATACCTGGAGCGGCTGCGGACGCTGCGCGAAACGTTTCGGCGGCATCTCGACAATCCCATCCTATCGCCCGAGGACGTGGCCTTTCTCGAGGGGCTCCTGGCCCGGCTCGACGAGCTGGCCGCGCGCTGGGACCTGGTGGAAGACGTGTGTCGGGGTGTGCCACCGACTCTAGTGCACGGTGATTTTAACGGCAGGAACATCCGTCTGCGAAGCGTGCGCGACGACGCGACCATCACCGTGTTCGACTGGGAAGACGCCGGCTGGGGCGTCCCCGCCGTCGACCTCGCCCAGCAGTTGACCGTGCGCTCGGGGCAACTGTCCGCCAACCCCGATATTCCGAGCTACTGGTCCGCTGGCAGGGAGCGCTGGCCCGACCTGAGCAGCGAGGGGTGCTGGCGGCTGTCCTACTGCGGCACGGTGTTCCGCACGCTGTCTGCCATGTCATGGATTGCGGACAACCTGGCGAGCGACGGGGCGCATGCGTGCCTCGGCGACATGCAACTGTACGCCGCCGAGCTGGACGCCGCCCTCGAGCGACTCGACTGGGTGCACCGCGCATCGCCACCACGGCGCGAGGTGGCCGCGACATGAAGCCGCTCCGGATCGGCTTCCTGGTCTCGTCCCGCTACGCACAGAGCACGAGCCATGTGCCGCCCGTGATGCGGGCGCTCGCGGAGGCCGGAGTGGTGGTGGACGTCATCCACCCCGTCACGCGGGCGCTCGAGCTGTCACAGGTGCGCGCCGAATGCGATCTCTACGTCCTGAAGAAGATGAGCCGTCTCTCCCTGAGTCTCGCCGGAGCGCTGCACACCCGGGGAGCGGTCATCGTCAATCCCTATCCGGTGACGGTAGCGCTGCGCGACAAGATCGTCACCGCCAAGATTCTGGAATCGGCGGGAGTGCCCACGCCGACCGCTTACGTCGCCGCGCACCCGCAAGAGCTGGCGCCGCTCCTGGACGGCGGACCGCTCATCGTCAAGCCGTATCAGGGCTCAGACGGCGTCGGCGTGCGCGTGGTCCGCAGCGTCGCCCAGCTCGCGTCGGTGCGTGACGGCCGGGACCCGGTGTTCGCCCAGCGCTACCACCAGCCCGAGGGTCGCGACCGGAAGATCTACGTAGTCGGGAGCCAGCTGTTCGGCGTGAAAAAGGTGTTTCCCGCAAGGACCGACGAGGAAAGGCGCGGAGAGCCGTTCACGCCCTCGCCCGAGCTGCGCGACATCGCCCTGCGCTGCGGCCGGGCCTTCGGCATCGACTTCTTCGGCGTCGACATCATCGAAAGCAAGGGGATGCCATACGTCGTCGACATGTGCAGCATCCCCGGGTGCGGAGGCGTCCCGGACGCGCCGCGGCATCTGGCGTCGTACCTGCTCGAGGCGGCGGAGCGCGCCGCGCGGCGGCCGCAGGGGTGGCGGGTCGCATGACGCTGGCCATCGAGCGGCGCGATCGCTCGGGACGCACACCCGAGGAGCGACAGGAGCCCGGCGCCACTGAGGTGCAGGACCTCTTGCAAACGCTCCCGGGAGGCGCGCCGGAATCGAACGACGCGGTCCGCTTGGAGCGGCTGCACAAAGGCGTTTATCGACTGCGGATCGATGGTGCCTCGGTCAGGACGTTCGTGGTCAAGCGTCACACGCCGGCCATCGCGCACACCGACCGCCTCGTCGTGGAGCGCTGGTTGCCCGCACTGCGGCTCGGGGACCGCTGCCCGCGACTCGTCGCGGCCGTGGCGCAGCGCGAGGGACGCTGGGTGTGGCACGCCTACGAGGATCTCTGCGGCGATACGCTCCAGCAACGGCGCGACTGGCCGTCGCTGGAGGCGGCGATCGATGTGGTCGCCGAGCTGCACACCCGCGGCGCGCACCACCCGCTCCTCCCCGAAGTGCGCTGGCACGCCCGCGACCACGGCGCGACATCCCTCACCTCGAGCCTGCGCGACGGCATCGCCGCGCTCGAGGCCCTGGCCTCGCCGCGCGAGACCGCGTCGCCGGCCCTCGCTACCGTGGGGAGCCGGCTGCTGGAGCGCCTGTACAGTCTGCTCGAGGTCGCACCCGGTCGCGTTCGGATCATGGAGGAGGTTGGAGGGCCGGACACGGTGTTGCACGGCGATCTCTGCCCCAAGAACGTCTTCGTGACCGCGACGGACAGCGGGCCGCACGCCCGGCTCCTCGACTGGGACCACGTCGGCGTCGGCTCCTCGAGCTACGACATTTCGACCTTCCTCTATCAGTCCCCGCCGGAAGAACGCCCCTCGCTCCTCCGGCGGTATCGCGCGGCCGTGGAACGGGCGGGCTACCGCCTGCCGGCGGACGGCGAGCTGAATCAGCTGTTCTACTCAGCCGAGACCGCGCGCGGCGCCAGCTGCGTCATCTGGCCGGCCTTGGCGCTCCTGAACGACGGCGCCCAGTGGGGCGCTGCCGAGCTGATGGAGATCGACCGTTGGTTCGCGACCCTCCGCCCGCCGCTCGGTGCCGCATGAGCCTGACCGTCTGCCTCGCCCCAGCGAACACCATCGGCTACCCGCAGGGGGGCGGCCATCTCTGGGTGTACCTGAACTGGGCGCTGGCCTTGCGCGCTGCGGGCTGTCGCGTGATCTGGCTCGAGGGCGTGGACGACGCCGTCGGCGACGCCTCGGTGGCGCGACGCCGTCGCTGGCGGGGCCGCGACGTGCGCGAGTGCGTCGCCACGTTGAAGGCGCACCTCGGACGCTACGGGTTCGCCGACGCGCTGGCGCTCTACTCGATCACCGGCGAGCCTCTCGCTGCTGACCTGGCGGCCACCGGTCTGAGCCTGGACGCAGCGGCCGACGCCGATCTGCTCTTGAACCTGACGCACGCCCTGCCGGCAGCGGTGGTGCAACGGTTTCGCCGCTCCGCCTTCGTCGACACCGATCCCGGGCTGCTCCAAGTCTGGATGACCACGGGCGACATCTGCGTGGCGCCGCACGACAGCTACTTCACCATCGGCGAGACCGTCGGTACGCCCGCGGCCCGCTTCCCCGACTGCGGCCTGCGCTGGCAATACACACCACCGCCGGTCTTCCTCCCCGAGTGGCCTCTGACCGAGCCCGACTCCGGCGCGCCCTACACCACCGTCACGCACTGGTGGGGAGGGACGTTCGAGTTCCGCGGGACGACCTTTTCGAACGAGAAGGGGGCCGCATTCCTCGAGTACGTGGGGCTGCCATCCCGAACCCCCGCCAAACTCGAGCTGGCGGTGAGCCTCGGCGAGCACAGCGAGGAATGGCGAGCGCGTCTCGAGCCTCAGGGCTGGAACATTCGCGATGCCTGGGGGGTGAGCGCGACGCCCGAGGAATACCGCGGCTACATCCAGCGCTCGCGAGGGGAGTTCAGCTGCGTCAAGCCGTGCTACGTCCAATTCGCGACCGCGTGGGTCAGCGACCGTACGATCTGCTATCTGGCCAGCGGCAGGCCCGCCGTGGTGCAGTACACCGGACCCAGCCGCTTTCTGCCGGATGCCGCCGGGGTGTTCCGGTTCCGGTCGATGGACGAAGCGGTGCGCGCGTTGGCCGCGGCCGAAGCCGACTACGCGGGGCACTGCCGGCTCGCCCGTGCCCTGGTCGAGGAGTACTTCGACGGCTGCCGCGTGGTCGCACGAGTTTTGGAGCGGGCCCTGGATTGAAAGAGGTGAGGATGGCGAGTCGGACGAGCGGTACGGTCGATCTGCGAGACCTGGAGCGCTCCCTGGAGCAGTGGCACGAGCCTGGTGGGGCGAACCTGTGCGAGCTCCTGCAAGGGATGGTCGGCGACGGCGTCGGCGCGGGCTTGGAGCGGACGATGCAGCTGGAGCGACTCAAGCAAGCCGTTTACCGCTTGCGCATCGGCAGCGCAAGCGAGCGGACGCTCGTGCTGAAACGGCACGCGCCGTCGGTCGCTCAAGCGGACCGCCTCCTTGCAGAGCGCTGGCTGCCCGCCCTCGGTCTCGGGGACGGCTGCCCGCGGCTTGTGGCAGCCGCAGCAGAGCGGGAAGGGCGTTGGGTCTGGCACGTCTACGAAGACCTCGGCGACGAGAGTCTCACTGTCCAGCGCGTGCCGCGACGCCTGGCGGCCGCGGTCGATTTCATCGCCGAGCTCCATACACGTGCCGCCGGACACCCGCTCCTGCCGGAAGTCCGCTGGCGTGCTCGCGACCATGGCGTGCACTTCTTCACGGCGAACCTCGGGGATGCCATCGCCGCGCTCGAGGCCCTCGCGACCCCGCCGCTTGAGGTGCCGCGAGAGTTCGCCGGCGCCCGGGAGCGCCTGCTTTGCCGACTGCAGCGACTCCGTGAGGATGTGCCGCGGCGCGTCCGCATCATGCAGGAGGCCGCAGGGCCCGATACGCTCCTGCACGGCGACCTCTGGCCCAAGAATGTCTTCGTGTCCATGGCCGACACCAGCCCGCGTGCGCGGCTCATCGACTGGGACCACGTCGGCGCGGGCCCATTCAGTTACGATCTCTCCACCTTCCTGTACCAGTCTCCGGCCGAGGAGCGGCCGTGGATCGTGCAGCGCTATCGCGATGCCGTGGATCGCGCAGGCTGGTGCCTTCCTGGAACCGAAGAGCTGAACGTGCTCTGCCACACCGCGGAGAGCGCTCGCTACGCCCACTGCATCCTGTTTGACGCGATCGCCGCCCTCCACGACGGCGCCGCGTGGGGAATCGCCGAGCTCATCGATTACGAGCGCTGGTTCGAGGCGCTCCGGCCACCGCTCCCGGAGTGAACGCGCCCGTGAAGGTGCTCATCGTCACCGCCGACGACTTCGGCATCAGCCGCGGGGTCAACCGCGGGATCGTCGAGGCGCATCGCGAGGGGATCCTCACCAGCACGAGCCTGATGGTGGGCCGGCCCGCGAGCGTGGAGGCGGCCGACGTGGGCCGCGCCTGCCCCGCTCTGAGCATCGGGCTGCATCTCGAGCTCGATCCCGCGGGAGCGCCGGACATCCGCACCCAGCTCGACCGACAGCTCGGCCGCTTCACCGACCTCGTCGGTGCGCCGCCGACGCACCTGGACTCGCACCACGACGTGCACCGCGATCCGCGCGTCCTGCCCTACGTGCGGGCGTGGGCCGACCGCCTTGGCGTACTGGTGCGCGGGTCGTCCCCGGTTCGTCATCTCTCCAAGTTCTACGGCCAGTGGGGCGGCGAGACCCATCTGGAGCAGATCAGCGTCGAAGGACTGCTTCGCCTACTGGATGCGGAGCTCGGCCCCGGGGTGACCGAGCTCACGTGTCATGCCGGCTACCTGGACGAGGGACTCGTCTCGAGCTATGCGGTCGAGCGCGAAGCGGAGGTGCGCACGCTGTGCGACCCGCGCGTGCGTCCGGCGCTCGCGGCGCGAGGCATTCGCCTGGCCGGGTTTCGGGACCTGGCGGCGCTCGTGGCCGCTTCCTGGGTTTCGGAGGGCGCCGCATGATCGCCGTGATCTCGGTCTACAAGGTCGCCAACTTCCCCGACGGGGGCGGTCACTTCTGGGTGTACATGCAGTACGCCCAGGGGCTGCGCCGGCTGGGATGGGACGTGTATTGGCTGGAGCAGTTCCGCCCGCCGGCCTCGGGCGACGCCGCCCAACAAGCGTCCTTGTTGTCACCCTTCTTCGAGCGGATGAAGCACTTCGGGCTCGAAGGCAAGGTCCTCCTCTATTCCGCCGATCGCGGCTCCGCAGCAGGCCCGCCGTCGTTGCGGTTCGTCGGCTGCGGGTGGCCCGACGCCGAGCGCGTGCTGAGACGGGCCGACCTGTTGCTGAATTTCCACTACGCCATCGACCCCCGCCTGCTCGCCTGCGCCCGGCGCACGGCGCTGGTCGACATCGACCCGGGACTGCTCCAATTCTGGATCAGCACGGGTCAAATCAACGTGCCGGCCCACGACTGCTACCTGACGACTGGGGAAACCGTGGGGACGCCGTCTGCCCGGTTTTCCGACTGCGGCTTGCAGTGGCACCGCATCCGGCCTCCGGTGTGTCTCGACCTCTGGCCGTTCACATGCGATCCCCACGCCGAAGCGTTCACTACGGTCTCGAGCTGGTCGACCAGCGATTGGCTCAAGGTCAACGAGAACGGCAAGACCGTGCTGCGGGAGAACACGAAGCGCGTGGCGTTCCTCGAGTTTGCCGAGCTGCCGGGGCGCACCCGCCAGCCCCTCGAG
>QHUD01000197.1:25742-26671 GCA_003221085.1 Gemmatimonadota bacterium
GATCGGACAGTCTGCTACCTGGCGAGCGGCAAGCCGGTCGTCGTGCAGCACACCGGCCCGAGCTCCTATCTCCCGAACGGCGACGGCATGTTCCGCTTCACCTCGCTCGACGAGGCGGCCGCCGCGCTCGAGCAGGTCAATCGCGACTACGCGCGCCACTGCCATGCGGCGCGGGATCTCGCTGAAACGCACTTCGATTCGCGGCGCGTCCTGGAGACCGTTTTGAACGCCACGTTGAGCCCCCCCACACAGCATCCCCCGAGCGATGCGATCAACGTCCTTGAACGCGAGGTAAGGTCATGACTCCCCGACGCGGCCGCCTGTGGTGGCTCGTCGCGCTGCTCGCCGGGGCGTGGCTTCGTCCCCTGGTCGCGCAAGTCGGCACGACGACCGACATCATCGTCGGCAGGGTCACAGGGCCTGACAGCCAGCCCCTGGCCGGTGCCAGCGTCGAGGCCATCTCGCTCGAGACCCAGGTGTCACGCCAGCGCACGACCGACGCGCGCGGGCGCTTCACGATCGTCTTCCCCGATGGGGGGGGACAGTATCAGGTCGTCGTGCGATTCATCGGCATGGCACCGGTCCGGGTCACCGTGGCTCGGCAGGCCGACGAGGACCGCCTGGTGGCCGACGTCCAGATGGGCCTCAACGTCGTTTCCCTCGAGCCGGTCACCGTCACTGGACGCTCCCGCCCCTCGGAGCGCGCGGGGCCGGGGGCCACCGAGCGCAGCCTCAGCCCGGACCAGCTGGGCCGTCTGCCGATTGACCCGTCCGATCTGAACGCCGTGGCGACGCTCACGCCCGGCGTGGTCGGCATCGGTGCCAACGACTCAACGGCGACGGCGTTCTCCGTCGCCGGCCAGCGGCCCACCGCTAATAACGTGACCCTCGACGGCGCGTCCTTCGGCACGGGGAGCGTGCCGCAAGAT
>QHUD01000177.1 GCA_003221085.1 Gemmatimonadota bacterium
AGGCTTCGACGGTGCGCGGCGGCCCCCAGTGCAGCACCCGGCGCACGTCCGGCTTGTCGATCCCCATGCCGAAGGCGCTCGTCGCGACCACCACCGGGGCCCGGTCCCGGAGAAACGCGCGCAGCACGCGGCGCCGCGTGCCCGCCGTGAGGCCCGCATGGTACGGGGCCGCCCGAACGCCCCGGCGCAACAGCGCGCGGGTGACGAGCTCGGCGAGGCGGCGGGTCGGCGTGTAGACGATGACCGGCCCGTCCCCCCCGCGGATCAGCTCCCGCACGCGGGCGAACCGTTCGCGGTCGTCCCGCACGCGCTCCACGCAAAACAGCAGATTCGGTCGATCGAAAGACGTGACGACCACCTCGGCCCGCGGGATCCGCAGGACGCGGAGGATCTCGACGCGCGCCCCGGGTGTGGCGCTCCCAGTGAGCGCGATGGTGACGGGATCCCCGAGCAGGTAGCGGTAGCGGTCGAGCTGCCGGTACACCGGGCGGAACTCGTTGCCCCACTCGACGATGCAGTGGGCCTCGTCGACCGCGAGGAGCGACACCTCACGACCGGCGCGCGCCAGCTGTCGCACCAGCGAGCTGAGCCGCTCGGGCGCACAATAGAGGAGAGTGAGGCTTCCGGAGAGGGCGGCATCGACGATCGTCCGGCGCTCAGCGGACGAGAGCAGGCTGTTCAGATACGCGGCGGGGATTCCCCGCCGCCCGAGCGCGGCCACCTGATCCTGCATCAGCGAGATCAGCGGCGAGACGACCAGCGTGAGGCTCCTGGCCATCAGGGCCGGGAGCTGGTAGCACAACGATTTCCCTGCCCCCGTGGGCAGCACCGCGAGGACGCTCCGCCCGGCGAGCAGCGGCCCGAGCACCTTGAGCTGGTGGACACGAAATGCCGTGAGGCCGAAGCGCTCGCTCAGGAGCTCGCGCGCGCGCGGCAGCCCGCCTGAGAAGGTCGCCATCGCGCAAAGAAAACGGGCCCCGGTGCCTGCACTGGAGCCCAAACCATGCGGTGCGGTGCGGAATTACTCTACGCCCGATCCTGCCAGTCCACGCCGAAGCTGTTGCCGCACTCGACGCATTTCACGTCTTTGGGTTGTCCCGATACGTGTTGCCGCTTGTGACAGCCCGGGCACACGAGATGGGGCTCATGCACCACGCTCCAGGCCTTCGGCCGTTCCTTGCGGATGTCCACGGTGTCTTTGGGAACGCGCACCTCGACCTGGTGCACGTCCAGCACGATCCAGGACCCTCCGGATTCTTCGACGATTCGGTACCAAGCGCCTCGCCGCAGGCCTTCCTTCTCGGCGCGTTCACGGCGGCTCCGGGCCCATCCGATGTCGGCCATGACCTACTCCAGTTCCTCGGGGCTGCTTTCCCGCACCAGCACGAGGATTGCCGCCTGCGGGACGACCAGGTACTTGGTTCCCTCGAACGTGATTTCCACAGCGGCCTTCCGGAAGAACAGGGCGTAGTCCCCGACCCGCGCTTGCATCGGCAGGTACTTCACGTCGGGGCCGCGGATCTTCCATGGCTCGTCGTCCATGCTCGCCGGCTCGGTCATGGGCGTGCCCGGCCCGGTCGCGACGACCCGGCCGCCCTGCACCTGCCGCGTCTCTACGGCGGTGGGCGGGAGGTACAGACCGACGTTGGTGCGCTCCTCCCCCTCCTCGGGCGCGATGAGCACGCGGTCACCGACCACGATCAGACGCTTGGGGGCTTCGTCCGGCATGGGCTCCAGTATACATGGCGTCGCGCTTTTTGGGGGCACGCCGGCCTCGCCCACGGTCGAAATGGTGATGTGGATCACGTGCACCGCTTGACAGAGCCGGGCGCCGCACTATTAATGCGCCCCGGCTGCGGCGTCGCCGCGGCTCCACCCACGGCGGCGTCGCTGCTCGGCGGCCGCCCGTCCGATTCCGCATCCAGTGAGGGGGCACAGCCATGCAAGGCCCAGTAGGCACCGTCCAGACTGAGCAGTGGAGCTGGATCCTGCAGACCGTCTGGGGTTGGGTCTGGGGCGGCCTGTCCTGGATCCTCGACTGGCAGGTGCAGGTGTTCCGGGTGGCGGCGACCGGGACCACCTTCTGGGAGGCGCTCGGCAAAGCCCTGCTGCTGTTCTTCCCGGCAACGGTGCTCGTCGCGGGCGTCTGGGGTACGATGGTCTCGCTCTACACGATTCCGTTTCGTTCCGGTCGCGGACGCTTTCTGGCCGCGATGCTCATGTCCTGGTGGGACGCAGTCCGCATGGCGTGGTTTTATTGGTTCGGCCTGGCGCGTTTCCTCCTGGTGTTCGTCGGTTGGATCTGGGGTCTGCTGAGGCTTGGCGTGGGGCTACTCTGGAGGACGTTGAAGAACCTGGTCACCTCGCCCTTCGCGATGCTCGATTCGAGCTCACGCCAGCCGGGGGTGCCCTGGATCGCGTTCGTTCTGCTGCTGTTCTGGTCCGCCATCGAGGCCACGATCTTCACGTTCACGTTGCGTCCCACGATGAGCGAGCTGCTCGCCGACCTCACGGGCTACCAGGTGAATGCCCTCGCCCTGGTGGTGATCCTGTGGTTCTTTCTGTTCATCATCATCGGCGGCAGCTTCGCGTGCATCCAGGTGTTGAACGACGCGATCAAGACGCGGGCGGTCGGACAGATCGTCTCGATGGTCATGGTCGAGATCACGGTCGCGCTGTTCGAGGTGCTGTTCCTGTACCGCGAGCTGATTGACGCCATCACGCCGTGGCTGGCGCAGCAGGGGATCCAGCTGGGGGTGGTCGGTACGCTGGGATTGGCGCTCCTCGGGTGGACGGGCGTCCGCGGCATGACGTGGTTCCTGTTCGGCCGGTTCGGCACCCCGGCGCTGCTCGCCATCCTGGGCCGGAAGGCGATGGAAGGTCTGGGTGCCGTGCGGGCGGGCGCAGCCGTCGACGCGGAGTTCTGGCGCGGGCCGATCGACGCGCTCAAGGCCGAGCACGAGTGGTTCAAGAAGGAGGCCCAGCACTTGATGGAGTTGCTGACCCTGCCGGTGCTGCAGCTGGTCGCCAGCGGGTTCAACTTCTTGGTCGTCGTCATCACGGGCAAGCCGCACTTCAATCTGCCGTTCCGGTCGCTGGACCAGGTGCTCCACAGCACGCCGATCTTCCACACCGGCAAGACCAGCACGGTCGAGGGAGGTGCGTCGTGAGGCGTCGCGTCGCGGCACTGATCCTCGCGCTCGGTGTCACGGCGTGCTCGCCGTCGGAAAAGGCCCAGACGCCCCGGTCGACGCTCGTGATCGGCCTGGACATCAGCGGCTCGTTCCGGAAAAACCCCAGCTTCAACGGGGCGATCGAGTTCGCGTCGCTCTACATCTACGGCCACCTGAACGGCGTCGACGGGTTGCAGCCGAACACGGCGATCTTCGTGGGCGAGCTGGGGGGTGAGCGTCCGGGGCAGGCGAAGGTGTTCCACCCGATCCAGGATCTCTCCGGCAAGTCGCCGGCGCAGATCGCGGCGGACCTGCGGGCGTGGTTCCCCCAGGAAGACCCGATCACCGACTTCAACGCGTTCTTCCAGCGCGCCGCCTTGCACGTGAGGCGCAACAACCTGGTCCTGTCGCCGCTCAACGTCGTGCTGTTCTCCGACGGCGAGCCCGACTTTCCGGGCGCCGGCCGCATGTCCCTCGACGAGCGCTACAAGCGCGTGGACTTGAGCCCGCTCGAGTTCCTGTCGCGCAACGTGACCGTGCGGCTGCTATACGCCGACCCGCCCATTGCGCAGCTGTGGGAGCGCCGGGTCCCGCGCAAGCGCGTGCGCCTGTGGACGCAGGACTCGGAAGTGATGAAAGGGTGGCGGCGCCACATGGTGGACGGCGTGCCGATGGAGCGGCAGGATTCCCTCTGGTCCTGGGTGCAGAACGTGGTGGACGTGCGGGTGCGGCGGGAGCGGGTGCTCTAATAAAGAAGACGGGAAAGGTTGGGGAGGCTCGGGAAGGTTAGGGGAGGTCGTGGAGGCTAATGGAGAGCCGCCGCAACCTCCTCCAACCTCCCGAACCTCCCCAACCTCCCCTGACCTCCTTCAGACGCAGTACCGGTCGAACGCCGCCGTCAGGTCCGCCGCGATGTCCGGCGCGGGCCGTCCCTCGATGTTCTTCCGCTCGAGCATGAAGACCAGCGCGCCGTCCCTGAACAGCCCCATCTGGGGCGACGATGGCGGGTAGCCCGTGAAGTAGCTCCGGGCGCGCTCGGTCGCGTCGGCGTCCTGTCCCGCAAAGACGGTGAGCAATCGGGCGGGTCGCCGCGCATGCTGCAGCGCGAGCGTCGCCGCGGGACGCGCGTTGCGGGCCGCACAACCGCATACCGAGTTCACGACCACGAGCGTCGTGTCTTTCGTGGTTCCCAGCACCGCGTCGACCTCTGCGGGCGTTCGCAGCTCCTGGAAACCAATGCGGGTGAGCTCCTCGCGCATTGGCTGGACGAGGCGGGGATCGTACATGGGAAGATTCAAGCCGGGCATGGCGTTCTCTTTCAGAGAGTCTTCATAGTAATATCATCGTTCATCCCCATGCGAGTGCTGATCGTCGAAGACGACCCCGAGCTGGCCGGCTTGCTGCGCGACGGCCTGCGCGCGCAGCGCATCGACCCGACCCTGGCCGCGACGTTCGCCGAGGGGCGCGAGCGCGCCAACGGGGGTTCGTTCGACGTGATCATTCTGGACGTGCGACTCCCCGGCGGTACGGGCTTCGACCTCTGCGGGGAGCTCCGGCGCGGGGGCAGCTCGACCCCGGTGCTGATGCTCACGGCGCTGGACGGCCTCGACGACCGGGTGCGGGGGCTCGAAGTCGGGGCGGACGACTATCTCACGAAACCGTTCGCGTTCCGGGAGCTCCTGGCGCGCCTCAAGGCCCTGGCGCGCCGTCGGCCCGCCCTCTCTCCCGCCCGCTACCGGATTGCCGACCTGGAGGTCGATCTCGGCTCGCGCCAGGTGCACCGCCGCAGTCGGCCGATCGCGCTCAGCGCGAAGGAGTTCGCCCTGCTGGAGCTGTTCGTGCGGAACCAGGGGCGCGTGCTCGATCGCTCGACCATCACTGCCCACGTGTGGGACGACAACCACGACCCGTTCGCCAACCTGCTCGAGGTGCTCGTGGGGCGGCTGCGGCGCAAGATCGACGACGGCTTCGAGCCGAAGCTGATCACGACGCTGCGCGGCGCGGGCTACCGGTTCGGCACGTGAAGCGCCGCTCGACGGCACCACTCGCGCGGCTGCGCCTCCAGTTGACGGTGTGGTACGTCGGCGTGTTCACGCTCGTGTTCGCACTGCTAGGCGGCGGGCTGTTTCTGACGATCCGGCACCAGATGTCCAAACATGTGGACAAATCGCTCGGCGCCGCGGCGGCTGCGCTCGAACAGGCAGCTCGCATCCGTGAGACCGAGCGTGCGAGCGCCCGGGGAGCTGTGGTCGATGCGGTGGACGAGCTGCATATCCCCGAGCGGTCGCTCTACCTGCTCGACGAGGACGGGCAGGCGATCAAGCGCGCGACGGTCCCGGTGCGGATCCGGGAGGCGGCGCAGGAGGCCGTTCAGTCGCAGCACGGGTATCGGAACCTCGATGCCCCGGACGGCCGGGAGCTCCGGATCTACGCGGAGCGGTTCACCGGGACGACCGGGACGACGTACATCGCCGCCGTCGTCGCCGACCGCATGGAGCTCGAAGACGAGTATGCCTCCCTGATCAAGACGTTCGGGGCCGCGGCCCTCGCGGCGCTGCTGCTCGTCGCCGGGGGGGGCTACATCCTGGTCCGCAAATCGACGGCGCCGATCGAGCGGTCGATGGATCAGATGCGCCGGTTCATGGCGGATGCCGCCCATGAACTGCGCACACCCATCACGATTCTCCGGACGCGCGCCGAAGTGGCCCTCGCCCAGGAGCGACAAACGGCGCGGGACGCGGCGACGTTCCAGGCGATCGAGCGGGAGGCGGCCCGCGTGGGCGGCATTGTGGGGGATCTCCTGACCCTTGCCCGCGCGGATAGTGGCGAGCGGCCGATCGCGCGCGAGCCGCTCTATCTCGACGATGTCGCGGCCGGCGCGGTGGATGCCGTCCGCGCGCTGGCCACGAGCAAGGGAATCACGCTGGAGGTCGGAGCGTTCGAGGAAGCCAAGATCGCGGGAGACGGGGCGCTCGTGCGCCAACTGGTTCTGATTGTCCTCGACAACGCCATCAAGTTCACGCCGGCCGGCGGGCACGTGCGTCTCAACGTGTCCGTTGAGGACGGCCGTGCGGCCGTGGTCGTGACCGACACCGGCATCGGCATCCCGGCCGAGCAGCTCCCGCACGTGTTCGAGCGCTTCTATCGCGGAGACCCGGCCCGTCGGGAGGCGGACGGGACCGGGCTCGGCCTCGCGATCGCCCGCTGGATCACCGACGTGCACGACGCCCGGATCGGTATCGAGTCCGCGCCGGGCAGCGGAACGCGAGTGGCCGTTCACTTCCCCGTGGCGCACGCCCGTCGAGTGTAGGACAGACGCGCCCCGCCGCTTCAGTCGCGCGTTGCGCGGGACGTCGGGAGCGTGTATCCCCTTCCCCGAATCGCGACGAGCAACGTGGGCACGGCGAACAGCGTGATCGGTGTGGAGAGCGTGAGCCCACCGATCACGGCGAGGGCGAGCGGGCGCTGCAGCTCGCTCCCCGCACCCAGCCCGAGCGCGAGGGGCAGCAGCCCGAACAGGGTGCACAGCGTCGTCATCAGGATCGGACGCAGGCGCACCCGCCCGGCCTCGCGGAGCGCCACCTCGAGCGCCACGCCCTCGGCTCGCATCCGAAGCCGCGTGAAATCGAGCAGGATGATCCCGTTCTTCACGATCAGGCCGACCAGCAGGATCAAGCCCATGAACGACGCGACGTTCAACGCCGTCCGCGTCGCGAGGAGGAGCCCGAGGGCGCCCACGAACGAAACGGGGGCCACGAGCAGCACGACGAGCGGCTCGGTGAAGGACGCGAACTGCACCACCATCACCGCGCACACGCTCACCGCGGCGAGGGCGAGGACCAACACGAGCGTGCGGAACGCGGCCTGCTGGCTCGCATACTGGCCGCCGAGCTCGACGCGGATGCCGCTCGGCGGCGGGTTCTTCGCGAGCGCCTCCTTCACGTCCGTCATCACGCTCCGGAGGCCGCGCGCGCCCAGGTCGGCGGTCATCATGATCATCTGCTGCTGATTCTCGCGGAGCAGCTCGGACGGCGCATCCATCGGCGTGAAATGCACGAGCGAGGCGAGGGGGATGGGCGCGTGGCGGCCCGGCGCGAGGACCGGGATCGCCCCCAGCCTGAGCGGGTCGAACCGCACGGAATCGGGCGCGCGGACGCGGACACCGATGCTCCGGTCGTCCCGGTAGACTTGACCCGCTTCCACCCCGAGGAGCGCGCCGCGCACGGCGTGTGTGACGGCCGCCGGGGTGAGGCCGACCTGGTTCGCCTCCGCGGCGTCGATGCGCATCGCCATTTCGGCCGTGGGCTCGCTCACGCCGCTGAAGCGGTCCTCCAGGCCGTCGATGCCCGCCATGGCGGAGTCGAGCCGCGTCCCGTAGGCCTCGAGGGCGGCGAGGTCGGGGCCGTAGAGCTTAATCTCCACCGGGCGGGCGTTGCCGGCGAGATCGTTGACGACGTCGGAGAGGATCTGGACGAACTCGATCCGCATCCGCGGCAGGGCGGCACTCGCCTGCTGCCTGACCTCGTCGATGACGTCGCCGATCGACCGATCGCGCTGGCTCCGCGGCTTGAGCCGCACCACGTAGTCGCCGCGGTTCTGCAACGTCGCGAAGAGGCCGAGCTCGGCGCCGGTGCGCCGGCTGGTCCCGGCCACCTCCGGGACCCGCGCAAGGATCCCGTCGATGACGCGAAGCTGGCGGTCGGTTTCGGTCAGCGCTGTGCCGCCAGGCGCCCAGTAGTCGAGCACGAACGCCCCCTCGTCCATCTCCGGAAGGAACCCGGTTTCGGCTGCGCCGTACGCGACGTACCCCGCCACGACGAGCACCGCGGCGACGACCGCCACGCGCCGCGGATGGTGCAGCACGGCCCCGAGCGCGCGCGCGTATGATCCCGCGAGCGCGTCGATGGCATGACCGAGACGATCGAGGGCCGTCGGTACCGCCCCCGCCGGCGGCACCGCGTGCTCCGCGTCGCGTGCCGTGAGGTAGCGTTCGCTGAGGAGCGGAATCACCGAGCACGCGAGCCCCAGCGACACGAGCACGGCGATCGTGAGGGTGACCGACAATGCGTGAAAGAACTGGCCGACCACCCCCTGCAGCAAGCCGAGCGGCAGGAAGACGACGACGGTGGTGAGCGTGGAGGTCGTGACCGGCCACAGCAGCTCTTGGACCGCGTCGCGAATGGCCGCGGTGCGGTCCGGATTCAGGTCGAGGTGACGGACGATATTCTCCGTGATGACGACGGCGTCGTCGATGACGAGGCCGATGGCGATCGCCATCGCACCGAGGGTCATCAGGTTGAACGTCTGCCCGAGCAGCCACATCAGGAAGATCGTGATGACGAGGGTGAGCGGGATGGACGACGCGCTGACCGCGGTGATCCGGCCGTGGCGGAGGAACAGAAGGAGCACGATGACGGCGAGTCCGGCGCCGACGAGCATGGCGTCGCGGACCGCCGTGACGGCGTCGCGCACGAGCGACGCCTGGTCGTACACGAGGCTGAGCTGCACGCCGGGGGGCAGCGTGTGCGTCAGGGCGTGGGCGACGCCGGCAACGCTGTCCGCGATCGCCAGCGTGTTGCCGCCGAGCTGGCGCGTGATGTTCAGCTGCGCAACCGGCCGCCCGTTGCCCGAGATGATGCTCACGCGGTCCTCGGTGCCGGGGGTCACGGTGGCCACGTCGCGCACGCGGAGCCCATGCCCGACGACGACGTTGCCGATGTCGTCGGTGGAGCGCGCCTCCGTCGCGCTCACCATCAGGTACTGCCGGTAGTCGCGCGGCATCCG
>QHUD01000178.1:0-5940 GCA_003221085.1 Gemmatimonadota bacterium
GGTCGAAGGCGGCGGGGAGGGGCCTGATCCCCTTCAAGAACTCCGCAATCGGCTCCAGGTGCTCGTGCCGGTCCAGCACCCCGGCCTTCACCGCTGCGGTATAGGCATCGTCGGGAATCGGGTCCCAGGCGGCGAACACCAGGTCCTTCAAATCGGCGAGGGGCACGAATTCCTTGATCTTGGGACTCCGCTTCTCGGTGCGCTTCCCGAGCCGGATAGTCCCCATCTGCGACAGCGACCCGACCGGCAGGCCCGTCCCGCGACGCACATGCTCGACGCCGGCGATGAACGTCGTGGACACCGCACCCAATCCCACGAGCAGCACGCCCAGTTTGCCTTTGGCGGGCGCGATGTCCCGACCGGCTTGCTGCACCACGATTACGGTCCTTTCCGAGATTGAAGCGCGGCCGCGTGGCCCGGGAGCGTGTCGCGTGGGCGCGGCGGCCGCCTCACCGAAGGCTCTCTGGCCGCACGCGCCACGTAGAGCACGCGCTGCACCACGGTCACCGAAGTGGCGAGCGCCAGAACGAGCACGATCCAGAACAACAACGAGCCGCGGTTCCCGGCGCCGAAGAACAGCGTGGGGACGCCCAGGAGCAGCACCCGCTCAGCGCGCTGCGCAATCCCGACCTTGGCCGTGAGGCCCAGCCCTTCAGCCCGCGCCCGCGTGTACGAGACGATGAGCGAGGCCGCGAGGGCGACGAGGCACCCGACCACCGCGAGGGTCAGCCGCTCGGGCGCCACCCCGCCCCGAAGGAAGAACAGCGCGATCCCGCCGAACAGCGCCGACTCGCCCACCCGGTCGAGCGTCGAATCGTAGAAGGCCCCGAACGTCGTGGTCATATCGGCGCGGCGCGCCACGCGGCCGTCCAGCAGGTCGAACACGCCGGACACGAGGAGCAGCAGGCCGCCCCAGCGGACCCACCCCAGGCCGAACGCCATCGCCGACGCGATGACCACCAGCGTACCCACGGTGGTGATGAGATTGGGCCGAACATGCAGGCGGATGAAGACGAGGGCGAGCGGATCGATCAGTTTCCCGAAGCCATCGCGCACGCGTTGGGGGATTACATTCATGGCCGGGGAAGGTAGCCGGGCGCGGCAAAAGTCTCAATAGAGCAAGTACTTGGCGCGCAGGCGTCGAAACCGCGCGAGCGGCCCGGCCCACTCCCGCCAGATCGCGTCTGCGGTGCGGCCCGCGAGGATCGCGCGTCGCAGCTCCCCGCCCTGCGCCAGCCGATCGAAGCGTGCCGCATCGAAACGCAGCGAATCGGGCTGCGCCGCGCGAATCGCCGCCAGCACCAAGGCGGCGGCGCGCGTCGGGTCGTAGCGCCGCCGATCGCTCACGCGCAGCCGGATGCCGTGGACCTCCATGCCGTCATATTTCCCGTCCGTCGGCCCACGCGGCGTGAACACCACGCCCGAGAGCTCCACCCCGTTCAGCCCCTCCTGCGCCCAGCGTCCCCCGCCCCGCAGCCGTGGCAACACGGCACCCGTGTCGAGCCACGGCGCGCCAACCACCTGAAACGCGAACGCGGTGCCGCGCCCGACGGAGAGATTCGTGCCCTCGAACAGGCACGTCCCCGGATAATGGAGCGCGCTCTCCAGATCCGGCATGTTGGGCGACGGTCGAACCCAGGGCAGTCCCGTATCATCGTAGAACATGGCGCGTCGCCACCCCAGCGCCGGGACGACCGTGAGGCGCGCGCGGATGCCGAGCACGTCGTTGGCGAATTGCGCCAGCTCGCCCATCGTCATGCCGTGGCGCATCGGGACACCGAGGAAGTCGGCGACGCGCTCCAGCGGGCGGGCGGCGGCGGGCACGTTCCCCTGCGACGCGACGCCGGCGATCGGATTCGGCCGGTCGAGTACCACCACGGGCTTTCCCCGGCGCGTCGCCTCCTGCATCAGCAAGACCGCGGTCGCCGGGTAGCTGTAGTAGCGGGCGCCGATGTCCTGCAGATCCACGAGCACGACATCCACCGTATCGAGCGCCGCGATCGCCGACAGCGGCGTCCCACCGTAGAGGCTGTAGATTGGTAGACCGGAGACGGAATCGATCGCATCGGGGAGCCCCGGGCGGTCTTCGGTGCCGCGGAGCCCGTGCTCCGGACTCAGGATCACCACCAGGCGGACGCCCGGCGTGCCGCGCAGCAGATCGATGTCGCGCCGCCCCAGGCGGTCCACGCCGGTTTGGTTCGTGAGCAGCGCGACGCGTTTCCCGGCGACGACACCGATCGAGTCCGATAAGAGCACCTCGATCCCCGGCCGTACCTGTGCCGCCACGCGCGTCGGCGGGGACATGGCGCAGGCGATCACTACCAACAGCGAGAGAGAATGCGAGCGCATAAGCTCCTGGTAGTTGCCACCCTGCTGGGGTGCGCCGGCGGTCAAGCGGTGAAGACGACGGCCGAACCCGTCCCCCCTCCCCCATCCCCGGTCCGCACGGCTTCCGTGGACTCGCTGCTCGCCGGCCTCACGGTCCGCCAACAGGTCGGGCAGCTGGTCATCCCCTGGCTCTCCGGAAGCTACACCGCGCTGGACGATTCGATTTTTCAGGTGGCGGCCCGGTGGGTGGACTCGCTCGAAATCGGCGGTCTGATCATCTCGGTGGGCTCTCCACTCGACATCGCCAGCAAGCTCAATACGCTGCAGACACGATCCCGCCTGCCCCTCCTCGTCTCGGCCGACCTCGAGTGGGGCGCCGCCATGCGTGTGGTCGGAGCGACCGCCTTCCCGCAGATCATGGCCGTCGGCGCCACCGGCAATCCCCATGACGCCTATACGATCGGCGCGGCCGCGGCTGTCGAGGGGCGGGCCGTCGGCATCCATGTGAACTTCGCGCCCGATGCCGACGTCAACAACAACCCCGCGAACCCGATCATCAATATCCGTTCGTTCGGCGAGGACCCGCGCACGGTGTCCCGCTTGGTGACGGAGTACGTGCGGGGTCTGCACGAGCACGGGATGCTCGCCACGCTCAAGCACTTCCCGGGACACGGAGATACGCAGACCGATTCGCACATCGGCCTCCCGATCATCACGGCCGGCTACGCCCGCCTCGACTCCCTCGAGCTCGTCCCGTTCCGCGCCGGCATCGCCGCCGGCGCAGACGTGGTGATGAGCGCGCACATCGCGTTTCCCGGGCTTACGGGATCGAACGAGCCGGGAACCCTGTCGGCGGCGGTCCTCACCGGCCTGCTGCGCGACTCGCTGCGGTTCCCAGGCCTGGTCGCGACCGACGCCCTGACCATGGGCGCGATCGTGGCGAAGTACGGTGCCGGCGAAGCGACGGTGCGGGCGTTCCTCGCGGGCTCGGACCTGCTCCTCATGCCGGCCGATCCCGACTCCGCGGTGCGCGCGATGACGGCGGCGGTGGCGGCCGGACGGGTCACACCGGAGCGGCTGGCGCAGTCGGTGCGCCGCGTGCTCGAGATCAAGCACCGGCTCGGCCTGCTCGAGCGCCGCACCGTGGCGCTCGACTCCATTCCGCCCGTGGTCGGCAGCAAGCGGTTTCAGGACGCGGCCAATGACGTCGCCGTGCGCTCCCTGACGCTGGTGCGCGACGTGGGCGGACGGCTGCACGCCCTGCGGGCGCATCGCGGCCGACTCGCCCTGATCGCGTACGCGGACGAGGCGAACAGCGGCGTCGGCCAATTCCTCACCGATCTGCTGCGGCAGGGCGGCGACACCGTGGAGTACTTCCGGCTGTGGCCGATGTCGGGGACCCTGTCGTACGATTCCGCGCGGGCCGCGATCGCGCGGGCGCCGGCCACCGTGTTCGTCGCCAACGTGCGGCCCCTCTCGGCGAAAGGGAGCATCGCGCTCCCGGACTCGCTCGCCCAGCTCATCACGGGCACCGACGCCGCCCGCCCCAGCGTGCTGGTGTCGCTCGGCAGCCCCTACCTCCTCAATCAGGCGCCGACGGTGCGGTCCTACGTCATCGCCTGGAGCGGCGTGCGGGCCTCGGAGCGGGCCGTGGCGCTCGCGCTGCTCGGCCGCGTGCCGATCGGCGGCCACCTCCCGATTCGCATTCCGCCGGACTATCCCCTGGGCTGGGGAGTGATGGTGCCCGCGACACAGCCGTGAGGCGCCGCGTCTCGCTCACGCTCGTCGCACTGACGGCCGCGTGCGGTGGGACCGGCACCAGGGAGCGGACGCCGGTTCCGGCGAGCACGGGCATCCCGCGAGCCGCCCCGTCATCGCTCGGTTTCGACAGCACGCGCCTCACCGAGGTCGTCGCCTATCTCCGAGCTGAAGTGGACAGCGGGGCGTTCCCGGGTGCCGTGCTCGCCGTCGGGCGGCATGGGCGGCTGGCCCTGCTGGCGCCGGTCGGCCACTACGGCGTCGACGACCCGCGGCCGGTGGACGCCGGCACGTCGTACGACATCGCCTCGCTCACGAAAGTGGTGGGCCTCACCAGCGCCTGCATGCTCCTGGTCGATGCGGGACGGCTCGAGCTCGACGCCCCGATCGACCGCTACGTGCCCGCGTTCCGCGGGCCCATGAAGGATCGCGTCACGGTTCGGCAGCTCCTGACCCACTCGGCTGGCCTGGTCGCGGACCTCCCGCTGTACGACTCCACGGCGACCCGCGCCGCAGCGCTCGCCGCCGTGGACACGACGACACTCGTCGCGCCGCCGGGCACGAGCTACCGCTACTCCGACCTGAGCGCCATCGTGTTGATGCAGGCCGTGGAGCAGCTGACGGGCCAGCCGTTCGACCGCTTTCTCGCCGAACGGGTGTTCCGGCCGCTGGGCATGACCGCGACGCGGTTTCTGCCCCCCGCCTCGACGCGCGACCGGATCGCCCCTACCGAGCACGACACCGTATTCCGGCACCGCTGGCTCCGGGGAGAGGTGCATGACGAGAGCGCGGCGCGGCTGGGCGGCGTCTCGGGGAACGCCGGGCTCTTCTCCACCGCGCCCGACCTCTCGCGCTTCGCCGCGATGCTCTTGAACGGGGGGGCGTGGGACACGCTGCAGCTGATTCGCGCCGAGACCGTCGCGGAGTTCACCACCCGTCAGAACCTTCCGGCGGGCTCGACTCGCGCCCTCGGCTGGGATACGCCGTCGGACTCGGGCTACTCGAGCGCGGGCGCGAAGCTCTCGCGGCGCTCCTTCGGCCACACGGGCTTCACCGGCACCTCGATGTGGATGGACCCGGACCGGGATCTCTTCATCGTCCTGTTGACGAACCGCGTCCACCCCACTCGGGCGAACATGGCGATCATTCCGGTGCGGGCGCGCGTCGCCGACCTCGTGGCCGACGCGCTGACTCATCCCGAGCTGTAGCCGCAGCTACTCCACCACCGTCTGCCAGCCGCGCCGCGACAAGTCGCGATAGATGATCGCGCCCGCGAGGGCGGCGACTCCAAGCAGCACCACGCCCGGCAGCGTCTCGTGCAGCAGGAGTTTGCCCAAACCGAACAGCACGCCGTACACCAGGACGCAACCCGCGACCCAGTCGACCAGATTGGCCAGGCCGTCGGCGGACGGATGCACGTCGGGGGCGAGGGCGGCCACGGGTCCCCAGCCGGTCCGCGAGGGTCGGGTGCGGCGGTAGAAGGCCACCAGGGTCTCGTCGGACTCGGGTCGGGTCAGGAACGTGACGGTGAGCCAGACGACGGTGGTCACGGCCACCGTGATGAGCACGATGTGCGCGAAGTCCAGCGGGCGGTCGCTGTCGAGCCCCCCGATCGTCTGCAACCCCACCGACACTACGAACGCCGCGATCATGGCCGCGACTTCGCTCCAGGCGTTGATGCGCCACCAGTACCAGCGCAGCAGCAGCACGGCGCCCGTCCCGGCCCCCGTGATGATCAGCAGCTTCCACGCCCCGCCGATCGACTCGATACGGAAGGCGACGGCAGCGGAGACGACCGTGAGCAGGGCCGTGGCCACTCGCGACGCCGTGACATAGTGCGGCTCGCTCGCGTCG
>QHUD01000178.1:5996-10648 GCA_003221085.1 Gemmatimonadota bacterium
CGGTCTCCGGGTCCTGGAGATTGGGGAACAGGATCAGCGAGGCGAGCGCCACCAGGATCCAGGGCCAGGGCCGCACGGCATAGTGCGCGATGTTGAACCACAGCGTCGCGAGCAAGGAGTGCTTCTCATCCTTCGCGCTCAGCATTCGCTGCGCCACGTAGCCGCCGCCGCCGGGCTCGGCGCCCGGATACCAGGTGGCCCACCAATTGACGGCGATGTAGACGAAGAATGTGACCATCGGCATCCACGCCGAGCCGATGTCGGGCACGAAGCTGAGCACGGATCCCTGACCGCCCGTCGTGGTCCCGCGCAGCTGATCGATGGCCGCCAGTTTGACCTTCATGGCCTCGATCCCGCCCACGGCCTGCACCGCGACGACCGCCAGCACGATCACCATGCCCATCTTGATCACGAACTGGAACAGATCGGTCACCAGCACGCCCCACAGACCCGACAGCGTCGAGATCGCGGAGGTCAGGACGATCAACCCGACCACGATCCACAGCGCCTCGCCCTTGGAGATGCCGAAGACCAGCTGGAGGATCTTCGCCATCGCGAGGTTGACCCAGCCGAGGATGATGCAATTCATCAGCAGGCCCAAGTAGATGGCCCGAAAGCCCCGCAGGAACGCCGCCGGCGGGCCGGCGTACCGGATCTCCGAGAACTCGATGTCGGTCATCACGCCGGCGCGCCGCCACAGGCGGGCGTAAAAAAACACCGTGAGCATCCCGCTCGCGAGCAGGTTCCACCACAGCCAGTTCCCGGCGACGCCGTTGCGCGCCACCAGGCCCGTCACGACGAGCGGCGTATCCGCGGCGAACGTGGTGGCCACCATGGACGTGCCGGCCAGCCACCAGGGCACGTTTCTGCCGGAGAGAAAGAACTCCGCCGTGTTTTGGCTGGCGCGACTCTTGTAATACAGGCCGACGGCGATGTTGAACAGGAAGTACAGGGCGACGACCGACCAGTCGGCGAGCGTTAGTCGCATAACGGCGGCAACCTCGCGGCAGAGAGTTGACTTGCCCGACAGAACTGTCTAAGTTCGCACGTGACCGGAGGATCGCAATGGCCACGACGCAACGTACGAGTCCCATTACCCTCACCGTGACCGAGCCGGCAGCGGTCGAGGTGAGAAAGTTCATGGCGGAAGAGAATGTCTCGCCCGAGACCGCCGGGCTCCGCATCGCGGTGCTCCCGGGCGGGTGCTCGGGATTCAAGTACAGCTTGAACATCGAAGACAAGCCGGCCGAGGACGACATCGTCATCGAGACGGGCGGCGTGCGGTGCTTTGTCGACGCGTTCAGCGCCCAATACCTGAACGGGGTCACCCTGAACTACAAGAGCAACTTCCAGGAGTCGGGGTTCACCTTCGAGAACCCCAACGCCACGGGCGGCTGCGGCTGCGGATCATCGTTCACGGTGTGAGGCCGTTGGCCCTCCCGGTATCGGCAGTTCGAGCCCGCGCGCGTCGCGGGCTTTTTGTTGCCCCCCCCCGATCATGAGATCGCTCGACATCGCCGTCATCGCGGCGTACTGCGTCGCGGTGATCGTGTTCGGGCTGGTGCTCTCCGGCCGTCAGCGGGATGCGAGAGACTATTTCCTGGGCCACCGCGGGCTGCCGTGGTGGGCGGTCATGTTGTCGATCGTCGCGACCGAAACGTCCGCCCTGACGGTGATCTCGTTTCCGGGCATCGCGGCCCGCACCAGCCTCGTGTGGCTGCAGGTTACCTTCGGCTATCTGGTCGGGCGCATCGGCGTCGCCGCGTTCCTGCTGCCCGGCTATTTCGAGGGCACCCAGGACACTGCCTACCAGCGACTGGAGCGCCGCTTCGGCCCGCAAGCCCGCCGCGCCGCCTCCGGGCTGTTCCTGCTCACCCGCGCCCTCGCCGACTGCGTGCGCATCTTCGCGACCGCGATTCCGCTCGCCATCATTCTCTATGGAGCCCCCACCCCCGGCAGCCTTGCCGTCGGCATCCTCGCGATCGGCAGCGTGACGGTGATCTACACCTGGGTCGGTGGGCTGCGCGCCGTCGTGTGGGTGGACGTGATCCAGCTCGGGGTGTATCTGCTGGGCGGGATCGCGACGCTCGTGGTCGCGACCCACCTCGCCGGAGGCGTGAGCGCCTTCGCGCGCGCCTGGGATCAGGGGAAGCTCACGGTGCTCGACTTCCGCCCCTCGTTCAAGATCCTCTACACGTTCTGGGGCGGCCTCGTGGGCGGCGCCCTGATCGCGGGCGCGTCACATGGCACGGATCACCTGATCGTTCAACGCTTGCTCGCCGCCCGCGGCCTGCAGGACGCCCAGCGGGCGCTCATCGGGTCCGGACTATTCATCATCTTCCAGATCGGGCTGTTCCTGCTGGTGGGCACGAGCCTGTGGCTCGCAGGGGCGGACGATCTCACAATGCGCGGCGACGCGATCTATCCCACGTTCGTGATCACCCAGCTCCCCCCGGGGCTCGCGGGCCTCGTGGTCGCTGGCATTCTGGCGGCCGCCATGAGCAGCCACGCGTCCGCGGTCAATTCGCTCGCCTCGGCGTCCACCCACGACTTCTACGCGCCGCTCACCGGGCGCCACGACCCGACGCACCTCTTGTGGGTCGGCCGCTGGCTCACGTTGTTCTGGACCGCGGTCTTGGTCGCAGGAGCGATGGCCTTCCGGGACCAGAACACGCCGGTCGTTCAACTGGCGCTCAGCATCACATCCGTGACCTGGGGAAGTCTGCTCGGCACCTACGTGCTGGGTGGCCTGTGGCGGCGCGCCCGTCAGCGCGACGTGATCATCGCGATGGTGGCGGGCGTGCTGCTGATGACGCCGATCGTGCTCCCGGCGGTCATCCCAAGATTCCCGGAGCGCTGGCACTGGCTCCCGGGCCTCGCGTGGCCGTGGTACGTGCCGCTGGGGACGGGGGTGACGGTGCTGGTCGGGATGCTGTCGTCAGTGATCGGACGCGCGGACAGCCGGACGGGCGGACAAAACGCCCAGGCCGCATGACCTCCCCGTCCGCCCCTCCGCCCGACCGCCCGACCGCCGTCTTTCTCGGTGCCGACGCCGGCGGTTCCCATTCCACGGTCGTGATCGGCACGCAGTCCGGAGTGCTCGGCCGTGCCGACGGGCCCGGCGCCGCGATGCGGCCCGGCGGCGCGGCCAAGTCCGCGGCCGTGCTCGCCGAAACCGCGCGGCGCGCCGCCGCGCAGGCGGGAATGGATCTGCCGGTCGAGCGGGCGGTCGTGGGCGCCGCCGGCGCGGGACGGGCCCAGGAACAGGCAGAGCTAGAGGCCGCGCTGGTCGACGCCGGAGTGGCGCGCGCGCGCGACCCCGCCGGCGAGCTGCATCGGGCGGGCGGCTACGGCTGGCAGCTGGGCGACGAGGGCGGCGGCTATTGGCTGGGCCGCCGCGCGCTCGACGTCGCGGCCCGCTCGCAGGACGGCCGGGGCGAAGGGTCCACCCTGCTGGCGCGGTTACTGGGCGCGCTCGGCCTCCAGCACTTCGATGATCTCGTGCGGTGGACCGCCACCGCTACGCCGGCGCAGATGGCCGCGCTCGCGCCTCACGTCCTCAACGCCGCCCGCGAGGGCGAGGGCGTGGCGCGCCAGGCAGTGGACGATGCGGCGCGCGAGCTCGTGGAGCTGGTCGGGGTGTTGGTGCGGCATTTTCCGGGCACGGGACCGGTGCCGGTCGCCCTGGCGGGAGGTCTGCTGCTGACCCAGTCGCCCCTCACCGCCGCGTTCCGCGAGCGGCTCGGCGCGGCGCTCAAGCGGGCGCGCCTCGTGCCCGACCGGACCGATTCGGCGCTGGGGGCCCTCAGGTTGGCGGCGGAGCTGGAATAACCTAGGCCGCGAGCTTCACGTCCGAGCCGACCGATCTCGGATCCCAATCGCTCTCCGTCCTCGCCACATACACAGCCGCCGTGAGATCCCCACAGACGTTGAGCGTCGTGCGGCTCATGTCGAGGATGCGCTCCACGCCGTAGACCACGCCGACCACTTCGGGTGGAACGCCGACCGTCGCACACACGACCATCAGGAGGGGGAGGGAGCCGCCGGGCACGCCCGCCGTGCCCACGGCCGTGATCACGCTCAGGACCATCGCGATCACCTGCTGGCCGACCGTGAGATTCACGCCGAACAATTGGGCGAGAAACAGCACCGTCACGCCCTCGTACAGCGCGGTCCCGTTGTGACACATGGTGGAGCCGAGCGGGAGCACGAAGCCGGCGATCTTGGGTGGGATCTTCAGATCTTCCTCGGCCACGGCGATGTTGGTGGGGAGCGTCGCATTACTCGAGCTGGTGGTGAAGGCCGTGACGATGCTCGGTACGATCCGGCGCCAGAAGACGAGCGGGTTCAGCCCCCCGAGGAAGCGAACCAGCAGCGACAGACTTACCGCGCCGTGCATCACGAGGCCGACGAGGACCACCAGCACGTAGGCCAGCAGTTTGCGCAGAATATCCCACCCCAGGAGTGAGGTGACGACGAAGATCAGGGCGAACACGCCGTACGGGGCGAGCTGCATCGCCATGCCGATGATCTTGGCGATCGCTTCGCCGATGGCGTCGAGCAGGCGGACGAGGGGCTGTGCCTTCTCTTCCGGGATCAGCGTCAGCGCCGCGCCGAACACCAACGCGAAAAAGATGATGCCGAGCATGTCG
>QHUD01000179.1 GCA_003221085.1 Gemmatimonadota bacterium
GGCGAACCCTAACCGTGCGTTCCTGTGGCTGTTCACTCGGTCCTCGGCCAGTTGCAGGGTGGGCGTCTAGACCCCCCCACCTTGCATCGCTCAGGACCGAGCGAACACCCTCATAGCGAAACAACGTCTCCGGTAATCACAGCTAGCGGCACACCGTGGTACTCGCGACGAGCGGTGCCACGAAGCTTCCGGTGATCACCAGGGCCCCGAGGGGATCGTTGTAGAGATCGGTCCGTTGCGCCGTGAAGCTGAAGTATCCGCTCACGGCCTGACCGTTCGGCACCGCGACGATGCGCGTGATGTGGAGCGTGCCTCCCCGCCGCGAGTAGCCGAGGATCCCGGGGCTCTGGGCGGCCCAGAACCCCCACGAGCGCGGGGGGCTGCAGACCGCAATCGGTCCACCCGCCGCGTCCAGGTCCTCAGCGGGGTTCAGGGAGTCGATCGCGAACGTCGTGTCAGCGGTGATCACCGAATCGGCCAGGGTGATGTCGAGGACCTGCAGCGTGGTCCCGGCGGGCGCATACTTCCCCCGTAATTGAAACGCCTGCTTGCCGCCGGTCGCCCGGTAGTTGACGGCTACGGCCGGGCCACCGACGTGGCTGATCGCCGAGCCGCCCACCGAGTAGAACATCTTCCCGCCCGTCGTGTCCGGCAGGCTCAGGACATACACGGCTCCCGTGTCGGCGAGTGAGTCGGCGTGCACGACATAGGGACTCGGCCCGCCGGCGGTGACGGCCGTGAGACGGCCGGTCGCCGAGTCGATGCTGAACTGGGAATTGCTCGGCGCCGTAAACCACACGGCCGCCGCCGGAGGCGTGTTCCGCTTCAGCACGGTCACGGGCACGCGGAGGGTGTCGCCGGGCAGCACATAGACGGTGTCGAGCAGCAGCGTGATGTCGAGCGTGTCCGATACGACGACGAGCGCGGCCCCGGTGATGCCCTGCGCCTGCGCGGTGATCACCACGGCACCACGCTTCCGGCCGGTGACCGCGCCCGTCCGCGCGTCGATCCGGGCGATCGTCGTGTCGGTGCTCGTCCAGAGGACGGTTCCCGGCGGCTGGGGATTGCCGTTTCCGTCGATGTAGGTGACGCGGTGCGCGAGGGTGCGGTCGCCGACGTACACCGAGTCGAGGATCGGCGACACGGCCAGGCTCGCGGCCCCGTGCGGTACGCTGAGGTCGGCACAGGCGGCAAGGGTCGCCCCGCCCAGGAGCGCGACGATGGATCGGTTCATGGTGGGTTAACGCTACCCACGGCGCGGGAGAGCGGCTAGGTCGACGCGGGAGTCCGTGCGTATCGCGGCTAGTACACGCCGACGCGCGAGCGGGCCAGATCGGTTTCCAGCGTCCACTCGATATACTGGCCCGGCTGCACGACAAACGTCTCGGTGCGGGCGACCGTCTGGCCGCCGATTGGATGGCCGAGCAGCCGGATCTCGCGGCCCATCCCGAGCAAACGGGCGCGCAGGTAGAACACCTGAGATGACGATCCGGTCACCGTCCCGACCCGCGTTTGCTGCCCGTCGTGCACCAGGTAGATCACGACGTCCAGGAAGTTGTGATTCGTGACGCTGAGCGCGAACTCGCCTTCGCGCGTGGGGGGAGCGACATCCTGCGGACCGGCCTGGCCGTGTTTGAACAGGAAGCAGGCAGACCCGGCGAGGAGCAGGGCCGCGAAGGCCGCAGTTCCGAAACTGCCCGCGCGAGCCATGCGCGCGAAGGTACCACCCGCGTGTGCGCGCGCCTAGTGTTGCAAAGTGGCACGCCTACGGATCGGCGCCGCTCTGGCGGACGTGGAGAATCCGTGATATAAGTGTGCACAGACCGTGAGGTTTGTCCCGTCGTACGTCACGGTCAACCGCGCGCCCTCTGTTGTCCCCGCCGTCGTCGTGCGCGCGGCTTCACCAAGGGTGTAGTCTGGGTCGAAGGTACGGCGACGCCCGCGCGGGCGTCGTCGGTCGTTGTTGTCACACTTACCGTCGGAGGGGACATGCCACTCACACGCAGTCGGGTTGTACCCATCATCCTCAGCGCATTGCTCGCGCTGCCGGCCCTGCTTGCCGCGCAGGAGCCGGTGACCATCACTGGCAAAGTGACGAGCGATGCCGGCCTGCCGCTCGGGCAGGTCGAGGTCGCGATTCCCGCCCTGGGGTTGGGCGCGCTGAGCCGGGAGGATGGCACGTTCGCCATGGTCGTGCCGGGCGCGCGGGCCTCGGGTCAGACCGTCGCCGTCGTGGCGCGGCGGCTCGGCTACAAGTCACAAAGCGCCCAGGTCACGCTCACTGCCGGTGGCGTGACGCACGACTTCGTGCTCGCGGCGAACCCGCTGCAACTGGGCGAGGTCGTCGTCACCGGCGCCGGCACCTCGATGCCGGCGGAGCAGCTCGGCAATGTGCGCAACAGCGTCAGCGCCGATCTCATCCAGCGCGCCAACGAGTGGAATGCCGTCCAGGCGCTCGCCGGCAAGGCGCCTAACGTCATCGTGAGCTCGTCGAGCGGCGAGCCAGGCGCGGGTTCCTACATCACGATCCGCGGCTCGCGCACGGTGGGCCTGCCGAACTCCGGCAGCGCTCAGCCGTTGATCGTGGTCGACGGCGTGCCGATCGACAACACCAGCTTCTCGACCACCGACTTCAACCCGACCGACGGCTTGACCGCGGGCTCGATCGAAGGCACCACCCAGACGAACCGGGCGGCCGACATCAACCCCAACGACATCGAGTCGGTCGAGATCCTCAAGGGTGCGGCCGCCGCGGCGATCTACGGTTCGCGCGCGGCTCAGGGCGTCGTGATGTACACGACCAAGCACGGCAAGGCCGGCCCGACCCACTACTCGTTGCGCAGCTCCACCTCTGTCGACGACATCAACCACACGTATCCGCTCCAGCGCTCGTGGGGGCAGGGGTTGGGCGGCGCGCCTCCGGGCAACTGCAACGGCTCGGCGGGCCCGAGTAACTTCGCCTGCCGCACCAGCTGGGGCCCCGCGATCGGGACGGGGACCACCTACGACCACGCCAACGAGGCGTATGTCACCGGGTACACGTCCGATAATACGCTGACCGTATCGGGCGGAAATGACCGTACGACGTTCTACCTGTCAGGCGGGTATCTGCGGGACCGCGGCATCTTCGTGGGCCCCAACAACCTGAATCAACGGGCCACCCTGCGATTCAACGGATCTCACCGGCTGTCCGATAACGTCAAGCTCGGTGCGAACATCGCGTACGTCGATGCGCGCGGCAACTACATTCAGCGTGGCAACAACACCAACGGCCTGCAGCTCGACCTGCTGCGTTCTCCGCCCAATTGGAACAACCTGCCTTACCTCGCGGCCAACGGGCAGCACCAGAGCTTCCGCTTCCAGAATCCGCAGGTCACGGACGCGAACAAGAGCCGCGGATGGAACAATCCGTTCTTCACGCTCAATGTGCCTCAGAACACGTCCAACCTTGGCCGGGTCTATGGCAACGTGACGGCGGAGGCCGTGCCCGCCGCATGGCTGAAGGTGAACTACACGCTGGGCGCGGACTACTCGAACGATGAGCGGCTGGAAGGGGCGCCGCTGTCTTCGACACCGCCGACGACCCTGGGACGGGTGACCGAGGGCAAGCTGATCAACTATCAGATCGACCACAACCTGACCGCGACGGCCACTCGTACGTTCAGCTCGGACTTCAACGGGACCCTGACGCTGGGCCAGAGCCTGAACACCCGCAACGTGCGTCAGCTGGCCAACGTGGGTCGCACACTCATCGCGCCCCAGCCGTACAAGCTCAGCAACACCGTGTCCCGCGACGTGCCGATCGACGCCGAAACCGTGATTCACGACGAGTCCTTCTTCGGTCAAGGGACGCTGAGTGCGTACGGTCAGGTATACGTGACCGCCGCGCTGCGGAACGACGGGTCATCGACCTTCGACCAGGACCACCTGCGCAGCTGGTTCCCCAAAGGCAGCGTGGCGTGGGAGTTCACCAAAACCATCGGCGAGCGGCCGGTCTTGAGCTACGGCAAGCTGCGGGCCTCCTACGGTGAGGCGGGTCAGGAGCCCGATCCCTACCTCACGTCGACCATCTATTCGGGCATTACTACGATCGGTGGATACACCCAAGGCATGGGGGCCAACCCGACACAGTCCGGCTTCGGCGGTCTCGCCTCGAGCATCGTGAAGGGCGCGACCTCGCTCCGGCCCGAGCGGACGAAGGAGTTCGAAACCGGCTTCGACGTCGGACTGTTCCGCGAAAAGGCTGATCTGAGCTTTACGTTCTACAACGCGATCACGTCCGACGTCATCCTGCTCACGCCGCTCCCGCCGTCCACCGGCTACGAGCGCGAGGCCAAGAACTCCGCGAAGTTCCGCAATCGGGGTTTCGAAGTCTCCCTCAACGTGCGGCCGGTGCAGCAGGCCGACCTGGCGTGGGATATCGGGTTCCAGTGGGCCAGCAACCGCAGCCGCGTAGTGAACCTGGGCGGCCCGCAGTTCGTCTACCTCGATCCCAACAACATCTCGCCGCGGGTGGCCGTCGTGCAGGACCAGGAAGTCGGCGTCTTTTACGACGTGGGCCTGGCCCAGTGCGGTATCAGTCCGGCGGGGATGGACGCCGTGGTACCGGGGCATGACCTCAACATCAACGCCCCCCGGGATGCGGCACACCCGTGCGGGGGCGCTCCCTACGGCGCCTACTACATCGACACGCTGACCGGCTTCCCCGTCAAGGACAACCAGCAGCGCGTGATCGGGAACCCGAACCCGCGCTGGACCGGCAGCGTCCGGAGCTCCGTGCGGTTCCGCAAGTTTCAACTGTCCGGCCTGCTGGACGTCAAGCACGGCGGCCAGATGTACAACGGCACCCGGGCCGCGCTGTATGCGTACGGGACGCACAAGGACACCGAGGTGCGGGCCGATTGCTCCGGCGCGACGTGCGTCGGCAACACGCACGTGATCGGTGATCCCGGTTCTCCGCTCGTGGGCGCGGTGGTCGGCCCCGGCGCCGGGATCGCGGTTCCGATCGGCGAGAATTGGTATACGGACATCGGCGGCCTGTTCGGCGGTACGCCGGCGCAGTTCGTCGAAGACGCCGGCTTTGTCAAGCTCCGCGAGATCAGCGTGGGTTACACGTTCGACGAGCCCTGGGTCCAGCGCGCCATCGGGTTCAGCTCCGTCGAAGTGCGTGTGGCGGGGCGGAATCTCCACACCTGGACGAGCTACACGGGATACGATCCCGAGACGAACCTGGGTGGATCGGTTCAGAGCAGCCGCGGCCTGGACTATTTCAACATGCCGCAGACTCGTTCCTTCGTCTTCTCACTGACCCTCAACCACTAACGCCGAGGAGGCGTGATCTTATGCGCAGACTGTTGACGTTCAGCCTCG
This sequence comes from Gemmatimonadota bacterium, assembly GCA_003221085.1. GTDB lineage: Bacteria > Gemmatimonadota > Gemmatimonadetes > Gemmatimonadales > GWC2-71-9 > AG41. The sequence continues at coordinate 5,371 of QHUD01000179.1, forward strand.
CGGCGTCCCTGACGGTGTTCGGGGTCAGCTGCAGCAACTTCTTGTCATCGGACAACGTGAAGCTCGATCCGAACAACCCCAGTACCGCCACCGCCAATCAGCTCTTCGTCGCGGTGCAAGGGGGGCAGTTCGCCCAGCAGGAGGGGATCATCGCCCTGATCGGCTGTCTGTGGACTCAGGCCTGCACCGGCACCAGCAACTTCCTCCAGACGCTCGAGAAGTACGACATCGCGAGCGAAGACACCCCCAGTGCGGCGTTTTCCTCGATCTACGAGGGTGGTGGGCTGGTGGACATCAAGCAGATCGAGGCCGCCGAGACTGCTGCGGGTGATAAGCAGTATCTCGGGATCGCACAGGTGTGGGAGGCGTTAACTATGGCGGTGGCCGCAGACATCTATGGGGACGTTCCTTACCGGGAGGCCACCAGCGGCGTGGCCACGCCGCACCTCGATCCGCAGGCCCAGGTGTACAGCGATCTGCAGGCGCTGCTCAGCACGGCCATCACCAACCTGGGGGGAGCGGGCCCCGGCCCCGGTCCGTTGGATCTGGTGTATGGCGGGAATACGTCGAAGTGGATCGACGCGGCGTACACCCTCAAGGCGCGTCTCTACATGCACACGGCGGAGACCGCGACCGGGTTCGACGCCACCGCGCTGAACAGCGCGATTACCAACGCGCTGCTCGGGATCAAGGCAGGGAATGATTTCAAGTCCAAGCATACGAGCCAACCGGGTGAGGATAACCTCTGGTTCCAGTTCTTCGACCGGTCCGGATTCGGCCAGTACGTCGTGGCGGGTCAGAACCTGGCCGATCTCATGAACACGCGTGCCGACCCACGGCGCGCGGAGTACTTCAGTGCTTCCACACCCGGACCGTTTGGCGGGCAGGGTCCCCCGCCGGCTAACACCACGTCGCCCGGTGGAGTCTCAACCCTCAATGGGACGCGGAACAAGCCGACGTTCTCGCAGCCGATCGTAACGTACATCGAGAACGAGCTGATTCTCGCCGAGGCGTATTATCGGCTGGATGGCAATGCCACCAGGGCGCAGGCGCCGTTCGACGCCGC
>QHUD01000180.1 GCA_003221085.1 Gemmatimonadota bacterium
CATCAGCAGCTGCTCGATCGGCCGGCCGGACGAGTGCGCGATGTCTTCCTCCGTCAGGGTTGAGCGGGGAGACGTGGCGGCTGGTGCGGCCGCTTCGGTCTTGCCGTCGCCCGTGGCGTGGTGGGAGCAGGCGGCGACCACACTGAGGAGGAGCGTCACGAGCGTGTGCGCGTGGATTGAAGGCATAGGGGACCTCCCGCGAGGCGCGGGTTCGAGGAGACGTCTCACTGATCGGGACGCTTGGTCTTGATGACGATGACGCCGTTGGCGCCGCGCAAGCCGTAGAGCGCCGTCTCGGCGGGCTCTTTCAGCACCTCGATCGAGGCGATGTCGTTGGGATTGACGCCTGTGAGGTATCCGTTGGGACCCGGATCGATCACCACGCCGTCGAGCACGTATAACGGCGTGTTGCCGCTCCTGATGGAGGAGCCGCCGCGGATGCGCACTGCGAAGCCGCCGTCGGACGCGCGCGTCACCTCGACGCCGGGGAACCGGCCCATGAGCACCTGTTCGACCGATTGCCCGGGCGCCTTGGCGATATCCTCCGATGTCACGATCGCGCTTGGAGCCGAGCTGGAAGGAGGCGGGGGCGCCGCCGCGGCGGGCTCGTTCCTGTGGGCGCACCCGGAGCCCAATCCGATGAAGAAACCGACCGGCAGGAGCGTGCGACGGGAGAACGAAGTCATTAGAGTCCTCCAGGCCTTGGAGGTCCGGGTCCCCTGCGACGCCCTAATATACGTCGCGAACGCGTAACGCGGGTTGAGCCGGGATGTTGGCAGCTTCGAACCCATAACCAGCGAATCGACACACACATGTGGACACACTCTCCAGCTCGCTTGCTCGCGCTGAGCGTCACGATCGCGGCGCTCGGGCCCGTCACCGCCTCCGCCCAAGACCGGGTCCGCGTCACATCCCCCGACGGTCGAAACCAGGTCACGATCGAGATCCGGGACGGCGCGCTCGCGTACAGCGTGGACCGGGATGGTCGTGCGGTGCTCCTGCCCTCGCGCCTCGGCTTCGCCTTTCAAGGGGCACCCCCGTTGCACGACGGGCTGCGCATCGTCGACACGTCCCGCAGCACGTTCGACGAGACGTGGACGCAACCGTGGGGCGAGGTGGCCCGGGTGCGGGATCACCATAACGAGGTGCGCGTCTCGGTCGCCGAAGTCGCCGCTCCCGGCCGGCGCTTCGTCGTGGCGTTCCGCGTCTTCAACGATGGGGTCGGCTTCCGGTACGAGCTCCCCGAGCAGCCCGGCCTCGGCGAGTTCGCCATTACGGACGAGCTGACCGAGTTCACGTTGGAAGACGACGCCCGCGCCTGGTGGATCCCCTCGAACCGTCCCCGGCTCGACCGCTCGGAGATGCTGTTCTCGTCTTCTCCCGTCAGCGTGCTCGACAGCGTGCAGACGCCGCTCACCATGGAGACGCGGGACGGCCGCACGTTCATCGTGATTCACGAGGCGACTCTGGTCGATTACGCTCGGATGTTCCTCGCCGGGCCGCGTATGCAGTCGCGTACGCTGCGCGCGGCGCTGGCGCCCTACGCCGACGGGATCAAGGTCCGGGGGCGGACGCCGTTCGTGACGCCGTGGCGCACCATCCAGCTGGCCGACCGCGCGACCGATCTGGCGCCGTCGCTGCTCGGACTGAACCTCAATCCACCGAGCGTCATCCAGAACACGAGCTGGATCAAGCCGATGAAGTACGTGGGCATCTGGTGGGGCATGCACATCGGTACGATGACGTGGAGCTCCGGGCCCAAGCACGGTGCCACCACGGCGAACACGAAACGCTACATCGACTTCGCGGCCGCCAACGGGCTGGGCGGGGTCCTGGTCGAAGGCTGGAACGTCGGTTGGGACGGCGACTGGATCCAGAACCGCAACGCGTTCTCGTTCACCACAGCCTATCCCGACTACGACCTCGCGGAGGTGGCGCGGTACGCGCACGCGAAGGGCGTGAAGCTGATCGTCCACAACGAGACGTCGGGGGGCATCGAGAACTACGAGCGACAGATGGACAGCGCCTTCGCGCTGTACCATTCGCTCGGGCTCGACGCGATCAAATCGGGGTATGTGACGGACTTCGTCGGCGAAGGGCACTCGCATTATGGCCAGTACATGGTGCGGCACCACCGCCGCGTGATCGAGAAGGCGGCTCAGTACGGCATCATGCTCGACGTGCACGAGCCGATCCACGATGCGGGGGAGCGTCGTACGTACCCGAACATGATGAGCCGCGAGGGCGCGCGCGGGCAGGAATACAACGCGTGGAGCGCCGAAGGGGGCAATCCCCCGGAGCACGAGACGATCCTCTTCTTCACTCGCATGCTCGACGGCCCGATGGATTTCACGCCGGGTATCTTCGACATCCTGATCGAGCGAGGCACGGGGCGGCCGCGGCGGCCGGACGAGCCTCGCCCGCGGACGACCCTTGCGAAGCAGCTGGCGCTCTACGTGGTGCTGTATTCGCCGCTGCAGATGGCAGCCGACCTTCCCGAGAATTACGAGCACCAGCCCGCGTTCCAGTTCATTCGCGATGTGGCGGTCGACTGGGACACGACGCGCGTGATCGCAGGGAAGATCGGCGATTACGTGATAGTGGCACGGCGGGAGAAGAACAGCCCGAGCTGGTACATCGGGGCCATCACCGATGAGGAGGGACGCACCTTCGACATCCCGCTCACGTTCCTCACGCCCGGGCGGAAGTACGTCGCCGAGATTTACGCGGACGGGCCCGGCGCGAACTGGCTCACCAACCCGCTGCCGGTCGCCATTTCGCAGCGTCCCGTCGACGCGACGTCGCACTTGCACCTGGTGCTCGCGCCCGGGGGCGGGCAGGCGATCCGGATCCGGCCGGCGCGCTAGTGTGGATGATCGGCGACACCGGGGGGCGGTCCCTCCGGCTCGGATGAATCGGCTCCGGCGACCGGTCGCCCCTCCGGTTCGGCTCCTTGACAGTACCCCCCCCACACCCCTGGGAGCCTCACCTCCGGGGCCACCGGTCGCGTCGCCAATTCTGCCAGGCGCGACGACCAGCCTGCGGATGTGCCGGCGGCGCCGAGGGGCGGTCCCGGAGGCGAAGACGCAAGGCGTCGGGTGGGGTGGCTGTCAGGCGTCCCGAGCCGGAGGGACCGCCCCTCGGCGCGTTGCATGCTCCCTAGTGGCCCTGACCATCACCGCAGCGCTGACGCTGGCGGCTTGCGGCCGCGCCCGAGAGCCCCAGCTCTTCGAGCTGCTTCCCCCGGAGCGCACCGGTGTCACGTTCGCGAACCGATTGCCGGACGACACCGCGTTCAACATTCTCACCTACATGTACTCCTACGACGGCGGCGGCGTGGCGGTGGGCGACGTGAACAACGACGGGCTGCCCGACCTGTACTTCACGTCGAACGTCGGCCCTAACCGGCTGTACCTGAACAGGGGCGACTATCGGTTCGAGGACGTGACCGACCGGGCCGGCGTCGCCGACCCCGACGGTTGGAAGACCGGCGTCACCATGGCCGACGTCAACGGGGACGGCTACGTCGACATCTATGTGTCCGCCGTCGACTATCTCACGATGCACGGGCACAACGTGCTCTACATCAACAACGGAGATGGCACCTTCACCGACCGCACCAAGGAATACGGTCTCGACTTCGCCGGCTTTTCCACCCAGGCCCTGTTCTTCGACTATGACGGCGATGGCGATCTGGACATGTACCTCCTGACGCACTCGGCTCACCCCGAGCGGGAATCAGCCACCCACGTCTCGCGCGGCCCCCATCGTCCAGGGGGGAGGGTCGGCGACCGGCTCTATCGGAACGATGGGGGCCACTTTGTGGACGTGAGTGAGCGCGCCGGCCTCTACGGGGGCGCCACGCGGTACGGCCTGGGCGTGGTCGCGAGCGACCTGAACGGAGACGGCTGCCCCGACCTGTACATCGCCAACGACTTTCAGGAAGACGACTTTCTCTATTACAACAACTGCGACGGCACGTTCACCGAGTCGATCGCGACATCCGTGGGACACACGAGTCACGCCTCGATGGGCGTGGATGCCGCCGACTTCAACAACGACGGTCGACCGGATCTCGTGGTCCTCGACATGCTGCCCGACCAGGAGAAGATCCTCAAGACCTCGGCCAACGCCGAAAGCTTCGACGTGTACTTCCGGAAGCTCGAGGCCGGGTATCATCCACAGTACGCCCGCAACACGCTGCAGCTCAACCGCGGCCACAGACGCTTCAGTGAGGTCGGTTATCTGGCCGGCGTGTACGCCACCGACTGGAGCTGGTCCCCCCTGTTCGCCGACCTCGACAACGACGGGTACAAGGACCTCTTCATTACGAACGGCATCTATCACCGGCCGAACGACCTGGACTACCTGGCGTATGTGAGCGACCGCGTCGTACAGGCGACGCTGCGCGGCGGGATCGCCGGTTTGCGTCGAGCGCTCATCGATAAGATGCCTCACGTCCCGATCGCCAGTTACGCGTATCGCAACAACGGCGATTTGACCTTCACGAACCAGGCCCAAGCCTGGGGGCTCGGGCAGCCGGGGTTCTCGAACGGCGCGGCCTACGTGGACCTGAACAACAGCGGCGCACTCGATCTGGTCGTGAACCGGATCGACGCCCCCGCCGCAATTTATCGAAACCGCGCGCGCGAGCTGACCACGAACCACTATCTCCAGGTAGTACTGCGAGGCTCCGGCGCCAACACGGCGGGGATTGGTGCGAAAGTGGTTATCAAGCCGGGCGGCACAGGCGGCACGATGCAATTGCTCGAGCAGATGCCGACACGTGGGTTCCAGTCCTCAGTCGATCCGCGCCTGCATTTTGGGCTCGGCGAGTCCACGCAGATTGACTCGCTGATCGTGACCTGGCCCGATCGGCGTCGTCAGGTGTTGACCCAAGTAGGAGTCGACCGCACGCTCACACTGTCGCAGCAGGATGCCGCTGGCCCATCCCCGGGCTTGCGCCCGGGGTCAGTAGGGCACGCTCCGGCTTCTGTGACGCAGCCGTTTTTCTCCGACGTGACGGATCGGCTCGCCCTCGATTTCACGCACCACGAGAACCGCTTCTACGACTTCCACCGCGAGCCGTTGATCCCGCATCTCCTGTCGACCGAAGGACCGGCGCTGGCCATTGGAGACGTCGATGGCGACGGCCGCGACGACATCTACGTCGGAGGCGCCAAATGGCAGGCCGGCCGACTCCTCCTCCAGCGCCCGGACGGCACCTTCCGCCCGAGCCTCGAGCGCGCGTTCCAGCTCGACAGCCTGAGCGAGGACGTCGATGCGGTGTTCTTCGACGCCAACGGCGACGGGCGCCCCGATCTGTATGTCGTGAGCGGCGGCAACGAGTTCGAGAAGGACGACGCTGCGCTCCAGGACCGGCTGTACGTGAACGACGGCCACGGACGGTTCCACCGGGACTCCCTGGCGCTCCCTCGGCTGTCGGAAAGCGGGTCCTGCGTCGTGCCGGGGGACTGGAACGGCGACGGACATCTCGATTTGTTCGTCGGGCGGCGCGTGGTCACGCGTCACTACGGGCTCACGCCCCGAAGCTATCTCCTGGAAAACGACGGCACCGGTCACTTCCGAGACGTCACGCTTGAGAAAGCCCCAGCGCTCGCGGAGGTCGGGATGGTCGCGTCGGCCGCCTGGGTCGATTATGACCATGACGGCCGGCTCGACTTGATCGTCGTCGGGGAATGGATGCCGGTCCGCGTCTTCCACCAGGAGAACGGCCGTCTGGTGGACCGGACCGCCGAAGCAGGCCTGATGGGAACGGCAGGGTGGTGGAACAGCGTCACCGTCGCCGACCTGAACGGCGACGGGCGCCCGGACCTGGTCCTGGGTAACCTCGGCCTCAACT
>QHUD01000181.1 GCA_003221085.1 Gemmatimonadota bacterium
TCCCGACGGCGGCGCGGTCGCCAACGTGCGCAGCTGCTCTACCTGCTGGAACGTCAGGGCCCGTGCGTCCGACGAAGCGAACAGGAGGCTGCCGTCGCGCGCGGTGATGACGAGGAAGTCGGGGACGGCTTCGAGCAGGGCCGCGAGATCGGAAATGAGCACGGGGCGCTGCGCCGTGTCGACCCGCACCAGCGTCCCGCGGGCGCGGTAGCTCTCGGCGAGAATGCCCGCCGTCAGCGACGCCTCGGACTGAATCCGCTGATCGAGATCCTGGTAGGAGGCGCTGCGACGGTCGAGATACAACACTCCGGCGAAGGCGGCGAGCGTGAGGGCGAGCGCACCCGAGTACCAGGCGGTGAGCCGCCCGCGCAGCGTCTGCACGTCACGCTTTCACGACGTAGCCGACGCCGCGCACGGTGTGGATCAGCTTGGGTTCGCGCCCGTGGTCGATCTTCTTGCGCAGCCGGGTGATCACGACGTCCACGATGTTCGTGCCGGGGTCGAAGCGGTAGTCCCAGGCGTACTCCGTGATCAGGGTTCGCGACATGACGCGGCCCTCGTGACGCATGAGATACTCGAGCACCGCGTATTCTTTGGGGGTGAGCTCGATGAGCTTCCCGCCGCGCCGCACGTCGCGACTCCCCGTCTCGAGGGTCAGGTCCGCCACCGTGAGCACCGGCGGCGCGATCGCTTTGGGGCGCCGCCCGAGCGCCTCCACCCGGGCGAGCAGCTCCTCCAGCGAGAACGGCTTCGTGACGTAGTCGTCGGCGCCCATCTTGAGCGCCTGCACTTTGAAGTCGACGGCGTCCTGGGCGGTGAGCACGAGGACCGGCATCCCTTCGCCGCGGTCGCGCAGGGTGCGAAGCACCTCGAGACCCGACAGGGCCGGCAGCCGCAGGTCGAGCACCAGCAGGTCATAGTGACCACCGGCTGAGAGGCGCAGCCCCTCGGCGCCGTCCCCGACCAGATCCGCGTGGAAGCCCGCCTCGGTCAGGCCGCGCGTCACGTACTGTCCGACGGTCTTGTCGTCTTCGACGACGAGGATTTTCATCCCGTGGGGAGATACACCCTGAAGTTCGATCCCACGCCGACCTGCGACTCGACCTCGATGCGCCCCCGGTGCTCGGCGATGATGCCGTAACAGATGGAGAGACCGAGCCCGGTGCCGCGCCCCTGCGGCTTGGTGGTGAAGAACGGCTCGAAGATCTTGGGCAGATCCTCGCGCTTGATCCCGGTGCCGGTGTCGATGAACTCGAGCAGGATCTCATCGACCCGATCGGGGTTGATGCGGCTCCGGACCGTCAGCGTGCCGCGCGAATCCATCGCGTCCATCGCGTTGAGCATCAGGGCCATGAAGCTCTGGATCAGGCGCTCGTGGTCGCCCAGCACCGCCGGCAGGCCCGATGCCAGCTCACGCACCACGCTGAGCCGCTTGAACCGCGCGTGATGCTTGAGCAGAAACAGCGTACGCTCCACCACGCTGTTTACATCGGTGGGCTTCTTGTCGCCGCCCTTGGGGCGCGAGAAGTCGAGCAGGCTCTCCACGATCCGCCGGCAGCGCTGCACTTCGGTGTCGATGATCTTGAGGTACTCGTCGTAGCCGTGGCGGTCCGGCGGTGCCAGGTCCTCGGTCCGGAGCGCCAGCGCCTCACAACAGGCGAGGATCGTCGCCAGCGGGTTATTGATCTCGTGCATCACGCCGGCGGCGAGCTGGCCCACCGCCGCCAGTTTTTCCGTCTCGGTGAGCCGCTGTTGCGCCTGACGCCACTCGGTGATGTCCTCGCCGATCGTGATCACATGGGAGATATCGCCGCCGTCCTGACGCATCGGGATCTTCGTGATGCGGTAGTGGCGCGTCTCGCCGCTCGCCTGCGACTCCATCTCCACTTGCTGGAGCTCCCCCGTGTCGAACACGCGATCGAACTCGCGTTTCAGGAGATCGCGGGGCTGGCGGTCGAGCACCTCGAAGATCTCGCGACCCACGGCGTCCTCGCGCGACACGCCCTGGGTCCCGGTCTCGCGCTTGCGGTTCCAGGCGCGGATGCGATAGCCACGGTCGATCACGTACAGCCCGACCGGGAGAGAGTCGATGATCTGCGCCGCGAAACTGCGCTGCGCTTCCATCTCGTGCGTGCGCAGCGCGACTTCGGAAGCGAGGTCCTGCGACAGCTCGGTGGCGGCGATCATGGGCGCGAGAATGCGCGCCGCCACGATCACGACGTCGTGCGCGATCCCTTCGTAGCGCCCCGTGGGGATGACGACCTCGAGCACGCCGAGCGGCTCGTCTTCGTGCACCAGCGGCAGTCGGACGATCCACCCCCCCGGCACCCCCTCGCGCTGCGGGCCGCGGCGCATCCACTCGGCGATTGGCGGGGCATGACCCGGTTGCTCCGCTTCGTCGCCGGGCGTGGTGACGGGCGTGAAGCGAGTACCGTCAGGTGTGCGGAGCCAGAGGCGGCAGCGACGGAGGTTGAGGCCGCGCCGCAGCGCGCTCACCACCCCGTGCAGAGCCTCCCCAGACGCGAGACCCGCCTGCAGCACCGACGCCACTTCGGCAATGACCCGGATACCGGGATGCTCGGTATCGAGGGAAGGGACGACCATCGGTGGCAAGCTAGGGATGGCCCTCCCGCCGCGCCAGCGGCACGTCGAAGCGCAAGCCCAAGAACGGCCGGACCATGGTGCTGGTGCCGAAAAATGCCGTGGGGCCGAACAGCAGCCCGAAGTTGCCGACCCGCAGCTCCGGGAGGACGGAGACCGCGCCCCACGGAGAGCCGATCCCGAGCGGCGAGTGCGCGCCGGCGTACCCCGTCGTCTCAACGGTGACGTCCAGTCCCACGCGGGACGGCGCCGTATCCGCACCGAACTCCGCGACGGTTAGCGCCCGGGTCCGGGCGGCGAGGGTGGCCCCGAAGACAAACCCCTGCGCGCCGCCGATGATCGCCCGTTGGTCGATGAATTCACCGAAGCGCGCACCGAGCGACAACGCGGCAATCGGTCCCGAGCGCAGGGCGCGCCCGTAGGCGACATCTACACCCTGGATTTGCCATCCGCTGCCGACCGTATAGGCGAGACCGAGCGTCACCATCCGGCCGGGTGTCTCCTGCGCGGCGAGTGGCGTAGACAAACCCGCGAGGCCCGCCAACATTGTGATCATGGACCGACGCACGTTCGTGCTCCTCACTGGAACGGTTTCGAGCGGCCTGGTCCGGGCGCCGCAGGCCCGGCGGACGGTGGGCATCGGCCGGCTGCGCTTCGAGCTCGACGACCACCATCGCTGGTCGCTGTGGTACTATGGCGAGGGCTCACCCGTTCCCCTCGTGGGAAACCGCCGGCCGCCGGGCGGCGACGCCGTCGTGGTACGCGGTCGGGCCGCCGGCGTGTGGGTCGAAGCGGAGCTCCTCGCCGCGGGCGGCGCCACCACGCCCCAGGCGTCCGTCACGGTCACCATCTTTCCGGACCGCTTTCTCCCCACCGTGAGGGGCGTGCGCTTCTTCCAGCTCCCCCACGCAGAGCTGCTCGCGGGCGACGGACCGCTCGTAGCGGTCGTGAATGGAGCTCACTCCGCCGACTCGTGCCATGTGGTCACGGTGGGGACGCGAGAGGCTGAGGAGCTCGCCAGCCATGCCGCGACAGGCCTCACCCGGGGGACCCACGGGCTCGCGATCGCGTTCGATGCGGGCGAGCCCGGGAACGCGCGCGTGCAACTATCGCGGGACGGGCTCGAGGCGGTGAGCGACTGGCTCCCGGCGCGGCCGCTCCGCCCGGAAGGCGACGCCACGCGCATGCGCCTGTGCTTCCATCCGGAGGGCGACGGCCTGGAGGCTCTGCGCACGCTGTTCGTACCCTCCTCGCCCGTCGACCAGGAGCGCCTCGCGCAGGCCGTCGCCCCGACGGGGTGGTGCACGCGGTCCGAGTGGCCGGGGACCGTCTCCGAAGGAGACGTGATCGCCAATCTGGATTTCAGCGCCGCCAACTTCGACCGGCGGTTCTTCCGCCATATCGAGCTCGATGACGGTTACCAGCGAGCCGTCGGAGCCTGGGACATGAACGACCGATTCCCACACGGCCACGCGTGGCTGACCGACCAGATCCACGCCCGCGGCTTCAAGGCGGGCCTGTGGGTGGCCCCGTTCGGCGTGGCAGAGGGGTCCGGCGTTCCGGCCGCGCAGCCGGACTGGCTGCTGCGCGATGCGAGCGGACCCGTGGTGTGCGAGACGCGGGAGGCCTGGGGCGGCAAAGTCTACGCGCTCGACGGCGCGCACCCCAAAGCGCAGCAGTGGCTGTTCGACCTCGCGCGCCGCGCCGTGCGCGAATGGGGCTACGACTACCTGCGGATCGACCGGTTGCGCTGGGCCACCGTGGGCACGACGCACTTCGGCGGCCTGACGCACGCCGAAGCGTACCGCGCCGGGCTGGGCGCGATCCGCGACGGCCTCGGCACCGAGGCGTTCCTGCTCGCGAGCGGCGCGCCGCTGCAGCACGCCATGGGCCTGGTCAACTGCATGCGCATCGGACCGGACGTCGAGGCCAGCTGGTCGGGCATCCAGCCGCCGGTGCGGGCCGCGGGCCTGCGGAGCTTCTACCACCGCTCGACCTGGTTGAACGATCCCGACTGCCTGGTGGTGCGCCCCCCGCTGTCGCAGGCCGCCGCCGAGCTGTGGGCGTCCATTGTCGCGGTCACCGGGGGACTCGCTCTGTTCGGCGACAACCTGCCCACACTCCCACCCGATCGCCTCCCACTGCTGCAGCGCACGGTCCCGGTCGCCCCCGTGGCGGGCGGCGCAATCGAAACGGGCGGCGCCGAGCGTGACATGGCGCCCGCGCTCGTCGCCGGCGACGACCTATACCCGATCGGCGGGCCGTGGCGCTTCCGCACGGGCGACGATCCCAGCTACGGCTCGCGCGGGTTCGACGAAGACGCGTGGGAAACGATCCGTGTGCCGCAGCGCTGGGACGAGGCGGGACATCGGGATTACGTGGGGTTCGCGTGGTACCGGACGAGGTTCCAGCTCCCCAAACAAGGCGACGCGAAGACCGAGCGACGGAACGTGTTCCTGGAGCTCGGCCAGATCGCGGATGCGGACGAGGCGTTCGTGAACGGCGTGAGCGTCGGCAAAACGGGCGACCTATCCCAAGGCGGGCGGGGCGACCCGCAGGCCTATCGTCGTTATCGCGTGCCGCCGGACACGCTGAACTGGGGGGGAGAAAACGTGGTGGCCGTGCGCGTCCTGGGGAGCGGCGGCATCTGGAGCGTGCGCCGCAGCCGCCCGCCGCGTCTCTGGGTAGCCGAGGGCGCCCCCCGGTGGTGGACGGTCGTGGTCGTGAACTGGGAGGCCGAGCCGCTGGACGTGTCTCTCCCACTCGCCGCACTCGGGGTCAAGGGAGCGGCGTTCGACGCCTACGACGTGTGGCGTGACGCGCCCGTGGCCAACCTGAAGGCCGGCCTGCCCCTCACGCTCGAGCCGCGCGCCGCTCGCACGATTGCCATCCGCCCCGCAGCCGCCCGACCCCAGGTCGTCGGCACCACGCGCCACGTCGTACAAGGCGCCGTGGACATCGCCGACGAGATCTGGGACGCGAGCACGCGCACACTGAGGGCCAAGTCCACGAACCTCGACAGCCGGGCGTATGCGGTCACGATTGCGGTCCCGAAGGGGCTGCGGCCGGGCGCGTGCAAGGCTGACGTGCCGTGCACGGTGAAGCGCCTCGAGAGCGGGCATGCAGTCCTACAATGGGCCGCTGGGGGGGATGGGCGGGACATTCGGTGGGAGCTGAACTTCAAGTCAACGACCGGAACAAGGAAAGGCAAAGCCTAGATTGTCTCCTCAACACCCCGAATGAAATACTTCTGGGCGACGAAATAGAGCACCATCAGGGGGATCACGGCGGCCCGCGCGCTCGCTACTTGGTACGACCAGCTCACGGCGTACGTGCCCCCCAGATTCGCGATGCCCACCTCGATCGGCCGCATCGCGCTCGAACGCGTGGCGACGAGCGGCCAGAGAAAGCTCCTCCACTGATCGGCGAAGGCCAGCACCGCGAGTGTAGCGAGGGCGGGTCGCGACGGCGGCACGATCACCCGCCAGAAAATGGTCCACTCTCCCGCACCCTCGAGCCGGGCGGCGTCCTCGAGATCGCGGGGGATCGTGCGGAAGAACTGGCGCAGGAGGAATATCCCGGTGACCGACACGAGCTCGGTCGAGATCACGCCCTGGTAGGTGTCCACCCATCCGAGCACATCGATCAGCAGAAAGCGCGGGATCACGAGCAGGACCCCCGGGGCCATCAGCGTGCACAGGTACGCGAGGAACAACCGATCGCGGCCTGGGAAGCGGAGCCGCGCGAATGCGTACGCCGCGGTCGCGCTCGTCAGCACCTGCCCCGCCACCACCGCGAGCGAGAAGATGGCACTGTTCAACAGGAAGCGGCCGACCGGCAGCGCCGCGAGCGCCGCCGCGAAGTGTTCGGGGACCGGGGGGCGCAGCGAGTCCCGCTCGCTCATCAAGGCGACGGCGGCCATATAAAGGAAAGGGGCGATCATGAGCAGCGCCAGCGGCAACGCCAGCGCATAGGAGACCCACCGGCCCAGCGTCCCCCGTCTTCCGGCTCGATTACCCATACTCCACCCGCCGGTCGAGCAGCTTGAGCTGAGCCCACGTCGCCCCGAAGAGCACGGCGAAGAGGAGCAGCGCCAGCGCGCTCGCATCGCCGAACTGCTGCCTCTCCCAGGCGATCCGGTAAATGTGATACGCGATCAGGTCGGTGGCGCCGAGCGGCCCGCCGCCCGTCAGCACCATGACGAGCGCCAACACCTGGAACCCGCCGATGATCCCGGTCACCAGCACGAACACCGTCACCGGCGCGAGCAGCGGGAACGTCACCCGCCGGAAGCGCTGCCAGGCGTTCGCGCCGTCCACGCGCGCGGCGTCAAGGTAAGTCTGGGGGATCGCCCGGAGCCCCGCGAGGAACACCGTCAGCTGGTAGCCCAGGTGGATCCAGACGGACACGAGCATCACCGCGGCAAGCGCCGTTTTGGGATCCCCGAGCCAGTTGACCGGGCCGAGCCCGGCGCGCGTGAGCAGCTGATTGAGTAACCCGAAATCGGGGTGGTACATCCACTGCCACACGAGGGCAATCGCAACGACCGAGGAGGCGTAGGGCAACAAGAAGAACGCGCGCAACGCGGACGTCGCCGCGCCGGACCCGCGTCGTCCGATGATGACCGCGAGGCCGAGCGCGAGCGTCATCGACGCCGGCACGTACAGGGCGTACACCAGCGTCCGGCCGAGCGCCGACCAGACGAGCGGGTCCCGGAAGACCCGGCCGTAGTTCGCGAGCGCGACGAAGGCTCGCGTCGGCTCGATCGGGCTCCAGCGGTGCAGCGACACGTACACCACCAGGAGCAGCGGCGCGAACGAGAACGCGGCGAGGTGGAGCGCGGAGGGGGCGAGGAATCCCCAGGCGGCCACGGTTTCGCGGCGCTGCCTGGGGGCGGTCGCGGTGCTCCAGGCGGCCAACAGGGCGCCCAGCGGGCCCAGCGCCGCCAGCCCGAGCAAGACCGGCAGCCAGACTGCCGTGCCGGCCTCCCCCTCCCCGGGCCGCGCCCGCAGCTCGACCCAGCGCCCGGGCGCGAGGCGCACAGCCACGGCGGCTCGCACGGCGCCGCCTGCGGCGCGACGCCACGCCGTCGAGGGCCCCGAGTCTCCCGGCACGATTTCGGCGCCCCGGGCGAGCGTCGCAAGACCCGCGGGCGCACTGCGAATCTCCGGTACCCGCGCCGCGGCTTCCTGCATCAGGAGCCGCGTGTCGTACAGCCAGCGATCGGTCGCGTCGGCCGCGGCACCCCGCACGTCGGCGAACACCGCCACGCCGAACAGCGCGGCCACGACGCCGTATGGCCCGATGCTCTGGCGCCATGCGTGGCGCGGTCTGCCGATCGCCCCCAGGCTCTGCGTGCCCGCGACGAGAAGGAGCAGCAGGGCACCGAGCGACCAGGTGGAGACCGGCCACGTTCCCGCGTCAGCCCGGGCGGCAACGGCGCCAACCACGTCCCAGCCGTCGCGATCAAGCAGCGGCGCGAGCGCCGCCTCGCCGGTCCAGCGGACCGCGACCTCCCGTCGCAGTTGCTGCAGCGCCGCGGCGCCGAGCGGAGGAGCGGTGGCACGTATCAGCGGGGCGGTCGCGTGATAGATCTCGAATCGTCCGGAGAACCCCGGCAGCTCCTCGAGGGCCCGGGCGCGGATGAGGAGCTGCGGGAGATCGTATCCGGCCCCGCGCCGCGCGACCGGCGTGACGATCGTGAGATACGCCGCCGCGGCCGTCGCATCACGCGCCGCGAGCGTGCGCTCGTACCCGCTTTGCGCCCGTTGGGCGAGAGCGAGCAGCAACAGAGCGCCGGCGGACATCGCGAAGAGCACCCCGGCGCGCCACCGCGCCAGCGGGCTCATCGGGTGGTCCCCAGCTGCCGGTCAATTTCACGTGCGGTGGCACGCACTGCCAGCGCGGGATCGACGTCGCCCGTGGCGACGCGTTCCATCAGGTCCGAGAGCTCGGCCTCTACCTCACGCCACAAGGCAACGCGCGCCCCCCACGCCGGCCGGCCGTGCGCGGCGGCGCGGAGGAATACCGCCTGCCAGCCGGGCGTGTCGGCCGCCACCAGCCCTTGGGCGGCCGACGTGACAGCGGGCAGCTCGATCCCGGCATCGCCGCGTGCCGCGTCGGCCAGTGAGTCGGTGAGATCGGCCGCGAGTTCTACCGCAGCCTTGCGGCGCAGCGCGCGTGCCGGAACCGCATATCCGGTGGCGTACAGTAGGGTGGCGGGCAGCACGCCGGCACGATGCGGGATGGGCGCGAATCCCACCCGCACGCGGCCCGCCGCAGCCGACGCGCGGAGGTCGCGAACCGCGTCGCGGCCCACCGTCATGAACGCCACACGGCCGGCGGCAAACAGGCGGGCAATCTCGACGCCCGAGTCGCCCGTGTCGTGAGGCCGTGGTGCCACGCCCCAACGCGTCACCCAGGCAGCGTACCAGCGGATCGCCGCGAGGGTGGCCGGCGCATCGAGGCACCCGGAGGCGCGCCGGACGCCCCACTGGTCGATACGCCCGTCGCCGTCGCGGTCGCGTGTGAGCCGCCGCGCCGTCCGCAGGAAATCGTCCCACGTCCAGTCCTCGGTCGGATACGCGATCCCGGCACGGTCCAACAAATCCCGATTGTACGCGACCATGACTGGTGCGTAGCCTCTGGGGAGCGCATAGAGCGCTTGACCGCGACGGAAAATCGCAAGGACCTCGGGATCGTAGCGGGCGAGGTCGACGCCGACGCGGGCCAGATACGGGGCGAGATCGAGCGCTCCTCCCCGGTCTACGAGGGCGGGCACGTCCACATCGTCGAGCTGGAAGACATCGGGAAGCGAATCACCCACCGTCGCCGCGAGCAGGACCCGACGGTACTCTGCCTGGGATGTCGCGGCGGTGTGCTGCACTACGTCCAGCCCCGGGTGCCGGGCACGATACGGTGTGAGCAGCTGGTTTTCGATCTGCGCGGCCGTGCTGTCTGCCCGGTGGAGCAGCATGACGGCCGACCCCGGCGCAGCGGCGCAGCCCGAGCACAGGAGGCAGCACGCGAAACGCACAGCCAGCGCGCGGCTCACCGCATCCGCGCTCCCGCTGCATCGAACAAGTGCAGCTGCCGGCGGTCGAGCTTCACACCCACCCGGTCACCGGGGCGGAGGTCCGGGATGCCGTGCAGCCGCGCCACGAGCGCTTGGCCATTCGCGTCGAGCCGGACGATCGTGTCCGGGCCGAGCGGTTCGACGCCGCGTACGTCGGCCGCTCCGACTCCCTGATCGGGCGCGACGAGGCTCACGTGCTCGGGCCGCACGCCGAGATAGATCTCGCCTTCGTAGCGCTCGAGCGGCACCGGCACAGACCATGTGCCGCAATCCACGACGCCGCCCTCGTCCCCCGTGCTTCTTCCCCTGCCCTTGAGGAGGTTCATCCCTGGGTTCCCGATGAAGCGGGCGACGAAGACGTCTTCCGGCCGCCCATACAGCTCGGCGGGCGTCCCGACCTGGCGGAGTCGCCCCCGTTCGAGGACGGCGATCCGCTGGCCCATCGCCATCGCCTCGACCTGATCGTGGGTCACATACACGACGGTCGTACGAAGGGCACGGTGCAGCTCGAGCAGCTCGGCGCGGAGCTCGCTGCGCAGGGTGGGCTCGAGGTGCGAGAGCGGCTCGTCCAGCAGGAAGACCTGCGGCTCGCGCACCAGGGCGCGGCCCAGCGCGACGCGCTGCCGCTCGCCACCCGAGAGCTCTCCCGGCCGGCGGTCGAGCAGGGTCCCGAGCCCCAGACGCTCCGCCGCCTGCTGCACCCGACGGGTGATCTCGGCCGCCGGCACGCGCCGCACCTCGAGCCCGAAGGCGATGTTGCGCCGCACGGTGAGGTGGGGATACAGCGCGTATGTCTGGAACACCATCGCGACGTCGCGCGCCGCGGGCTCGAGGCGGGTGACGTCACGGCCGTCGAGCAGGACCTCGCCGGCGCTCGGCTCCTCCAGCCCGGCGATACAGCGGAGCAGAGTGGTCTTCCCGCAGCCCGAGGGTCCGAGCAGCACGAAGAACTCGCCGTCGCTCACCTCGAGCGACACCTCCTCGAGAGCCGGCCGGCCATGGGGGTCGTACCGCTTGGCGAGGCGGCGGAGGGTGACCGACGCCACCGAGGTCTAGTCGCCGCTCAGAGCGCCGCGATCTGGCGGAGCAGTTCGGCGTCGTCACGCCGGGCCCCAAGCTCCGTGCCGGCGCGCTCGAACGCGTCAAAGTCCTCGCTGAAGGCGCAGTTATCGGCCGCGACGCCGACGCGCGGCTCGGCGCCAGCGGAGGTGACAGTCACAAGGGTCACTCCTAGGTGTGAGCCGGGAGGCGGAACGGATCGCGCCTCTCCGGTGTTAGCACCGTACACAATGTCATCGCACACGACCCGGCGGGCAACCCGCGCCGTTTGAAATCGGCTTGCGGGCGGTGCATCTTATCCGCGGCCCGCCACCCCGCATCAGAAGGAGTGGCCGACGATGGCACAGGTGAAGGAACGGACGAACGGTCAGACCGCGAAGGAGCGGACCATGGCGCACACGCTGCCGCCGCTGCCATACGATTTCGGGGCCCTGGAGCCCTACATCGACACCCAGACGATGCAGATCCACCACGACAAGCACCACCAGGCGTACGTAAACAACCTCAACGCGGCGCTGGACAAACATCCCGAGCTGCATAAGAAGACGCTCGAGGACC
This sequence comes from Gemmatimonadota bacterium, assembly GCA_003221085.1. GTDB lineage: Bacteria > Gemmatimonadota > Gemmatimonadetes > Gemmatimonadales > GWC2-71-9 > AG41. Next base: position 11,294 of record QHUD01000181.1, read on the forward strand.
TGCTGCGCGGAATCAGCAGCGTCCCGGAAGACATCCGCACGACGGTACGCAACAACGGCGGCGGTCATCACAATCACTCGCTGTTCTGGACGATCATGGCCCCGGCCGGTAAGGGCGGAGGCGGCGAGCCGAGCGGCGCACTGGCCGACGCGATCAAGAAGACCTTCGGAGGCTTCGCCCCGTTCAAGGAGCAGGTGTCCACGGCCGGCACGACGCGATTCGGGAGCGGCTGGGCATGGCTGGCCGTCGCAGGCGGCAAGCTCGAAATCTTCAGCAGCGCGAACCAGGACAGCCCGCTGATGGACGGGAAGATTCCCGTGCTCGGGCTCGACGTGTGGGAGCACGCCTACTACCTCAAGTATCAGAACCGGCGACCGGACTACATCGCGGCGTGGTGGAACGTGGTGAATTGGAGCGAAGTGGCAAAACGGTACGAAGCCGCGAAGAAATAGGTTCAGCCGTCGAGCGGCTCCGTGAACACGTCGGCGCTGCCGTCCGCCGCGTAGCGGACCGTGACTCGCCAGGGCCGACAGCAGACCTGGCAGTCTTCCACGTATTCCTGAAGCGGGCCCCCGCCCGGGTCGAGGCCGAGCTCGTTCGCCTCCCCGCAGTGGGGACAAACGACGACCACCTCGGTCTCGGTGGTGCCGTCGCCGAGCGGAAAGTCCTCGTCGTCGAGAGGGTCGAGTTCGGAAGGATCGGCAATCATGAGGGTCTGAGAATCTTCAATATTGTCTCTTGAAGCAAGCCATTGGAGGTCACGAGACTCGTCGCGTACGTCGAGCGCTCGCCGCTCAGGCTGGTGGCACGGCCGCCCGCCTCCTCCACGATGACCTGGAGGGCCGCGATGTCCCACGGGTGCATCACGGGGTCGACGGCGATCTCACCCGCCCCTTCTGCCACAAGCATGTGCTGGTAGAAGTCGCCGAACCCGCGCGTGCGCTCGACCCGGGCGATCAGCCCCGCGATTCCCGGCGGCGGGCCCGCTTCGCCGGGACCGAGGTTGCCATGGAACAACATGGCGTGCTCGAGTGACTCGATCCGCGACACGGCGATGCGTCGCCCGTCGCGAAACGCGCCGCTGCCTCGCGCCGCGTGCCAGCGGGCTGCCAGGGCCGGCGCGCTCACGACGCCCGCCACTACCTCGCCACCGGTCTCGATCGCCAACAGGGTCGCGAACACCGGAATGCCTCGCACGAAGTTTCGTGTGCCGTCGATCGGATCGATAATGAGCCGCGTCTCGGCGGTTCCCGCAGCTTCGCCTTCCTCTTCGCCCAGCACACCCAGCTCAGGGTGTTTTTCGCGCACCAGCTTGCGGGCCATCGCTTCGATCGCCTGGTCCGCTTCCGTGACGGGGCTCAGATCCGGCTTCTCCGCCACGCGCAGTCCGGCAGCGCGAAACCAGCGCCGCGCGAGCTTGTCGGCGCGATCAGCGAGCTCGGTAAGCAACGGGAGCCAGTCGGCGGGAGCCATGGAGTCGGAAGTTGAATGGAGCGGATGGGATTCGAACCCACGACCCCCTGGTTGCAAACCAGGTGCTCTCCCAACTGAGCTACCGCCCCCCCCCACGAAAATAGGGATGGAGCAGCCGTCTCGGTACTATACGTGGCCATGACTATTACACGCGTCGCGCTCGCGTGCAGCCTGCTGGTTTCGTGTCGCGCCGCGCCTCAATCTTTGCGCCTGGGCACGACGCACACCGTCCAGCAGTCGGGAGCGCTGGCCGTGCTCGAGTCGCTCTGGACCGGCCCCCCTCGCTTCACGACCGTGGTCGCCCCCTCAGGGCAGATCCTGCGCGCCGCCGCGAACGGTGACCTGGACGTCTTGATCACCCACGCCCCCCCGCTCGAGCAGCGGCTGCTCGTCGGGCCCGGGCACGCTCTGCTGCGCTGTCCGCTCGCCGCCAGCCGCTTCGCCGTCGTGGGACCGGCGACCGACGTCGCAGAGGTCGCCAGGGCCGCAACAGCGGTGGATGCGTTTCGCCGCATCGCGCGGGCGGGCGGGCCGTTCGTATCCCGTGGGGACTCCTCCGGAACGCACGTGAAGGAGCTCGCGCTGTGGCGGGCTGCTGGCGTGACGCCGGCGCCGGGCTGGTACCTCGAGTCGGGCGCCGATCAGGCGACGACGCTCCACCTCGCTGACGAACGGGGGGCCTACGCCCTCGCCGACCTCCCGACCTACGCGACGCTCCGCGGGCTGACGTCACGCATCCTGTTCGCCGCCGATAGCGCGCTCACCAATCCCTACACGCTCTACGTGGTGCGACGCCCCGAGCTGCATCCCGCCGCGCGCGACTTCGCCACGTGGGCGACGCACGCCGGGCGCGAAGGCGTGCTCGCGCTCCGGCTCCCCGACGGCACAGCAGCGTTCGTGCGACAGCCGGGCGACTGCGAAGTTACGGCGAAACCGTGAGGGAGTACCCGGTGAGCGAGCGCAGCTGGAAGTCCGGCGCCGCGACGGACTGAATGGAGGCGGCGTATTGCGCCGCCTTCCGCGTATCCGCGACGCCGATCGTAACGACCGCGCCGTTTGTGAGCGTCCCGGTGACGGCAAACCGGGTCAGCGTGGTGAGTGGCTGCGGGAACACTCGGAGCCCTGGCCCTGCCGTGACACTCGTGAGAGCCTCCGGCCCTGACACGCTGAACAGAATCGCGCCGTCTCCGCCGGCGTTGGGAGTCGCCAGCGAAACGGTGAGCACCCCCGCCACCGGACCGGTGCCGCCGTCACTGGCGCAGCTCCCTGCCCCCACGCCCAGTGCCAGAGCGACCAACAGCCATCCCCCGAGCCGCTTCATCGAGACGCTCCTCTCCGCTTGAGCGCGCCCACGAGCGCCCGCTGCTGGGCCGTGAGCGGCGCCCCCGTCGCCTGCACCCAGGCGAGAAAATCGCCCAGATCGAATCCGCCGTTGTTGTTGCCCAACTGGTCGAGATCGGCGAGCTGCAACGCGGTGAGCGTGCTCGAGCCATTGAGCAATTGGGCCACGACCTGGGCGGTGCTGAAGGTCTCGAGGAACACCGCGCGCACCGAATACGGCCGACTCATCGGCAGCGTGATGATGCCGTCGGCCACGAACGTGTCGTTCGGCACGGAGCCCGAGATCGTGCCGCCGCTCGTGGCGGTGTAGTGCACCTGCTGCGCACGCGCCAGCGTCACTGTGAGGGTTTCCGGCGCGGCGCCCACCGTGTAGCTGAAGCTGCGCGGCTGCCCGCCCGACCACGCGCCGAACACGTACCGCGTGCGACCGCCGGCGCTGTACTGTGTGTCGGCGACGCCCACGCTGTGCACCGAGCCCTGAGTGAGAATGTCGCGGAACACGTGGAACGTCGTGTGAAACGTCGCCGTGTCGAACTGGATCACCGCCGCCGTGTCGGTGGCGCGCACCACCCAAACAGGATAGCTCAGATGGAACTGCATCGTCCCGTTCGGCACCAGCTGCGTGATCTGGTCGAGCACCAGCCCGGCGGCCAACCCGTCCGCGTTCCGTACCGCGGCGGGGACGCTGGTGGGAGTGAACGCCAGGTTCCCAGTCGTGCCAGGATAGAGGTCGCCCGCGTCGCCCCGGTCGGAGCACGTCGGCCCTGCCCCGGAGCAGGCGGTGTTCGGGTCGGCATCGAGGTTGCCGCGGGCGTCCGCCTGCACGACTTCGAGGCCGTGAATCGGCGCGGTGTTGACGCGGTTATCCTGATCGAATCCATGCTGCGCGATCTGCGCCGAGTCCACGTGGTAGATCAACAGCCCGCCGGCGCAGGGAGGCGGCGTGCGGGTGGCGAACCACACCTGGCAGTGGTAGTGCACCATCGCGCTGTCGGATTGTACCTGCTGGCGGTTTTCCAGCAGGAAGTACTCGCCCCGCAGATTCGCGCCCCCCAGCTGACTCAGGGACCACGCATCCATGCGCGACGGGCTGAGGGGTGATGTGTAGTTGCCGCTGCCCATGAGGCTCCACTCGCCAACGCCTTCGCTCTTGTTATCGGTATCGTACAGATCGGGTAACCCGAACCCGTGGCCGGTTTCGTGCGCCACCGTGCCCACTGGCATGATCTGCGTGCTGTCGCATCCGTCCAAACCGCCCACTCCGCTCTCGAGGATGTAGTCCGCCACCTTGATGGACACGCCCTGGGCGTTGCGCGAATGCGTGACGTACGGCGTGCCGGTGAGGGCGTAGCGGTGCGACCAGAGGTGGTTGTTCGTCGCGCCGCCGCAGGCGCCGTCGATGGGCGGATGAATGAACGCCACGAGATCGACGTACCCGTCGCCGTCGAAGTCGTATTGGGTCCAGTCCACCTGGTTGTCGAGCTTGCGCAGGGCCTCCCGCAGTCCATTTTGCATCCGCGCCACCGGACTCACCAGGTCGGTGTTGTTGAACAGGCCGTTGCAGTTGGATGTCTTGTAAGGATTCCCCGTACAGTTCGTGCCTCCCGTGTACGTAACTTCGTTCGAGTCGAGTGCTGCGTACCCGTACGCCTGGCCCTGCACGCTCAGGAGGCCGTTCGACATCTGCTCGTAGAAGCTCCGATACGTGTACGGACGGCCGGCGGACGCGCCCGTCGGGGACGCCGCGAACAAGACCTCAGTGTACTGCGCAGGGGTCCGCACTTCCGACGCGGGCGTGTCCTTGAACTTGAAGAGGATCGCCGGGACGCGCAGCACGCCTGACACCGCAGCGCCGGAGGCGAGAGGCGCGCCGGCCGCCGCCATCGGGGCATTCAGTGCGCCGACGTTGCGACGCGACAGGAGCCGCGCCCGCACGGCGCGCACCGCCCGTGCCTGGCGGCGCCACACACCGTCCTTACGGAAGTCGAATCCCCGAAT
>QHUD01000182.1 GCA_003221085.1 Gemmatimonadota bacterium
CACGATGCGTCCGGCCCAGCCGTCCGCCGCGTCGGGGCTGCGTGACAGCACCTGCAGCGTCACGACGTCGCCTGGTTTGATCTTCTTCAGCGCCTCGCGCAGCGCGGCGCGCGTGCGGGTGGGCACGCCGCTCACCGCGACGATGATGTCGGGGCCGCCGGGATCATCGCTCGACTGCAGCCGCCCATAGGCGGGCCCCTCCGGTGAGATATCCGTCACCACCAGGCCGCCGCCCCGCTCCAGCACTGACCGGAGCCGGGTGTCGCGCGCGTCGTCCTGCGTGAGCGGCTCCACCGAGATGCCGAGCATCTCTTCCTTGCTGGCCGCGTCGCTCTTGGACTTGGACGACACGGTCGCGACCTCGCTGTCGGCTTCGCCCGGCGCCCGCGCCAGCCGCACCGTCAGGGTCTTCTTCTCGCCGCCCTGGCGGAGGACCGTGACCTCGACCGTCTCGCCCGGCTTCTTGAAGGCGACCCGCTGCTGTAGCTGGGGCGTGTTATCGACCGGCTGGCCGTCCACGGCGATGATCACGTCGCCCGGCTGCATCCCGGCTTTCTTCGCGGGTGAGTCGTCGCTCGTGTAGCTGTCCACCACGACGCCGCCGATCTGCTTCAGACCCACGGCGTCGGCGTCCTCCTGCCGAGCGTCGTGAATGGAGACTCCCATGACCGCGCGCTCCACATGCCCGGTCTTGACCAGCTGGTCCATGACGGTGCGCGCCAGGTTGATCGGAATGGCGAACCCATAGCCCGCGTAGAATCCCGTCTCGCTCGCGATGGCCGAATTGATCCCGACCACCTGACCCCGGATGTTCACCAGGGGCCCTCCCGAGTTGCCGGGATTAATCGCCGCATCGGTCTGGATGAAGTCCTGGATCGAGTAGCGCGTCTGCTGCAGGCCCGCGAGCAGGCGCCCTTTGGCGCTGATGATGCCGGCGGTCACGGTGAACGCGAACGCTTCGCCCAGCGGGTTGCCGATCGCGAGCGCCCACTCACCGACGCGCGTCGAATCGGAATTCCCGAAGCCCACCATCGGCAGGCCGCGGGCGTCGATCTTGATGACGGCGACGTCGGTATTGGGATCGGTTCCCACGACCTTCGCGGTGAACTCGCGCTTGTCGTACAGGCGGACCGTCACCTTGTCGGCGCCCGCGACCACGTGATTGTTGGTCAGGATGTAGCCGTCGGCCGAGACGATGAAGCCCGACCCCGAGCCCTGCTCGACTTGCGGCCGCCGGCGGAGATTCGGAAAAAAGTCCTGGAATCCCGGCGGCAGCCGCTGGTTGTCGCCCCGCTCGACGTGCTGGGACCGGATGAACACGACGGCCGGCTTCACGTGCTCGGCGACCGCGACGAAGGCGTCCGACCAATCACTCGCTGCCTTGAGGCCGGGTGCCGCGAGTGGCGGCGCGGTGGCCGGCGTCGGGAGCGCCGTCTCCGCCGCGCCGCTCTTCTTCGGGAGGTTGAGCGTCGACGCGAACGCCAGCCCGAAGACGAAGGCGATCGCTACCAGAGTTCCGAATTTCAACCAGTCCCGCGTGCGTACCGGCATCGCCTTACCGTCCGTTTAGAGGGTGTTACTTCTTCTTGTCGTCGTCCACGATTTCGTAGTCCGCGTCGACCACGTTGTCCTGCTTCTCCGCTCCGGCCGCGGGGGCTTCGCCCCCGGCTGGTTGTTCCGCGCCGGGAGCCCCCGTGCCGCGCTGCGCCGCGTACAGCGACGCGCCCGCGGCGGAGTAGGCCTGCTGCAGCTCCTCCAGTGCCTTGGAGATCTCTTCTGCGGCCCCTGAGCGGAGGGCTTGCTTCGCGCCCTCCACGCCCTTATCGAGCCGTGTCTTGAGGGAGGCGTCGAGCTTGTCGACCCATTCCTTCGAGCTCTTCTCCACCTCGTACACCAGCGTGTCGAGGCGGTTGCGCCGCTCGATCTCCTCCCGCCGCCGCTTGTCTTCCGCGGCGTGGGCCTCGGCATCCTTGACCATCTTGTCGATGTCCTTGTCGCCGAGCCCCGACGAGGCCTCGATGCGGATCTTCTGCTCCTTCCCGGTGGCCTTGTCCTTCGCCGACACGTGCAGGATGCCGTTCGCGTCGATATCGAACGTCACCTCCACCTGCGGCACGCCGCGCGGAGCCGGCGGGATGCCGGTCAGCTGGAACTTGCCGATCGTGCGGTTGTCGGTCGCCATCTGGCGCTCACCCTGGAGCACGTGGATTTCGACCGTGGTCTGGTTGTCCTCGGCGGTCGAAAAGACCTCCGACTTCTTGGTCGGAATGGTCGTGTTCCGCGGGATGAGCACGGTGGTGACGCCGCCCAGCGTCTCGATGCCGAGCGACAGGGGCGTCACGTCGAGCAGCAGGACGTCCTTCACCTCGCCCGCCAGCACGCCGCCCTGAATGGCCGCGCCGATCGCTACGACTTCGTCCGGGTTCACGCCCTTGTGCGGCTCCTTCCCGAAGAACGCCTTGACGATCTCCTGCACCTTGGGCATGCGGGTCTGGCCCCCCACCAGGATCACTTCGTCGATCTCCGTGGGCTTGATCCCGGCGTCCTTGAGGGCTTGCTCCATCGGCGGGATCGTCCGCTTCACCAGGTCGTCCACCAGCTGCTCGAGCTTCGCCCGGGTGAGCGTGATGTTCAGGTGCTTGGGCCCCGACTGGTCCGCCGTGATGAAGGGCAGATTGATCTCCGTCTGCATGACGGTCGACAGCTCCATCTTCGCCTTCTCGGCGGCCTCCTTGAGCCGCTGCAGCGCCATCGGGTCCTTGGAGAGATCGATGCCCTGGTCGCGCTTGAACTCCGCCACCAGCCACTCCATGATGCGCGCGTCGAAGTCGTCGCCACCCAGGTGGGTATCGCCATTGGTCGACTTCACCTCGAACACACCTTCGGCGAGCTCGAGGACGGAGATGTCGTACGTGCCGCCGCCCAGGTCGTACACGGCGATCTTCTCTTCCTTCTTCTTATCGAGCCCGTACGCCAGCGCCGATGCCGTCGGCTCGTTGATGATGCGCACTACGTCCAGTCCGGCGATCTTGCCGGCGTCCTTGGTGGCCTGGCGCTGCGAGTCGTTGAAGTACGCGGGGACGGTGATGACGGCCTTCTCGACCTTGTGGCCGAGGTAGTCCTCCGCGGTCTGCTTCATTTTCTGGAGGATCATCGCCGAAATCTCGGGCGGCGTGTAGCGCTTGCCTTGGATCTCGACCGACGCGAGGCCGTTCGGACCTTCGACCACCTTGTACGGCACGCGCTTCGTCTCCTCCACCACTTCGCCCATCCGCCGGCCCATGAAGCGCTTGATCGAGAAGACGGTGTTCTGCGGATTGGTAACGGCCTGACGCTTCGCGACCTGCCCGACGAGCCGCTCGCCATCTTTCGTGAACGCGACCACGGACGGGGTGACGCGCCCGCCTTCGGCATTGGGGATGACGACGGGATCGCCACCCTCCATCACCGCTACCACCGAGTTGGTGGTGCCGAGGTCGATCCCGATGATTTTCTCTGGCATGGACGAGTGCTCCTTATCCGAGGGTTGATGCGCGTTCCTAACGCCCCGTCGCACAGGCAAGCCCTATGCCTGGAAAAGATGTCAAATTGACAGCCTGATGGGAGGTTGGGGAGGTTGGGGAGGCTTGAGGAGGTTAGAGGAGGTTGCCCCGCTGACGTCTCACCCTCCTCTAACCTCCCCCAACCTCCCCCAACCTCCCCCAACCTCCCAAACCTCCGCCAGCTTTATCTTACCTCCGTGCTTCCGTATAAGGACGAGAACCCCACCGAGCTGACACCCGTCATCACCGTCGGCATCATCGTTGTCAACGTCCTCGCGTGGCTGCTGGTTCAGGGCGCGGGCGCGCCGGAGCCGCTGGCGCGCTCGGTCTGCCAGCTCGGACTGATTCCCGGCGAGGTGCTGCACACGGTGCCGCCGGGGACCGCGGTGCCGCTCGGGGAGGGGCTGCGCTGCGTCCTCACGGCCGACGCGAACTGGTGGACGGTCGTGACCTCGATGTTCATGCACGGCGGGTGGCTGCACCTGATCGGCAACATGTGGTTCCTGTGGATCTTCGGAAACAACATCGAAGACTCGATGGGGCACGCGCGGTTCGTGGTGTTCTACCTGCTGTGTGGGGTGGCGGCTGCGGCGACGCAGATGATCGTCGATCCCGGCTCCCGCGTCCCGATGGTCGGCGCGTCAGGCGCGATCAGCGGGGTGATGGGGGCCTACATCGTGCTGTACCCGCGGGTGCGCGTGCACACGTTGATCACGCTCGGCTTCTTCCTGACGACGGTCACGCTGCCGGCGTATGTCATCCTCGGTTACTGGTTCCTGCTGCAGCTGCTGTTCGGCACGGTGGGCGTGCTCGGCGGCGCCCAAGCGGGCGGCGTGGCGTTCTGGGCCCACGTCGGCGGCTTCGTCGTGGGAGTGCTGTTGATCCGGTTGTTCGCCAATACCGAGTACCTGGAGCGCCGGCCGGCCGGGCGATTCATCCTTCCGCGTGGTGTTTGATCGTCTTTCCTTCCACCACGAACACGACGTCTTCCGCGATGTTGGTGGCGAGATCCGCCACGCGCTCGAGGTTGCGGCTGACCAGAAATAGATCCATGGCCGCGCCGATGATGTGCGGATCTTCCATCATTTGGGTGAGCAGGATGCGGAACACGGAGTGGTGCAGGGCGTCGACGGAATCGTCGCGCCGGCAGATCTCCCGTCCCAGCTTGGGGTCGCCGCGCACGAACGCGTCCAGCGCGCCGGAGAGCATGGCGCGCGCCTGACGGGCCATCTCGAGCAGTTCGGGCTCCGGGGCGATGAGCCGGGCGTCGAGCAGCCGCTCGGCCGACTGCGCGATGTTCACCGCATGGTCGCCGACGCGCTCCAGGTCGTTCGCGATCTTGGTCGCGGCCACCAGCAGCCGGAGGTCCCGCGCCATCGGCTGCTGGGTGGCGAGCAGGTCGATCACCGTCTCCTCGATCTCGAGCTCGAGGGCGTCGACGGAGTGATCGCCGGCGATCACCTGGGCGGCGAGCTCGCCGTCGCGGCGCAACAGGGCGTCGAGCGCGCGGCCCAGGGCGTCCTGGGCCTCGCCCGACATGGTCAGGAGCTTGGCTTTCAGCTCCGAGAGCTCGTCGTGAAAGTGGCGGTGTGCCGCCGTGGGAGAGGCGCTCATCCGAACCGTCCTGTGATGTAGGCCTCGGTGCGCTCTTCCGCGGGCCTCGTGAAAAGCTGTTTGGTCTGCCCGAATTCGATCAGGCGGCCGAGGTAGAAGAACCCCGTGAAATCCGACGCGCGCGAGGCCTGCTGCATGTTGTGGGTCACGATCAGGATCGAGTAGCTCTGCTTCAGCTCGACCAGCAGCTCCTCGATGCGCTGTGTGGCCCCGGGGTCGAGCGCCGAGCAGGGCTCATCGAGCAACAGCACCTCGGGCTCGTTGGCCAGGGCGCGGGCGATGCAGAGCCGCTGCTGCTGGCCCC
>QHUD01000198.1 GCA_003221085.1 Gemmatimonadota bacterium
GGAGATTCACGTTGAACACGGTCGCCACGCTCTGCGCGGCGGCGGCCGCGTCTCCGATCGAGCCCGACGTGGTGCCTGTCAGGGCTTCCGTGGTGATCGTGCCCGGCACGCTCAAGCCGTCCTCGTCGCCGTCCGCCGTCGCGCCGTCCGTCGGTGTCACGACGGGAAGCACCGCCAGCGCGGACTGCTGCGTGCCGCCGGGGCTCCGCACGAGCGCGCCGTACGCCGTACCACTCACCGACTGCGCTTGCGTGACCGGAGCGAGTGCCGCGGTGAGGGCGATCAAGAGCGACAGCGCCACCACCTCCCGCACCGATCGAATCATCGAACGTCGCATTCTTCGGCCCGTCCTTTCCCAATCTGTCCTAGTGAGCCTGGATGTTCCCGCCGGTGAGATCCGCGGTGCCGGTGTGGCGGTCATCCTGGAGCGCTATTCCATAGCGGTCAGGACCCCCACCCGGACTCGAGCCTGGCTCTCCGTTGTCGCAAGCGGACGCAGCGAACTCCTCCTGCACCCAGCTCCCGTTGCCGTCCTTCACGCGCGCTGTGCCGCCGAACACCGCGCACCGCCCGCCCCGTTCCGCATCTTGGAACGAGAAGAACTGGTCGATGGTCAAGCTGTGAATCCGCGTGTGGGTCGGATGGTACACGGTCTGGAGCTCGCCCTTGATCGATCCATCGCTCTCGCAAAAATCCCGCGCGTTCACGTTGAACCCGAAGGTCGTCTTTCCAATCGGTGGGTCAATGCGACCGCCACCGGTGAACTTCTCGCCGGCGGGGCAGTTGCCCGATCCGCCGGTCCAGAACGATGGCTTGGGACTCGACGGGGTCGCGGGTCGATCGCAGCCCCACGCGAGCAGCGTAGCGGCCGCGAGGCCCGACACGAACCCGACGTTGATCTGTTTCAACATGCGCTGCCTCCTCAGCAGGGTCGATCAGCCGAATTGCTGCGGAGACGAGGTGGCAAGACAAATGCCATTCGCCGAGCATGGAGAGGTGGTTGTGAAATCGAGAGTTGCGCGCCTTGTTGACACCGTGCGACGGGGCGCGCGCATCACGCGTGCGGCGCGATTTGTGGCGCGCGTACTAGAACGTGCGCGCTACACCGCAGTCTTCCGGGGTCGCGACGCCGCCACATGGGGCAAAGCGCCGCGGGGAGCGGCGTGCGGACCGCCCCCCGCTGGTCGCTGCATCGGTCATTCTCATTCCTCCTCGGTTGTGCACGCTTCAGTATGTTCGCTCGCCCGACGGCGTCACGCTGCGCCCAGCGGTTGCGGGATGGCGACTGCCCGGCGCGGCATGAGTCGCTCTGCGGAAGCCCCATCAAGTTCGAAACGCTCCCCGTCGCACACCACACGCGCGATCCGCTCGGCGGCATGGCCGTCCCACCGCTCGATGACGGGCCGGGCCGGCGAGCGCCGCGACAGACCGCGCTCGGCCGCCGCGAGGATCGCATCGCGCTGCGCCTGCACCAGACGGTTGGTGCCGTGCGTGCAGGTGATCGGGCGGTCGGTGTTCGGTCGTACGGTCAGGCACGGCACGCCGAGAAACGACGTCTCCTCCTGGAGTCCGCCCGAGTCGGTGACGACCAGGCCGGCGTTCGCGACGAGGCTCAGCATGTCCAGGTACCCGAGCGGCTCGAGCAGTCGCAGTCCCGGCTCGGTCGTCAGCCGGAGCCGCAGCTCGCGAATGCGCCCGCGGGTGCGTGGGTGCACGGGAAAGAGCACGGGGACGTGGTCCGCGAGCCGGGTCAGCGCCTCGAGCAGCTCCCGCAGGACGGCGGGGTCATCCACGTTAGTCGGACGGTGCAGGGTCACCACGACGTAGGGACGCGCCCGGACGTCGAAGCGCCCCGGCGCGTCCACCGCCAGGGCCTGCGGCAGCGCCCAACACAGCGTGTCGATCATCACGTTGCCGACGAAGTGCATGCGGTCGGCGGCGATGCCCTCGGCCGCGAGGTTCTCCGCCGCGTCACGCGACGGCAGGAACAACAGGTCCGACAACCGGTCCGTGACCACGCGGTTGATTTCTTCGGGCATGGTCCAGTCACCGCTGCGCAGGCCCGCCTCGACGTGCGCCACCCGCACCTGGAGCTTTGCGGCCACCAGCGCGGCGGCGACCGTGGAGTTCACGTCGCCGTACGTCAGGACGAGATCGGGACGGAGCTCGACGATCGCCGGCTCGAGGCGTTGCATCACGGTGGCGGTCTGCTGGGCGTGGGACCCTGACCCCACGCCCAGGTCGTAGTCGGGCGCCGGGATCCACAACTCCTCGAAAAAGGCGGCGGACATGCCGGGATCGTAGTGCTGACCGGTATGGACGATCACGTGGTCCACCCCGCGTCGCACCAGCTCGCGGTCCACCGGCGCGAGCTTCATGAAGTTCGGTCGGGCGCCGACGACCGAGAGCACCCGCATCGCTTCAGCGGTGCAGCTGTGTGGCGATGACGATCGCCGCCGGAATGGCCGCGAGGATGCCGATGATCCGCCACTTGGACTCGGGGTCGGCGCGCCGCGGCACGATGATGCGATCGCCGGTGCGCAGGCCCAGCCCTTCGACGGTCATGCCGCGCGCGAACGCGTCCTGGAAGGCGTTCCCCTCGTACAGCCCCTTCCCTTCCCGTTCGATGCGCGCGGCCGTGAACTTCGCATCCTTGGTAGGGCCGCCGGCCGCCATCAGAGCGTCCGACACGACCGCGCCGGAGGCGACCGCGTAGTACCCGGGATGCTCCACTTCGCCGAGCACGCCTAGGCGGACGAGCACCTTCGCGTGGATCACGGGGTTCTTCATGTATCGCGCCAGCTGTTGTGCGAGATACGACTCCAGGTTCGCGCGATGCACCCCGCTGAGCGGAATCGCGCCGATCACCGGGAGCGTGATTGCGGGGCCCGGTCCCACGCTTAAGACCCGGGTGAACTGGCTGTCCCCTTCGACTTCCAGCAAGATCTGGTCACCGAGCTCGAAATCGCTTTGCGCCGCCCGGGTCGCGGTCTGACCCGCCAGCGGACTGGTAACCATCAGCAGCAGCGGCGCCAGCAGGCGCACGACCATTCTCTGGATCATGGCGTTACTCCACCGTTACGCTTTTTGCCAGGTTGCGCGGCCGATCCACGTCGCAGCCGCGCAAGACGGCGATGTGATACGCCAGGAGCTGGAGCGGAATGACCGTCAGCACCGGCGCGATTAGGGGTGGGCTCGTCGGCACGGCGATTTGATGATCCGCCAACTTGCTCAGATCGCCATTGCCCTCGCTCGTGATCGCGATGATGCGGCCCCCCCGGGCTTTCACTTCCTGCATGTTCGAAACCACTTTCGCGTAAACGGGATCCTTGGGCGCGAGGCACACGACCGGCATGTTCTCGTCGATCAGGGCGATGGGTCCGTGCTTCATCTCGGCCGCCGGGTAGCCCTCGGCGTGGATGTAGGAGATCTCCTTCAGCTTGAGCGCGCCCTCGAGCGCGACGGGGAACGTGGCGCCCCGCCCCAGGTAGAGGGCGTTGCGGGCGTCCGCGTAGCGCTCAGCCAGCGCCCGGACCTGCGGCTCGACCGCGAGCGTGCGCTCCACGAGCTCCGGGAGCCGGGCCAGCTGCGCGGCCAACCGCCGCCCCTCCTCGCCCGAGAGCTCCCGCTGGCGGCCGAGGTACAGCCCCAGCAGCAGCAACGCGACGACCTGCGACGTGAACGCCTTGGTCGAGGCGACCCCGATCTCGGGACCGGCATGTAGGTACAGTCCGCCGTCCGCCTCGCGAGCGATCGTCGAGCCAACGACGTTGACGAGACCGAGCACCGTGGAGCCGCCGGCCCGTGCGGCCCGCAGCGCCTCCAGGGTGTCCGCCGTCTCGCCGGACTGCGAGATCGCGATGGTAACCGTCCCCGGGAGGTGAAGCTGACGCCGATAGCGATACTCCGACGCGTACTCGACCGATACCGGGATCCCGACCAGCTCCTCGATTACGTGACGGCCCACCAGTCCGGCGTGCCACGAGGTGCCGCACGCCACAATCACGACGCGCTGGATCGCGCGGCAGTCCTCGGCGGTCAGATTCAGCCCGTTGAGACGCGCCGTTCCCTCCGCCACGAGCAAGCGTCCCCGCAGCGTGCTCCGCACCGTCTCCGCCTGCTCGCAGATCTCCTTGAGCATGAAGTGCGGATAGCCGCCGAGGGCGATGGCGTCGAGATCCCACTCGATGTCGTCCACGGCCCGGTCCTGCTCGCGGGCGTCCCGGTCGAGCACGCGGTAGCCTTCCGGCGTCACCACGGCGACGTCGCCGTCGTTCAGGTAGACCACGGACCGGGTATGCCCCAGCACGGCGCTCGCATCGGAGGCCACGAGGAACTCCCCGTCCCCGACGCCGAGCAGTACCGGAGAGCCGCGGCGAGCGACCACGATTTTCCCGGGATCAGCCTCGGCGACCACCGCGATACCGTAGGTCCCCTCCACATGGTCCAGGGCCGCGATGACACGCGCTTCGAGCGTCGCGCCGGGCGACTCTTCGATCAAATGCACCAGCGTCTCGGTGTCGGTCTCGGTCACGAAGCGATGGCCGTCCTGCTCCAGGCGCTTACGGAGCACGTCCGCATTCTCGATGATGCCGTTGTGCACGAGGGCGAGGGTCCGCGTGCAGTCGGTGTGGGGGTGTGCGTTGCGCTCGGTCGGTGCGCCGTGCGTCGCCCAGCGGGTATGTCCGATGCCGCAGCGCCCGTGCACGGGCGTCCGCGTGAGGAGCTCGCGCAGGCCGGCAATGCGTCCCGCGAGCTTGCGGGTTTCCACTCCCGCGCCGTTGAGCACCGCGACGCCGGCGGAGTCGTATCCCCGGTATTCCAGGCGCGCCAATCCCTCGACCAGAAACGGCGCTGCCTCTCTCGGCCCGACGTATCCTACGATTCCGCACATCGCTCAGGTGCCCTCGCGCTTGAGTTCCAGCAACGGGTCGCCGGTGATCGCCAGACCGAACCGCGCGAGCTGAGCCAGCGTGCCGTCCTCCGCCCCGAGCAGGACGTCCGGGTGGCACAGGATCGGCCGGCCGCAGCGCTCGCATGTCGGCACCCGGCTTGGTGCGGCGGGTCGCTGGGCTTTGGTCTTCTCGCGGCGGCGCGTCTTACAGTGCTTGCAACGCATACTCGGCGGACTAGGGGTCGCGGGCCTGCACTTCAAGTTTGAGGCCCGGGCGACGCCGGCCGCGCGCGCGTCCCCCGCTAGCAATCAGGGCCACAATGGGTTAGCCGCCGCGCCCCGCGGCCTGGCGAGCGTGTCTCAAGCGCGCGCTGCGTTGCGCGCACGCGGCAGCCGCCGCGGCGCAGCCGCGCAGCCGGAGCGGTTACAAGGCGAGGGACGAGGGGTGAGCCCTCCCACGCAGCGGCCCCGGGTTTGCACGCATGACTCGCGGCTATGAAACCACTGGAGACGCGGTTGGCTGGAGCGGACGTATGACAGATCGAATGCCACAAGGCGGCCTCCCGCTCGTGCTGCTGGCCGGCGACGGCCATGAGGCGACGCGGTGGCTGCGGGGCCTGCTCGAGGGCGGTGGATACGCGGTGCTCCAGGAGCGCTCGGCTCAACACGCGCTCGAGCGCGCGCGGACCACCGAGCCGGACGTGATCCTCGCGGACGCCGACTTGCCAGACATGCCCGGCGTAGAGCTATGTCGCACGCTCCGAGCCGATCCCCGGGTCTCCAGCAGCACGCCAATTCTGCTGATGATCCGCGAAGCGGCCACGCGCACGCAACGGCTGGCCGCCTTGCGTGCCGGTGCGTGGGAGTGCATCGCGCCTCCACACGACGCGGACGAGATCCTCCTCAAGATCGGCGCCTATGTGCATGCCAAGCTCGATGCGGACCGAGCCCGAACCGAGGGCCTGCTCGATGCGGTGACCGGTCTCTATAATCGGCAGGGGCTCGCCCGCCGCGCGCGCGAGTTGGGATCGCAGGCCTTCCGGGAACACGGTCCGCTCGCTTGCATCGTGCTTGCGCTTGACATCGAGCCGGCCGAACCCGCCGCCGGGCCGCAGGCCGGCGCGAATCTCGGTCGGTACGTGCAGGCGATCAAAGCGGCGGCTCGGCTGTCGGACGTGATCGGGCGCCTCAGCGCGAACGAGTTCGCGGTGCTCGCCCCCGGCACGGATGCGGGCGGCGCGCGGCGGCTCGCCGAGCGCCTCGCCAACTCGGTCTCCGCGGCGGCCGTCGCTCCGGCAGCCGGCGGCGCGTCCCCTCCACCCGTTCGCGTCCGCTGCGGCTACGAGGCCGTGGCCAACGTCGGCTACGCCCCGATCGAGCCCGTCGACCTACTGGTCCGCGCCGCCGCCGCTGTCCGGACCGGCAGAGCAGACTCTGGGAGCTGGCTGCGGCGCTTCGACGAAGGCACTAATCCGGCCGCCCCTTCTACTACTTAGACGGGTACCCGCTACTTAGACGGGTACCCGCCGGCTGCCGCTGTTCTCGTCCGCCGCCTCGTAGCCCGGCAGATAATAGGAGTAGTAGCGGTAGGCCCCGCCCGCCGGCACGTCGTTCAAGATCGCCCCTAGCATCCGCACGGGCAGCCGTTGCAGCATCTCGAGCTTGGCCGCCGCGACATCGCGGTGGCTGTACCCGGTACGGAGCACGAGTGCCAGAGTCCCGGTCAGGGTGCCGAGGATCAACGGATCCACGCCGGCCGCGAGCGGCGGGCTGTCGATCAAGATCACGTCGTAGCCCGACCGCATGCCGGTTACCAGTTCTGACATGGCAGGTGATCCGAGCAGCTCGGGGGCGTTGTACGCGCGCGTGCCGCAGGCGATCAGCGAGAGCGAGGGGTACGGCGTCGCCTGCACGACGGCATCGAGCGGGGTCTCGCCCCGCAGGAAGTCGCTCAGCCCCGGGCGTCGGCGGGCGCTCAGCCGGCGGTGCAGCACGCCGCGCCGGATGTCGGCGTCGATCAGCAGCGTGCGGTGCCCGCCATCCGCGAACGTGTGCCCCAGGTTTGCCGCCAGGAACGACTTGCCGTCCCCCGCCCCGGGGCTCGTCACCGTCACGAGGAGTGGCGCCCGTCCCCCGTGTGCGTACACGAGGTTCAGACACACGCCCCGAAGAGCCTCCACCACCTGGTTTACGTCCTCGGGCACACGGGCACGGCCGTGCCGCCCCGCGTGAGGCAGCGTTCGCAAGTGCGGCACGGCGCCCAGGATCGCCAAGCCCATCTCGCGTGAGACCTGATCGGGGTAACGCACCCTGGGGTCCACACGATCGAGGAGGACAGCGCCGACAACGGCGAGCCCGAAGCTGCCGCAGAAGCCGAGCAGGATCAATCGCCCGCCCATCGCGCTCACGGGCTCCCGCGACACGACCGCGGCGTCCAGAATGCGGACGTCGGGAATGGTGCTCGCCTCCGCCAGGCGCGCCTCCTCGTACCGCTCCTTGAGCATCGTGTAAAGGTTCTCGGACATCGTCTTGGTGCGACGCAGCCGCGCCTCCTCGATGGCGCGCGCGCGGATCTGCTGCAGGCTCCGCGAGTCGGCACCGAGCCGTCGGCCGAGCTCCGCCTCGCGGGCTGCGAGCTGATCGAGCAGCACGCGGGCCAGCGCCGGAATCGTCTGGCGCTCGAGCGTGCCGATCTCTCCCACCAAGCGCTGCACCGGCGGGTACTGGTCGGAGTAACGGTACCGTAAGGCACGCAGGTTGGCCCGCTTCGAGGTCAGCTCCGTGAGCGCGGCAGCGAGGTCGGGGTTCCCCTGGACGGACCCTACCACTGCGAGCGCATCGGCGGAGAGACCGGCGGAATCGCGAGCCTGCAGCAACCGCTGAAGCGCCTCGCGGTCCTGCTGGATCCGTTCCCGATCAAACTGCATGGTGAAGAAGGTCCCAAACTTGGGATCCGCTTCGCCGACCTGACCCTGACTGCCGCCGCCAGCCCCGCCCGGCGCACCGAGCGCCACGGGGGCCGGCCGATCGGCCGGCAACGTGATTGTCCGCTCCCGGAATCGTTCCAGGGCCGCCTCGGCGCCCCGCAGCTTGTCCTCCGCGCTTTGCAGCTGCTCTCCCAGAATCTTCGTGAGCTCGGTCAACTTCTTCCGCTTGAGGTCCGCCGCCACCAGCACGTACCGGTCCGCCACCGCGTTGACCACGGCGGTGATGCGCGGCGCGTCAGGGCCCCGCAACTCAAGCCGGAGGAAGTTCCCTTGCGGATCTAGCTGCGCGCTCATTGAGTCCGCCAGCGACCGTGCGGCGTCCCGGAATGTCGCCAACCGGAATTCGATGGTGCGGTCGGCAGGCAGCGCCCCGGCAGCGGGAGCCCAGACGAACCCGAGCTTGATCCCGATGGAGTCACCCACCGTCCCGCGCTCCACGACTTGGTTTTCGGGGGCCGTGGACAGTGTGTAGCTACGACGGTCAGAGTCCACCTTCAGACGATAGGTCCCTGGTCGGTACTGTCCAGTCACCCGCAGACTCGCCAGGACGTCCTCGTCCGCCCGCGACTTCGGGCTCACGAACAACCGCTGATCGCGGACCACGGTATCGAGCACGACGTAGGACTTGAGGAGGTCCACCCAGGACTGGGGGTCGAGCAACTGGCCCTGCCGAATGGGCCCCCGGTCCTGAGCCTGGCCCCAGCGCTCACGCTCCGTTGCGTCGATCCAGATGGTGGCCTGCGCCCCATACTGGGGCCTGACAAAGCGCGCGAGCCCGAAGCCGGCCACCGTGCCGAGCACCGTCACGGCACAGATCAACCACTTGAAGCGCATCACGGCGCTGTACACCCGCCGCCAATCGACCCCGCCTTCCGACTCGGGACCGCCCCACCCTGTGGTGGCAGGCGGCGCCGATGGCGGAACCATCACCGGTGGAGTCGAACCAGGTGGCAGGGGGAGGTGGCTCATGGTCATGGAACGGATACCTCTTCGGGTGGCGCGCCGTGTGGCTTCGGAAAAGTGCGTTTCGTCGGCGAAGGAAGTGTGGCAAGTCCGATACCGTGCGCTACCGCAGACCGAGTGCGCGCATGCCGCAATTCAGTGCAATCGGAGGCCGGGGACGGATGCACCTTGGTGCGATTCGCACGGTGTCGCCCAGCTTGCGCGCGGGCGGATGTTGCTCATTCCGTGCGGCAAACCGGGTGACGATGCGGGGTCGCGACAATGTGGCCCGAACCGTGCGTAGGAGGCGCGTTGACCGTTATCTCAAGGACGAGCGATGTCCATGCCGATGACACAGCACGGTGTCCAGCCCAGCGACGCACGTGAGCCTGCCGCGCTGCTGGCCATCGGGCCCGAAGCGAAGGCCCGCGTGCGGATTCTCGTGGTGGACGACGAGCACACGCTGCGCGAAAGCTGCGCCGCCGTGCTCCGGCACGAAGGGTACGACGTCACCGTTTCCAGCAGGGGCCAGGACGCCCTCGACCTGCTCAAGCGGCGCGCCTTCGACGTCGTGCTCGTGGACCTCTACATGTCGCAGGTCGACGGGCTCGCGCTGCTGCGAGCCGCGCTCGGGACCAATCACGACACGATCGTCATCGTGATGACGGGAAATCCCAGCGTCGAATCGAGCGTCGAGGCGTTGCGGCAGGGGGCCTTCGATTATCTCCCCAAGCCGTTTTCCGCCTCTCACCTACAGGTCCTGATCGGGCGCGCGGTCCACACGCTGCTGGTGGCGCGGGAAACGCGCGAGCAGCAGGACACGCTCGACCGGGCGCAGGTGCAAACGGACAAGCTCACGCTGCTCGGCACCGCGCCCGCTTTTCGTCGAGCGATTGAGCTCGCCCGGAAGGTCGCCCCGACCGATGCATCGGTGTTCATCACGGGTGAGAGCGGCAGCGGCAAGGAGATGATCGCGCAATTCATTCACCACCACAGCCGTCGCTCCAGCCGTCCCTTCGTAGCCGTGAACTGCGCGGCGTTGCCCGAGGGCCTGCTCGAGTCCGAGATGTTCGGCCACCGCAAGGGCGCCTTCACCGGCGCCGTGCGTGACAAACCCGGGTTGCTCGAGGCTGCGCACGGTGGCACGCTGTTTCTCGACGAGCTGGTCGAAATGCCAAAATCGATCCAGGCGAAGCTCCTGCGCGTCATCCAGGACGGCGTGGTGCGTCGTGTAGGAAGCGAAACGACCGACGCGGTCGTGAACGTGCGCTTCATCGCCGCCACCAACGGCGACCCCGAAGCCGCCGTCAAGGCCGGTGAAATGCGGGAGGATCTGTATTACCGCCTGCGTGTCGTGCCGATCAACGTGCCGGCGCTGCGCGAACGGCCCGAGGACATCCCTCTGCTGGCGGACTACTTCCTGTCCACTTACTGGGTCCGCCATCGCCGGAAGGGCGCGCCGTTCCCCCGGTTGACCGACGCGGCGCTCCGCGCCCTGTGCGGCTACAACTGGCGCGGCAACGTCCGCGAGCTGCAGAACGTGATCGAGCACGTGGCAGTCGTGGTGGAACCGAGCGCCGAGATCCGGCCCGAAGACCTGCATCTCACGGGAGACCCCGGGGCGCCGGACACGAGCGCGAATCCCGCGTCGTTGATCTCGACCCTGCTGGAAGAGAGCTATCACGCCGCCCGCGACCGCGTAATCGCGCAGTTCGAGCGGCAGTACCTGACCTGGCTCGTGAACAGGGCCAGCGGCAACATGTCGAAAGCCGCCCGCATCGCGGGCGTGGACCGGACCACCCTGTACCGGCTGATGGAGCGCCACGGACTGCAGCGCAGCCCGACGGCGGGATGGGTGGTCGAGCGTGAGCCCGGGCCGGGGGCGGTGGCGGGCGTGATGGACGACCTGCCGGTCGAGGCGAGTGCAGCCGAATCGGGTGGGCAGGCCGCGTGATACGCGGAGGAGTAATGGAGATGCGGTCGAACACCGCTGAACAGCTCGACTGGCCGGTCGTCACGACGGTTCCGAGGCCCGCGCCCGAGACGGAGCTGGCCTTGGAGCAGCCAGATCTCACCGCCACCCTGGCCGGTCCGAACGGGCTCGACCTCGTCGTGGAGCTCGCGCATGACCTCCGCTCGCCCCTCACCTCCATTCTGTTCCTGGCGGAAGCGCTGCAGCAGGGCCAGAGCGGTTCCGTGACCCCGGAACAGAGTCGCCAGCTCGGCCTGATCTATAGCGCCGCGCTGTGTCTGTGCGCGACAGCGAGCGACGTGCTCGAGCTCACGCGTGGCGGCAACCGGTTGCTGGACCGCGCGCCCGCACCGTTCTCGGTGGCCGAGACGTTCGCGTCGGTGCGCAGCATGATCCAGCCGATCGCCGAAGAAAAGAGTCTGGCGCTACGTCTCGTTCATCCCGTGCCGGAACGGCGCGTGGGGCACGCTCGGGCGCTGTCGCGCGTGCTCCTCAATCTCGCCACGAATGCCGTGAAGTTCACCGACACGGGCTACGTGGAGCTAACAGCGCGACCGATCGACTCCCACCGGCTCGAGTTCTCCGTTCGAGACACTGGCGCCGGAATCGACCCCCTCCTGCTGCACGTGCCGCAGCAGCCGGTGCGGGCCGCGGCGAGCGGACGCCATCAATTTTCCAGCTCCGGGCTGGGACTCTCCATCTGTCGCAAGCTCGTGAAGGCTATGGGCACCGAGCTTCAGGTGGAAACCCGCCCCAACTGGGGAACCCGGTTCTACTTCGAGGTCGACTGTCCGCCGGCTACCTCGGCTACGTGACCGAGGCCTCCCCTACGCGGCGCCCGCAGCCGTCAGAGGGCTGACCCCCGCGCGACGACGCTCATCGCGGATCAGCGAGTCCGCGAAACCTGCGGTCGCCGCGCTCGACACCTGATAGGCGTCGCACTCCGCGCCGACGGGGAATGATGCTTTGAGACCCCCTCGCACACCGGGGTCCTGAGTAGCACGGTTCTGCGTGGACTTGAGGAAGCGCAGGACGACGTCTACCGGATCGAGCCACTGACGCTCCCGGGTAAGCTCGTACAGGCGCAGCCAGACGTTCGCCATCTGCGCGGCGCCGACCAGCGAGTCCCAAGACGCGGCAGGGCGCCATCCGATGGCAAATCGTCCCGGGAGCCGGCCCCCCGGATCGACGGCGCACGCCACGCGCTCGGCTGCGGACGCCGCTCGGGCGATCAACCGCTCGTCGCGGAGCACGGCACCGCCCTCCAGCAACCCGGCAATCGCGGCCGCGACGGTGTGCAGCAGCGGGCGGACCGGATCGGTGAAACAGCAGTCGGGCATCCAGCCATCGTCATGCTGCCGCCGCGCCACCGCCCGGAGGGCTCGCGCCGCGGCTGCGCGGAATTCGGGCGCGCCGAGACGGCGTCCCGCCTCCGCCAGCGCCCACGCCGTGCGGGCGTTGTACAGCGCGGCGTGCCGGCGCGCCTCAGCCGACCCGCCCTCCCCCGGACGCCATACGCCGTCCTCACCGAGAGTGGCGAGGAGGAAGCACGCAGCCCGACGCGCAGCGCCAGCGAAGACGCCCGCACCGGTCTCCTGGAAGGCCGCGAGCCAGGCCAGCAGTACGCGCCCCGTGTTGAAGACGGCGGGCACCGCCCGATCCCCCTGGACACCCCCTCGCACGGCACCCGACGGGAGTTGCAGCTCGAGCTCCCAGCGCGCCGCGCGCTCCGCGCGCTCCGCGAGTCCCCGATGCCGCACCTGCCGGGCCGCACCATACAGCAGTGGAATGATGTCTCCCGTCGCCCCGGGGTCGGCGGGCTGCCACGCGCGGGACGCGAACAGCGGATTCCACCCGAGGCTGTACCCGCGTGCGATCCCTCCCTCGCTGGTCGCGTCTTGCGCGTGCCCTAGCCAGTCGAGCGCGGCGACGATATGCGGCCGGTGATCGGGATCGACGGCGTGGCCCGCCCGCTCACGCCACGACTCTTCGAAGGCGGTAGCGTTCAGGACCGGGTGCGCGCGCACGCGACGCAGGCGGGCCACCACGGCGCGCGCGACGCGGCGAAGAGGGACAGAACGCGGCGCCGACTCGGCGTTGGAGTACATGATCCTTTAAGTGCAGGCGACGCAGTCAGAGGGACAAGTTCTGTGCCCGGTGATGGAAAGCCAGCCGGGCTGCACCCCCTGTTGCGTCCACGCGATATGGAGCGAAAGCGAGAACGGGATTTCGAAAAGAATCGAAGTTTCGAAAGGGATTGATGTAGAGGAATATCGTGGATTTAAGCCGCGTTACGCCGACGTCGCGACCACTCCACACTCGGGGCACCAGCGCAATAGGCAGCGCCACGAAACGCAGCCGCGTCGGCTGCGAACCGGTGCACGTCGAAGCATACTCGCGCTCGCGGCATCGGGCCTCGGCGCGCGCACGGACTTTGCCATGCCTCCGGGCCATGACGACGACGCTTTCTCCGTACCGACGGGCACGCCCCAACCGAACCATTGTCTCGCTCCTTCACGTGCCGCTCCATGCCGTGGATCGAGAGCGGTCGGCCCGGCGGGTCGTCAACATCGTGGTCGCGGCGGTCGGCATCGTCCTTACCTCTCCGCTGATGCTGCTGATCGCGGTAGTGATCAAGCTGACGTCGCGGGGACCCGTGTTCTACAAGCAAGCCCGGGTCGGGCTAGACCGCCGCGCCCTGACGGGCGCCGGCGGGAACACGCGGCGGAGCATGGACGTGGGCGGCGTGCCCTTTACGATGTTCAAGTTCCGCACGATGCGCCCGGCAAATGGGAATGGTAAGCAGGTATGGGCGCAGGCGGACGACGATCGCGTGACACCGATCGGCCGACTGCTGCGCACGTTCCGACTCGACGAGCTCCCGCAGCTGTTCAACGTGCTGAAGGGCGATATGAACATCGTCGGGCCGCGACCGGAACAACCCGACATCTTCGTCTACCTGCGCGAGCAGATCGAAAGCTATCCCCGACGCCAGCGGGTGCGACCCGGCATCACCGGCTGGGCCCAGGTCAACCAGGGGTACGACACCTCGGTGGACGACGTGCGCCGCAAAGTCGCCTATGATCTCGAGTACATTCGCCGGCAGTCGACCCTCGAAGATCTCAAGATCATGCTCCGCACCGTCCCCGTGATGCTGTTGCGTCGCGGCAGCCGATAACTCTCCCACCCTACGACGACGTCGTGGCTCCGGCTCACGCGCGCGTCGCGCGCGCCGAGTCGGAGCGCGTATGTCCGTGCACCAACCGCGAGAGGGTCGGGTAGAGATCGCCGCCGACAGCTTTGGCCACCTTTTTCAGATTCCACAAGCAGAGCTGGCGCAGCCGGGCAGACAGCGCGCCGGACGCCAGCGCAGCGGCGACGGCAGCCGGAGCCCCGCGTCGCAGCACGTAGCGCCCTACCACGAGGCAGCCGTCCACGACCCGGCAGCGCACCGTCGGCTCCGAGGTGAATAGTGCGGCCAGCCCTGCGGCGGCCGCCGCCGCCGCGACGCGCCGTGAAAACGCGCCGCCCGGCACCGAGGCGACCCGCACCGGCGCCCCCAGCACATCGGCCAGGGTCTCTGCGCTCCGGCTCCACTCCGCGATAAGGCGGTCCCAACTGCACCGCGCCATCCGTGTGGGATGAGAGCACGAATGCGTGCCGATCACGTGCCCCCGCTCAGCCAGCTCGCGCACTTGTGCCCGCCCCACGAAACCCGGAGTCCCCAAGTAGTCGGTGGTGATGAAGAAGTGACCGCGCCAGCCGGCACGCTCGAGCATGTCGGCGATGCAGCCGTACGCGCTCGCACCACCGTCGTCGAAGGTCAGGAGAACAGGGGGCGGGTCGAGCGTGCCCTCGAGGAGGTCGTGCACGGTGCCGCGCCGCGCGGCGACCGCGGATGCGGCTGCGAGATGCCGCTCGAAGTCGTGGCGCTCGAGCTTGTAGGTGGCGGACACGGGATCGGGAAAGCCGCTCGCGTCCCAGTCGCCACCCTCGACTACGTCATGATACAGTAGCGCAAGCGCTCTCACGACGGCGTCTCCACGCGCGAAATTTCCAGCGAAAATACTTCGTCAGCCATGGCTGGCCCCACACGGCGGAGGGACGGCCGGAAACGTCGAGCCGGGCGGCGCGTCCGTCGGCGACGTCGATCAACGCCTGCCGGATCGCTTCGAGGTTCTCGAGCACGACGCGGCCCTGGATGACGAAGGGCGACTCCGCCACTTCGTCGTACGCGTACCCGAAGTAGCCGTACACCGGCCCGGTATCGACCCCTTCGTCGATCTGGAGCAGCGTCGTCCCCACCTTCTGAAGGTCGTCGTTGGCGAGCGCCCAAAAGCAACCGTGGGCATTGCGGTACTCCGGGCAAACGCCTGGATGCAGCACGAATGTCCCCCGGGCGGGGCGCGTGAAGACCTCCCGTTTGAGGAGGCTCTTGCAGCGGGCGAGCATAACGTCGGGCCCGCACGCGCGGATGAATGCGGCCGCCTCAGGGGTGTTCGGGTTGGAGGTCACGTGGATAGGCGTCCGCGGGGAGACCGGTGGGTAGGCGGCGCGCAGCCGCTCGAGCGCACCGCTCTGCCACGCACGGTCGCCGGGTGCCAGCACCAGCCGCTCGTACGCGCGGTACGCGAGCACGTCCAAGAATCGCAGCGGGCCCACGCGATTCACTTCACCCCGGATCCGTCGCCACAGCCGCTGCTTCGGCTCCCGGATCTCGACCACACCGACCAGCTCCGAGAACGATGCCAGCCACCGGGCAAGACCGATGCGGTCGAGGACCGCATCGTGATGACAGATCAGTAGCGTCTTCACGAGCCCCAAGCAGGCGGCGAATTCCATGCCACTCAAGGTCATCGACAATGACTTGCGCCGTTGGGAGGACGACGCCCTCCGCATGGCGCCTGGGACGGCCCCCCGTGAGGCACGTCACACGCGTTCTGGTCACGTAAGGTGATGTCGAATTAACACTTGCGCGTTTTTCGTCTGCTCCTAAATTGGCAGCGTTGCAGGGACGCGGCATTGCGCCCGCGCCACATGCACCAGCGCACTTCGGTTACACTGCGCTGCTGCGACTCAGGTCCCCGCACAGGACAATCGAGAGTAGTTCGCTGCTCAGAGCAAACCCGTCTAAAGACGGCGACGCAGAGCTACGGGGCTACGGCGAGTTGATCGCCATGCCCGCCGGGCCGCCAGCGCATCGACCTTCGGGTCGAAACTGGGGGCCTTCTTTTTTTTGGGTGAGCCGGTAACAGGAGGTTTGGGATCGTGCCGTTCACGTTCAAGCTGGCCAAGCGTCTGGCGCTGTCGAAAGCGGTCCGTACGACCGCGGCGCGAGCTTTGTCCACGCTGCGGCCGGTCTCGATCCATCCGAACTTCGCTGTTCCTGCCTCCCTCTACACCTACATCCGTGACGTCCCCGCAGAGAGACCCATCGTGTCCGGTGGGACGCTCTGCCGTTCTACGAACGCCCTAGCGTAGGAGATACTGTCATGACGTTCAAGCACAAGCTGTCCGCTCGGTTGGCGCTGATGAAAGATGCGCTGCTGATTCTGACTCTCGCGGCTCTCGGCTGCGAGAAGCCGGTAGCTGTTGCGGTCACTGATCCTAATGCGATACTCCGCTTGCAGATTACTCCCAAGTCCATTACGCTCCCAACCGACGGCGCCACTCAGCTGATGGCGGTGGCGCTTACACCTGCCGGCGATACCGCACCTATCGATGTGACCTGGAGTGTCACTGGTGGTAGCATCGCGGACACGAACACGCACGGTGGTCGGCACTACGCGGGTTACAAGGCGACCCCGGATGCCGGTCGTTTCAAAGTCGTCGCCCACGGCCACGGGAGCTCCGCCTCTGGCTCGGACACGGCTACCATCACGGTTGTCCCAGCTGCGGTGGCTTCGGTGAAGGTGACCCCAGCTGTCGTGAGCCTGCTAGTGGGCGCTACGGCGCAGCTGACGGCTACGACGGCCGACTCCGCGGGCAATCTCCTCTCCGGCCGATCGATCTCCTGGTCGAGCAGTGATGCCACTGTGGCGAGCGTGAGCACCAGCGGTTTGGTCACGAGCGTGGCCCAAGGCGCCGCAAGCATTACAGCCACGAGCGAAGGTCAAAGCGCCGCCGTGCCGGTCACCGTGACGACCGTACCGGTGGCCTCCCTACAGGTCGCTCCCACGTCGGCCAACATGTTCGTCGGTCAGACGGTTTCCCTCACGGCGACAACCAAGGACGCGGCTGGCAACACGCTGACCGGGCGGCCGGTGGCGTGGGCGAGCAGCAGTCCCAGCGTCGCGACCGTCAGCGGCATCGGACAGGTCGCGGGGGTTACCCAAGGCTCGGCCACGATTACGGCCACGAGCGAGAGCAAGACCGCCACGGCCACGATCAACGTGGCGATTGTGCCGGTGGCCTCGGTGCAAGTCTCGCCGGCGACGGCGAGCCTCACCGTGGGGCAGACGGCGCAGCTGACCGCCACGCCGAAGGACTCGGCGGGCAGCGCGCTGACGGGACGGGCCGTGACGTGGACTTCGAGCGCGCCAACGGTGGCGTCCGTGTCGGCGAGCGGGCTCGTGACGGGCGGCGCGGTGGGTACCGCGACGATTACCGCCATGAGCGAAGGGCGGACGGGCAGCGCGACGGTGACCGTGGCACTCGTCCCGGTCGCGTCCGTCGTCGTGACGCCGGCGCCGGCGACGGTCCCGTCCAAGGGCACCGTGCAGCTGAGCGTCACCCTCAAGGCCGCGAACGGCACGACCCTGACGGGCCGGCTGGTGACCTGGACGTCCAGTGCGCCCACGATCATGACCGTGTCCTCGGCGGGGCTCGTGACCGACCTGGCCGATGGGTCCGTGACGGTCACGGCCACGAGCGAAGGCCAGAGCGGCACGTCGGCCGTCACGGCACAGGTGCCGCTGCCGACCGGGTCGGTGGTCGATCCGACCCTGCTGCCGGTCGCCAGCGGGCAGCTGTCGAATACGGCTGCTTACCTCGCGCTCGGCGTCCCGAGCCAACCGGCCGGCTTCTCCTACCAGGACCCGGTGACCGGCGTCCGGGTGTGGAAGGTCACGAGCAGCACGACGCCGTCCGCCAACAGCGGCGCCGGGCACGATTACTCCGACGGCCCGAACGAAGTCAGCCTCGGCTGGGGCGCCGGCAACAACACCCACACCATCCTGATCGGGACCCCGCAAGGCGTCGCGTATTACCTGGTGGACTTCACGCGCGGGGTGGGCTTCAGCAACTACCGCCGGCTCCCCGTCCAGCCGGGCCGCGACCTGTGCTTTTCCTTCTCCGATCTCCCCAGCCAGCCGCGCATCGCGTACATCATCACGGGGGGCCAGATTGTACGGTTCAACACGGCCTCGATGCTGGTCGAGAACACCGGGTTCTTCCCCTTGAACCTCGGCATGTTCGGCTGGTTGCAGCACGACAAGACCGACGGCTGGTTTGCGGGGTTGACGACCGACCAGACCGTGGCGTTTGCGTGGAACAGCCAGACCAATCAGCTGCTCACGCACGGGGAGTCGTGGCTGAACGAGCCGCGGCTCGAGCGCGACGGGCGCTACATCGCCCTCACGAACAGCAACAACACCATGCGGCTGTGGGATCTGAGCACCAATACGTTCGGGCCGACCCAGAATGACCCCATCAACATCTGGCTCGGGCACAACGCGAATCTGCGCGGCCAGTGGGTGACGACCGATGTGAATGCCACCGCCCCCTTCGATCTCGACCGCTACTATCCCAGCGGCGGCCAGATCGCGAAGACGCGCTTTCTCACCAACAGCGCCGGCCCGGCCGTGCATCACTCGGGCAACTGGGTGCAGTCGGACGCCGAGTTGGGGGGCGACCTCAACCGGCAGTGGTCGATCGTGAGCGGCGTCGACAACACCGCCTTCACCGCCACGGCCTTGTGGAAGCAGGGCATCGGGATCGTGCGCAGCGACGGCAGCGATGCGCGGCTGCTGGTGCATCACTACTCGGTGACGGGCTCGTATTGGGGCGACCCGTTCGCCAAGCCGAGTCCCGACGGCAAGATCGTCATCTTCAACTCGGATATGAACGGGTCGGGACGCTATGACCTGTTCGTCGCCGAAGTGCCG
>QHUD01000183.1 GCA_003221085.1 Gemmatimonadota bacterium
TGGCCGACGCGGCCAAGGGGCCCGGAGGCCCGGAGTGACCCGGCCGCTGCTCCTCAAGGGTGGCCGGGTGATCGACCCGAGCCGGGGCTTCGACCAGGCCGCAGACGTGCTCATTCAGGACGGCAAGATCGCCGCGGTCGGGATTGGGATCGGCACTCCCGACGGTGCCGAAGTGCACGACGTGCGAGGGCAGGTCGTGGCCCCCGGGCTCGTGGACCTCCATGTCCATCTGCGGGAGCCCGGCAACGAGGACGTCGAGACGATCGCGAGCGGTGCCCGGGCCGCCGCGGCGGGCGGGTTCAGCGCCGTGTGCGCGATGCCCAACACCGATCCCGTCACCGACAACCAGGCGGCCGTGGGTTTCATCGTGCGTCAGTCGGCGCGTGCCGCGCTCGCACGCGTGTACCCGATCGGCGCCATCTCGGTCGGCCAAAAGGGAGAGCGGCTCTCCGAGTTCGGTGAGATGGTGGGCGCCGGTGCGGTCGCGGTCTCCGACGACGGGAAGCCCGTCGCCTCGAGTCACCTGATGCGCACCGCGCTCGAGTACGCGCGCACCTTCGAGATCCCGGTCGCCGATCACTGCGAGGAGCCGACGCTCGCCGCCGGCGGTGTGATGCACGAGGGGCTGGTCGCCGCCCGGCTTGGTCTCAAGGGCATCCCCGCGGCGGCGGAGGAAATCATGGTCGGGCGCGACGTGCTGCTCGCGGGGCTCACGGGCGGCCACGTACACCTGTGCCACGTATCCACGCGCGGCTCGGTCGCGCTTATCCGCAGCGCCAAGGAGCAGGGAGTCCGCGTGACCGCCGAAGTCACGCCGCACCACCTCACGCTCACCGAGCGCGACTGCGAGCGCTACGATACGCATGCCAAGATGAATCCGCCGCTGCGCGAGCCGGCGGACGTCGCGGCCCTGCGCCAGGCGCTGAAAGAGGGCGTGATCGACTGCATCGCCTCCGACCACGCCCCGCACGCGTACGACGCCAAGGAGGCCGCCTTCGACGATGCTCCGTTTGGGATCGTCGGGCTGGAAACTGCGTTCGCGGTCGCCTACACGGAGCTCGTCACGGGAGGATTCCTCACCCTTCCAGAGCTCGTTCACCGGATGAGCACGGCGCCCGCCGCCCTCTTCCGACTCCCCGGTGGAACGTTGCGGCCCGGGACGGGGGCCGACGTGGTCGTGCTGGATGTCACCGCGTCCTGGACCGTGAATCCCTTAGTGTTCTTCTCGAAGAGTCGCAACACACCGTTCGCGGGCCGGGCGCTCACGGGACGGGCCGTGCTCACCGTCGTCGGCGGCATGCTCGTCCACCAGGCGGACGCTCCCGGGGGCTCGTGACCGCGGAGGCGATCGCCCGCCGCATGGCGCAATGCTGCCGCCAGCTTGCGGAGCGGGGGCTCATCGCCGGGCAAGACGGCAACTTGGCAGTCCGCCTGGGGCCCGATCGGGTGCTCGTGACCCCCACGGGAGTGATCAAGGCGCTGGTGAAGCCTGGGGACATGGTGGAAGTCGATCTCCGCGGCCGCAAGCAGCGTGGGCGCCGCAACCCTACTAGCGAATTGGACTTACATCTGCGAATCCTGACACGGCGGCCGGATGTCAGCGCCGTCGTGCACGCGCACCCCCCCGTGGCCACCGGGCTGGGGGTGGCCGGGCAGGATTTGCATATATTTGTCCTGCCTGAGCTTATCCAGCAGTGCGGGAACGTGCCCCTGGTCCCTTACGGGACACCCGGGACGCCGGAATTGGCCGACCGGCTCGAGCCACACCTGGCCGGGCACGAGGCATGGCTTTTGGCGAACCACGGGGCGGTGACGGTCGGGGCGACGCTCGACGCCGCGTGGATCCGAATGGAGAGTCTCGAGCATGGCGCGCGCATCATCTGGACAGCGCGCACCTTCGGGCGGGTGAACGAACTGAGCGCCGAGGCGGTGGCGCGCCTCCGACGGGAGCGAGATGTCTAAGGGCATGTCCAAGAGCACCGCCGTCATCCAGCGTCTGCTGGAGGAGCGGCGCCAGTACGAAGCCTGGATCGCGCGTCTGAACAGCTCGGCAGACGCGACACCGGGGAACGTGCGGGCGCGAGTGCGCGAGGACTACGAAGCGCGGCTCGTCGCGGTGATGGAGGAGCTCAAAGCGCACGCCGAGAGCGCCCGCCTGGCGATCCAGGAAAAGCGACACATGCGAGGCGAGCTCCAGAAAAAGGAAGCCCTCGCTGCCGAGAAGTTGACCGAGACCGAGCTGCGGCATTCGGTCGGCGAGTACGATGAGTCGCAATGGGAGCAGGTGCACCAGGACGTGCTCGCCGAGCTGGTGTCGGTACGCGAGGACCTGCAGGCCGTCGAGGCGGACATCCAAAAGCTCGAGGAGCTCGACGCGCTCGTCCGTAACCGGCCGACTGCGCGGCCGGCGCCTGCCCCCGCCCCCGCCCCCGCCCCCGCCCCCCCTCCGGCGCCACAAGCGCGCCCCGCGGCCATCCCCCTGAGCGCCCAGGAGCCGCCCGGAAAAGTGGCCCAGGTGGACGAGCTCGAGTTCATCAAGTCCGTCACCGAGGACGACACGGGGGCGGCTCCGTCCCCACGGCGCGCCAGCGGCGCCCAGTTCCAACCCTCCATCCCGTCCGATCCGCCCCGCGCTGCCGCGCCGCCGTCCCAGCGGGCCGCGAATCCCGTTCCCGCGCCGATCATGCCCGATCCGGCGGCGGCTGGCGATGAGGAAGCCGCGCGGACGCTCCGGTGCAAGGAGTGCGGCACGATGAACCTGCCGACGGAATGGTATTGCGGGCAGTGTGGGGGTGAATTAGCGGCCGTATAGGCGTGTGCGGAAAAGCGAAACCGAAAACGATGTAGGGGCGCAGCATGCTGCGCCCCTACGTGTTTGTAAAGCTTCGATGCGTTACTTCGCGAGTTTCCGCACCACCGCGGCCAGCCGGCTCTTGTGCCGCGCCGCATTGTTGTGATGGATCAGGTGCTTGCGGGCGGCCCGATCGAGCAGTCGGGCGGCCACGCGATACGCCTCGCTCGCCTGCTCGGTTGTCGTTGCAGTTCGCACCCGTTTGAGTGCGGTCCGGAGCGCGGAGCTCTGGGCGCGGTTGCGCAGGTGGCGGGCTCGCCCCTGCCGCATCGCCTTCTTCGCGGACTTGATTCGCGGCACTTCGCCTCCTCGTGAGGCGCGGAAGATAGACGGTAAGTGTAGGTCGGTCAAGGCGCTACGCCGTTGACCGGGCGCCCGCCCGCTCGTTATCTTAGGCGGTCACCGACCCACGAGTCGAGCTATCTCGTTCGAATTCTTCATCTGGGCCCCGGTGCTTCTGTTCTCCATGGTGGCCCACGAATACGCGCATGCCGAAGCCGCTTATCGGCAGGGCGATGACACCGCCTACATGCTGGGGCGGCTGACGTTCAATCCCCTGAAGCACATCGATCCCCTGATGACCCTGATCGTCCCGTTCGTGTTGTGGAGAATGGGCGCGCCACCCTTCGGGGCCGCGAAGCCGGTACCGGTCAACCCGCGCAAGTACCGGGAGTACCGCCGGGGCGACATCATCGTCTCGCTTGCGGGAATCACCGTGAATCTGGGGCTGTTCGTGGCGTGCACGATCCTGTTCGCGCTCGTCGGCCTGGTGGGGAGTGCCGTCCCGCCGCTGACCGCGACCATCGCGATCATACAGCGCATGTTGTGGTGGGGGATGTGGCTCAACGTGGTGCTCGCCTTCTTCAACCTCATCCCCGTCCCGCCGTTGGACGGGAGCCACGTTTTTTACCACCTCCTGCCGCCGGGAGCGGGGTTGAAGTATCGGCAACTCCAGGGTCTCGGCTTCGTCCCGGTGATGCTGCTGGTCTGGGTGTTTCCTGGTGTGCTGCAGGTGCTGCTCTGGCCGGCGTATCACCTCATGGGCATCGGGCTTTTGCTCGTGCGCGGGTTCGCCGTGTCTCCGGGAGCTTTTCCGACGTGAGTGCGCCGACGAACCCCGTGACTCAGGACTCGGCCGGCTTCGTCGTCGAGCTCGAGCAGTTCTCGGGCCCCTTGGATCTGCTGCTGCACCTGATCCACGAGGACGAGGTCGACATCACCGACCTGCCGATCGCGAAGATCGCCGACCAGTTCCTGGCCGTGATCAGCGAGCTCGGGTTGAACCAGGCGGCGGACTACCTCGAGATGGCCGCCCGGCTGCTGCGGATCAAGGCGCAGATGCTCCTGCCGCGACGCCTGGGCGACGACGAGTGGGAGGATCCGCGCGCTGAGCTGGTGCGCCGGCTGCTCGAGTACCAGCAGATCCGCGAGCTGGTGGAATGGCTGGGCGCGGCGGCGGCGCGCCGGGCCGAGCAGTTCGGGCGCGGCTTCTCTCCCGAGCCGCCCGCCGCGCCGCCCGCGCCGCTCGTCATCGACTTGAACGATCTGCTGGCCGCGGCGGAGCGGGTGATCGCGCTCATTCCCGAGCCGGTGCTGCACCGCGTGGTGCCGCGGCCGCTCGACGTGGAGGGGGCGACGGCGCGGATTCAGGCGCTGCTCGCCGCGCGCGACACGTTCGGGTGGGGCGATGTCGTGGGGGCGAG
Source organism: Gemmatimonadota bacterium (assembly GCA_003221085.1). Taxonomy (GTDB): domain Bacteria; phylum Gemmatimonadota; class Gemmatimonadetes; order Gemmatimonadales; family GWC2-71-9; genus AG41. The sequence goes on from QHUD01000183.1 coordinate 4,555, forward strand.
GTCCACGATCGTGGACGTCCTGTCCACCTTCATCGCGCTGCTCGAGCTCGCCAAGCGCGGCGCGTTACACGTTCACCAGGAGGGGCCGTTCGCCCCGATTCAGATCCGCCGTGAATCCCCTCGCGAAGCTCGTTGAGGCGGCGCTGTTCGCGTCCGCGCGACCGCTCACGGTCGACGAGCTACTCACGCTCGATCCCTCCGCGGGCGCGACGGCCGTGCGCGCCGCCCTGGCCGAGCTCCGGGACGCGTTCGCGACGGGCGACCACGGCGTCGAGCTGATCGAGATCGCCCAGGGTTGGCAGTTCCTCACGCGGCGGGAATACGCGGAGGCGATCGATCGCGCGCAGTTCGCGCTGCGGCCCCGGCGGCTCAGCCCGGCCGCGCTCGAGACGCTGGCCATCATCGCGTACCGCCAGCCGGTGGGCCGAATCGAGGTGGACGAGATCCGGGGCGTGGATTCGGGGGCGGTGATCGAGAAGCTGAGCGAGCGCGGGCTGGTGGAGATCGTCACGCGCGGGGAAGGACTCGGACGGCCGCTGCTCTACGGCACCACGCCGCAGTTCCTGGAGATCCTCGGCCTCAAGGACCTGGACGAGCTGCCGCGGCTGGAAGAGCTGTCGGTGGCGCTCCGGCCGCCCGCGCCCGCCGAACTCGAATGACCCTGATGCGCCTGCAACGCGCCCTGGCGCGTGCGGGCGTGACGTCCCGCCGTAAGGCCGAGGATCTGATTCGTGCGGGTCGCGTGCGCGTGGACGGCGTCGTCGCGACGATCGGCATGAGCGTGGATCCGCTGCGCCAGCGCGTGACCGTGGACGGCCGGGCCGTGCGGCAGGGCCCGGTCACCTGGCTCGCGCTCAACAAGCCGGTCGGCTACGTCGTGAGCCGCGGCGACCCGGAGGGGCGACGGACCGTGTACAGCCTCCTCCCCAACGTACCGGGGCTCACGTACGTTGGACGACTGGACGTCATGACCTCGGGGCTGCTGCTCCTCACCACGGACGGCGCCGCGGCCCATCGGCTGATGCATCCGCGCTTCGCCGTGCCCCGCACCTACTGGCTGCGGGTCCACGGCCACGGCGCGGCCGAGGTGCGCGCAGCACTCGAACGACCGCCGGCGATTGATGGCCGGCCGGTCCGGGTGGTGGACTTCCGCGTGCGCCCCGTCGAGCGCAGCGTCGAGGTCGAGGTCACCCTGGCCGAAGG
>QHUD01000184.1 GCA_003221085.1 Gemmatimonadota bacterium
CGGGATGCTCGAGGAGCTGAGCGGGATCCTGACGCGCTATCCCACGAAGCAAGCGGCCCTCCTCCCGGCCCTGTGGCTCGTGCAGCGGGCGCGCGGCTGGATCTCCGACCGCAACATGGCGGAGGTCGCCGAGGTGCTCGGGTTGACGCCGGCGTACGTGAAGGGCGTCGTGACCTTCTACACGATGTATCACCAGCACCCCGTGGGGCGGCACTTCGTGCAGGTGTGCACCACGTCGCCGTGCAATATTTGCGGCGCCGAGGCCGTGACAAAAGCGTTCCTCGACGCTACGGGCGCCAAGGAGCTCGGCGCCACCAGCCCCGACGGCAAGTGGACGGTGATCGAGGTGGAATGCCTCGGAGCCTGCGGGTTCGCGACGCCGGTGCTCGTCAACGATGACTTCATCGAGTCCGTGACGCCGGAGAAGGTTCCGGAACTGGTGAGGAAATACAAGTGAGGCAAATGCTGAATGTAGAATGTCCAATGCTGAATGTTCAATTGGACATTGAGAATTGGACATTCGACATTGGACATTCCTGATGGGTTACCCTCACAAACCGCATCCCAAAGAGACCCTCATCCTCTCCAAGCATTTCGGCGAGGCCGACGCACGCACGTACAAGGGCTGGGTGAAGCGGGGCGGTTACGAGATGCTCGCGCAGGCCCTCACGATGGAGCCAGCCAGGGTCACCGACATCGTGAAGGAATCGGGGCTGCGCGGGCGGGGCGGCGCCGGCTTCCCGACGGGGCTCAAGTGGTCCTTCATGCCCAAGGAGAAGAAGAAGCCACACTACCTGTGTGTGAACGCGGACGAGTCCGAGCCGGGAACGTTCAAGGACCGCGAGATCATGCGCTGGACGCCGCACGCGCTGCTCGAAGGCGCCGCCATCGCGGCGCACGCGATCCAGGCCGATGTGGTCTACATCTACATCCGCGGCGAGTTCACCGAGCCCTGGACGGTCATGGAGAGGGCCCTCGCCGAGGCGAGCGCCGCCGGCGTGTTCGGCGCCATCAAGATCCATCTGCATCGCGGCGCGGGCGCCTACATCTGCGGTGAAGAGACGGCGCTCATGAACTCGATCGAAGGCAAGCGCGGCAATCCCCGGATCAAGCCGCCGTTCCCGGCCGCCGCCGGCGTGTTCGGAATGCCGACGACGATCAACAACGTGGAGACGCTCGCCGTGGTGCCGCTGATCCTCAAGAAGGGAGCGGCCTGGTACAAGGGGATGTCCCTATCATCCCCGAAGAGCACGGGCACCAAGCTCTTCTCCGTGTGCGGTCACGTGCAGAAGCCCGGCAATTACGAGGTCACGATGGGCTTCCCGCTCAAGGACCTGCTCTACGACCTGTGCGGCGGGATCCTGCCGGGCCGGACGCTCAAGGCGTGCATCCCGGGGGGCTCGTCGGTGCCGATCCTGAACCGCGAGGAGACCGAAAGCTGCCTCCTGGATTACGAGGGCGTGGTCGAGAAGGGCTCGATGCTCGGGTCGGGCGGTGTGATCGTGTTCGACGACTCGACCGACATGGTCTACCAGATCATGCGGCTCGCCCGCTTCTACGCGCACGAGTCCTGCGCCCAGTGCACCCAGTGTCGCGAAGGCACCGCGTGGACCACGAAGATCCTCGAGCGCATCCTGGCGGGGCAGGGGAAGACCGCCGACCTGGACCTGCTGCTCGATCTCGCCGAGAACATGACCGGCAAGACGATCTGCGTGCTGTCGGATTCGTGCGCCGCCCCGGTCGTGTCCGGGATCAAGAAGTTCAAGAAGGAATTCGAAGACTACATCGCAGGTCGACGCAAGCCCGTCATGGTCGCCTGATGCCCGACGAGCTCGTCAACCTCACGATCGACGGGGTGCCGGTGAGCGTTCCCAAGGGGATGCTCGTGATCGAGGCCGCCAAGCAGGCGGGCGTGCTCGTGCCACACTACTGCTACCACCCGGGGTTGCCGGTGGCCGGCCTGTGCCGCATGTGCCTCGTGGAGATCGAGAAGGCGCCGAAGCTGCAGATCGCCTGTGCCACCCAAGAGCGGTCGCATGGGGGTGCTCGAGCTGCTGCTCATCAATCATCCGCTCGATTGCCCCATCTGCGACCAGGCGGGGGAGTGCGAGCTGCAGGATTTCACGTTCCAAGAAGGCCGCCCCGCCACGCGCTACAGCCCCGACTACGCGAAACGCTTCAATCCGGTCGAAGACTTCGGCCCCGACGTGCTGTACGTCCCGAACCGCTGCATCCTGTGCACGCGCTGCGTCCGATTCATGGAGGACGTGGCGAAGGAGCCGGTGCTCAACGTCTCCGAGCGGGGCGACCGCGCCTACATCGGGATCCATTCCGAGGGGCGCCTCGACCACCCGTGGGCGGGCAACGTCGTCGATCTCTGCCCGGTCGGCTCGCTGCTCTCCAAGGACTTCCTGCACAAGGCGCGTGCCTGGGAGCTCGACAAGGCGGCCTCGATCTGCACCGGCTGCTCGCAGGGCTGCAACATCACCCTGGACACGCGCGAGAACGTCGTGGTGCGCGTGCGTCCCCGGCCGAACCTCGAGGTGAACCGCTATTTCGTCTGCGACCACGGCCGCATGAACTACCGCTGGATGAATCGCGGGGACCGCATCGAAGCCCCGCTGGTGCGGCGCGATGGCGATCTGCACGCCACCGACTGGGACGAGGCGTTCGCCTTTGTCGCGAGCCTGGTGCGGGGGGCGGGTGGCAAGGCGGTCGCCCTCGTCTCGCCCAGGGCCTCGACGGAGGCGCTGTTCTTCGCGCGCGAGCTGTTTCGCGGGCAGGAGTGGAGCGGCGCGTTCCAGGTGGTCATGGGCGAGGAAGCGCCGCTTGCGGGTGTCCCGAACCTCGCGCTCCGCGCCGAGCGAGCACCTAATGCCCGGGGCGCCGAGCTGCTGGGCTACAGCCGGGACTACGCAGCGGCGCTCGCGGCGGCCGAGACCGCGGCCGTGGTGTTGGTGCTCGACGAGCCGGACATCGCCGTCAACACGGCGGGGGCGCTCATCTACGTCGGGACCGTGCTCCCCGAGCGCGCCCGCGATGCCCGGGCCGTGTTGCCCATCGCGAACGTCGCCGAAGAGGAAGGCACATTCGTGAACCGGGACGGCCGCGCGCAGCGCTACTTCCAGGCGAAGTCCGCGCCCGGAATGGCACGGCCCGCGTGGTGGGTGTTCTCCGAGCTGGTCGCGACCCTGGGGGAGCAAGCAGGCGGGCACGTCGCCACTGCCGCGGAGGCGTTCGACCGACTGGCGGCGTCGGTGGAGGCGTTCCACGGATTGTCCTATACACGGCTCGGGTTTGCGGGCGCGCCGGTGCCCACCGCGCCAGCCGTGCCGGCATGACGTTGTTCCTCATCAGCTCGGTCGCGAAGATCCTGGTGGTCTTCACCGTCATCATGGTGGGCGTGGCGCTCCTCACCCTCGCGGAGCGTCGCATTTGCGCGTGGATGCAGGACCGGCTGGGGCCGAATCGCGTCGGCCCACAGGGCCTGTTGCAGCCCGCGGCGGATGGGCTCAAGAATTTCCTCAAGGAAGAGACGCTTCCCGCCCGGGCCGACAAGGTGCTCTTCATGCTCGCGCCGGCGATATCCTTCGTCCCGGCGCTGTTGACGTTCGCCGTGATCCCCTTCGCGGCCCCGCTCCCCACGCCGTGGGGGGATGTGGACATGGTCGTCGCGAATCTGCCGGTCGGCTTTCTCTACATTCTCGCGTTCGGGTCGCTCGGCGTATACGGCATCGTGCTGGCGGGGTGGTCGTCGAACAACAAGTACTCGCTCCTGGGCGGCCTGCGCGCGACCGCCCAGATGATCTCCTACGAGATCGCGCTCGGCATGAGCACGGTGGCGGTGCTGCTGCTCGGCGGGAACGTGACGCTGACGGACGTGATCGCCAAGCAATCGGAGTCGTTGTTCACGTGGAATGTGTTCCCGCTGTCCCTGGCGTTCTTCATCTTCATCGTCGCGGCGTTCGCCGAGACCAACCGCCTGCCGTTCGACCTGCCGGAGGCGGAGGGCGAGCTGATCGCCGGCTACCACACCGAGTACAGCGCGATGAAGTTCTCGATGTTCTACATCGCCGAGTACTCGAACATAGTGACCGCGTCGGCCCTGATGACGACGCTGTTCTTCGGGGGCTGGGACATCCCGTTCACGACCTGGGACAACGCGCCGCCGTGGACACCGCTCAAGACGGTGCTGACGCTCGGCGCATTCACCCTGAAGACGAGCTTCTTCCTGTTCCTGTTTATCTGGGTCCGCTGGACGCTGCCCCGCTTCCGCTACGACCAGCTGATGGCGCTCGGCTGGAAGGTCATGCTGCCGCTCGCGCTCGGGTACGTGACGATCATCGCCACGGCCATCTGGCTCCTGCACGACCAGCTCGGCTGGACGTACGACACCCGGTTCGCCCTCGCGTTGTTCGGGCTGAACCTGCTGCTGGCCGTCCCGCTGTTCTTCGTGCTCGACCGCGGCCACCTCATCGCCGGCTCGGTGGCGGAAGAAGGGGGACGGGCCTGATGGCGATCGGCGTGAAAGTGATGAAGCGGCCGGGGGCCGAGGTGTCCTACCTGCGCGCCACGCTCAAGGGCATGGCGCTCACGTTGAGCCACCTGTGGCGCCCCAAGGTCACGATGCAGTATCCGGAGGAGAAGAGCAGCAAGGACTGGACGCTCTCGCCGCGTTGGCGCGGCACGCACCGCATGCTCACCGACGAGCAGGGCCGCGCCAAGTGCGTCGCGTGCGGCTTGTGCCCCCAGATCTGCCCGGCGAACTGCATCAAGCTCGTGCCCGGGGAGGACGAGCAGGGCAACCGCTATCCGCTGATCTACGAGATCGACGAGTTCCGCTGCGTGTTCTGCGGCTACTGCCAGGAGGTCTGCCCCGAGGAGGCGATCCACGTGGGCGTCCACTACGAGAACTCGGAGTACTCGCGCGACCGGTTCGTGTACGACCTCGAGCGGCTGTGCGCGCAGACGCACCCCGTCTCGACGCTGTGGGATCCCTCCGACCCGAAGGGCGAGTAGGCGGTGGACGGAACGCTGATCATCTTCTGGGCGTTCGCCGGACTGGCCGTCGTGAGCGCCCTGTCCTGCATCACCCGGCGGAGTCCCGTGGCCAGCGCGCTGTGGCTGGTCGTGACGCTGTTCTCGCTCGCGGCGCTGTTCGTCCTGCTCGACGCGCAGTTCATCGCCGTACTCCAGGTGCTGGTGTACGCCGGCGCCATCATGGTGCTGTTCCTGTTCGTGATCATGCTGCTCAATCTCGGTCGACCCGGCCCGACCGACCTGAAGGGGCCGATGGGCCTCACCGTCGGCGTGCTGCTCGCGGGTGGTCTCCTCGTGCAGCTGCTCGGGCTGCGGCGGGCGGTGCCGCCCCCTGGGTTGGCGCTCGCGCCGGGAGTGATCGCGCGCGCCGCCGCGGAGCAGGGCATGGTGCCGGCCGTGGCCCGACCGTTGTTCGGCACTTATCTCGTCCCGTTCGAGATCACCAGCATCCTCCTGCTGGCGGCGATCGTCGGCGCCGTCGTGCTCGCCAAGCGGAAGCTCTGATGCTCCTCGGACCGTCCCTCGCGGTGTCGGCCGTGCTGTTCGCCCTGGGTGTCGCCGGCGTCCTGCTGCGTCGCAACGCCATCGTCATCTTCATGTGCGTCGAGCTGATGCTCAACGCCGTGAACCTGACGTTCGTGGCGCTGGCACAGCAGCTCGGGGTCGCGGGTCAGATCTTCGTCTTCTTCGTGATGGCCGTGGCCGCGGCCGAGGCCGGCGTCGGACTGGCGATCATCCTGGCCATCTATCGCCACCGGCAAACGGTCAATCTGCAGAACATCAACCTGCTCAAGGGCTGATGCCCGCGCCGCCGCTGTCCCTCCTCTGGGTGGTGCCGGCGCTGCCGCTCTTGGGCTTCGTCGTCAATAGCACACTCGCCCTCACCCGGCCGAGCGCGAAGCGCGTGGTGTCCATCGTGGGCGTGGGCGCGCTCGTGCTGGCATTCGCCGCGGCCGCCCTCGCCGTGGCCGCGCTCGCCCGCCAACACGCGACGGCGCCGCTCGTGTTCCGCTATTGGGAGTGGATCCCGGCGGGCGACCTGCAGGTCGCGTTCGCGCTGCAGCTCGACCAGCTCGCCGCCGTGATGATCCTCGTCGTCACGGGGGTCGGCGCGCTGATCCACGTCTTCAGCGTCGGCTATATGCACGAGGACCCGGGGTACGCGCGCTACTTCGCCTACCTCAACCTGTTCGTGTTCTTCATGCTGATCCTGGTCCTGGGGGCGAGCTTCCCGTTGATGTTCGTCGGCTGGGAAGGGGTGGGGCTCTGCTCCTACCTGCTCATCGGCTTCTGGTTCAACGAGCAGGTCAACGCCGACGCGGGCAAGAAGGCGTTCATCGTCAACCGGATCGGAGATTTCGGGTTCCTGGTGGCGATGTTCCTCATCTTCACCCGCTTCGGCTCGCTGGATTTCGAGACCGTCTTTGCCAAGGCGCCCACCGCCCTGATGCCCGGCGGAGCCGCGGTCACGGCGATCACGCTCTTCCTGTTCCTCGGCTGTACCGGCAAGTCGGCCCAGATCCCCCTGTACATCTGGCTCCCCGACGCGATGCAGGGCCCGACGCCCGTCTCCGCGCTGATTCACGCGGCCACCATGGTCACGGCGGGGGTGTATCTCGTGGCGCGCTGCGGCGTGCTGTTCGCGCTCTCGCCGCTCGGCAGTGCCGCCGTCGCGGGAGTCGGGGCGCTCACGGCGCTGTTCGCCGCCACCATCGCCCTGAAGCAGTGGGACATCAAGCGGGTACTCGCGTATTCGACGGTGTCCCAGCTCGGCTACATGTTCGTCGGCGTCGGCACCGGCGCGTACGCGGCCGGGATGTTCCACCTCGTGACCCACGCCTTCTTCAAGGCGCTGCTGTTCCTCGGGTCGGGGAGCGTGATCCACGCCATGCATCGCGCCTACCACGCGACCCGTACGCACGAGGACGCCCAGGACATGCGCAACATGGGCGGCCTCGCCCGCCACATGCCCTGGACGGCGGCCCTCATGTGGGTCGCGACCCTCGCGATCGCGGGGATCCCGCCGTTCGCCGGCTTCTTTTCGAAGGACGAGATCCTCGGGGCGGCGTTCGCGGAGGCGACGGTCCGACCGTTGTGGTACGCGTTCTGGGTGATGGGCCTGGCGGCGGCCCTCCTCACGGCGTTCTACATGACCCGGCTCATGCTGTACACGTTCCACGGCCCGAACCGCACCGGCGAGCGCGAGCGGGAGCACCTGCACGAGGCGCCGCCCGTCATGACGGGGCCGCTGGTCGTGCTCGGAGTCCTGACCGTGCTCGGCGGCGCGCTCAATGTCCCCGAACTGTTCGGCGGCAACGCCTTCCTCGAGCACTGGCTCGAGCCGGTCACCAGCGTCGCGCACCGCCTCCGGCCCGCGCTCGAGGTGGCCACGACGACGGAGTGGACCCTGGTGGCGGGCGCGGTCCTGGTCGCCGTGCTGGGGATGGTCGGCGCGTTCCGGCTCCTGAAGCCGGAGGCACTCGTTCCCGCGCGGCTCGCGCCACCTGAGACAGGGCTCGCCCGGATCCTCTGGAAGAAGTGGTACGTGGACGAGCTGTACGACGCGATCGTCGTGCGACCGGTGATGTGGCTCTCGCGTGAGGTGCTCTGGAAGATCGTCGATTCCCGCATCGTGGACGGCCTGCTCGTGAACGGTACCGCCGCCGGCTCGCGGGCCGTCGGGTGGGT
>QHUD01000185.1 GCA_003221085.1 Gemmatimonadota bacterium
TCTCCCGCAGGAAGTGCGGCATCAGGTCCCCCCTCCCTCGGCGCCTTCGAGGAACCCCATCCGGCGGCGCACCTGGGCCATGGTGCGGCGCGCGAGGGCGCGCGCCCGGACCGCGCCCGCCCGGAGGAGCCCCGTCACTTTGCGCGGCTCCGCCTGGAGCGCCTGCGCCCGCTCGCGGATGGGCGTGAGCGCGGCTATCATATTGTCCGCCAGCACCCGCTTGCAGTCGAGACAGCCCCATCCTGCCGTGCGGCAGTTGTGCGCCACCAGCTTGAGCGTATCCGGCGGCGAGAAACCCTGGTGAATGGTGAAGATGTTGCAGATGTCGGGGTTGCCCGGGTCCTTCCGCGTGACGCGCGCCGGGTCGGTGGCCGCGGGCTTGAGCTTCTCCCAGATGGTCTCGGGCGAGTCGAACAGGGCGATCGTGTTGCCGAGGCTCTTCGACATCTTGGCCTGGCCGTCGAGCCCGAGGACGCGCTTCGCGGTCGAGAGCAGTGCCTGGGGCTCGGGGAACGTGAAGCCGTTCGCGAACCGCGTGTTCCAGCGGCGCGCGATCTCCCGCATCAGCTCGAGGTGTTGGAGCTGGTCCTCGCCCACCGGCACGAGGGTTGCTTCGTACAGCAGCACGTCGGCTGCCTGGAGTACGGGATAGTTCAGGAGCCCGGCGGGCACGCTCTCCTGGCGTTGCGCCTTGTCTTTGAACTGCGTCTGCCGCTCGAGCTCGCCCAGGGGCGTGACCGTGTTGAGGAACCAGTAGAGCTCGGTGTGCTCCGGGACGTCCGATTGCACGAAGACGATCGCCCGCTCCGGATCGATGCCGGAAGCGAACAGCCCGATCGCCATGTCGATCGTGCGCTGGGCCAGCGTAGCCGCGTCGTAGGGCTGCGTGATGGCGTGCAGGTCCACCACGCAGAACAGGCAGTCGTGTTGGTGCTGCAGCTTGACCCAGTTCTGGACGGCGCCGAGGTAGTTCCCGATGTGCAGCTCGCCCGAGGGCTGGATGCCGGAGAAGACGCGCGCCATGGGGTCACAACCTACGACCGTGGAGGTCGGCGCCGCAAGGTGCGAGAGCTCAAAGACTTAGTCGATGTCGCCAGAGAGGCCGCGGCGCGCGCCGCGCGCTTCCTCAGGAGCACCACGCCCGCGAGCACCCGTCACTGGATCGAAAAAGGTCCCCACGACTTCGTGACCGAGGCGGACCGGCAGGCCGAGGCGCTGATCGCCGACGCGCTGGTACACGCGGTGCCGGAGTCCCGAGTCGTGGGAGAAGAGCTGTCACCGACGGCGGCGCCGGTGGGTGACGTCGTGTGGGTCGTGGACCCGCTCGACGGCACGACGAACTTTCTACACGGGTATCCGCAGTACGCCGTGTCGATCGGAGCGTCGGTTGAAGGAGCGCTGCGTGTCGGTGTCGTGCACGATGTGACGCGAGATCACGTGTACTGGGGCGCAAGCGGCCTCGGCGCCTGGGAGGGCGATCGCCGGCTTCAGGTGTCGGGGCTCACCGAGCCGCGGCAGGCCCTCGTCGGGACCGGGTTCCCGTTCAAGAATCTCCCGCTGTTGCGACGCTATCTCGATCAGTTCGCCGCCGTGATGGGGGCGACGAGCGGGATCCGTCGCGCAGGCGCGGCGGCGCTCGATCTCGTGGACGTGGCCGCCGGCCGCCTCGATTGCTTTTGGGAGCTGACGCTCGCCCCGTGGGACGTAGCCGCCGGCGTGGTGCTGGTGCGCGAAGCGGGTGGCGTGGTGACTACGCTCGAGGGCTCACCCGAGGTATTACAGCACGGCTCCATTGTCGCAGGTAATGCGACGCTGCATCGCTGGCTGCTGGATCTCGTGAGGGCCGCCTAGATGCGCGCTCCGCTCGTCGAATGCGTCCCGAACTTCTCCGAGGGCCGGGACGCCGCGACCATGGAGGCCCTTCGCAGGGCGCTCACAGGCGTCCCCGGCGTCAGGTTGCTCGACGTCCAGGCCGATCCGGCCCACAACCGCTCGGTGTTCACGTTCGTGGCCCCCCCCGATGCGAGCGTCGTAGCGGCGCTCGCCGCCATGCGGGTCGCAACCGAGCGGATCGACCTGACGCGGCACTCGGGCGAGCACCCCCGCATGGGCGCGACCGACGTCGTGCCGTTCGTGCCGGTGCGCGACGTCACCATGGACGACTGCGTCGCCCTCGCGCGCCGGCTCGCCGAGCGCGCCGCCGCCGAGCTCCAAATCCCGATTTATCTCTACGCCAAGGCGGCTACCCGGCCCGAGCGGGAGCGCCTGCCCGACATCCGCAAGGGCGAGTTCGAAGGCTTGCGCGAACGCATCGGGAAAGATCCGGCCGCCGATCCCGATTTCGGACCCAAGCGCATCCACCGCACCGCCGGGGCGACGGCGATCGGCGCCCGTCCGTTTCTCGTCGCGTTCAACATTTATCTCGATGCGAGCGACGTCGCAATCGCCAAGGACATCGCGAAGCGGATCCGCACCTCGAGCGGCGGGCTCCCGGCCGTGCAGGCCTCGGGGTTCGAGGTGGCGGGGAAGGCTCAGGTATCGATGAATCTGCTGGACATCGACGTGACGTCGCCCGCGACGGTATTCGCGGCCGTCGAATCGGCGGCTCGGCAGCGCAGCGTGGGCATCCTGAAGAGCGAGGTAGTGGGGCTCGTCCCGGAGCGCGCGGTCCTCGACGCGGGCGCAGCTTCCCTTAAGCTCCCCGATCCTGGGGCGCACCTGCTCGAGCCGAAGATCAGGGCCGTCGAGGGGCCGACCCTCGACGGCTGGCTCGACGAGCTCGCCGGCGGAGGGCCGGTGCCGGGCGGCGGCAGTGCCGCGGCGCTGGCGGGCGCCCTCGCCGCCGCGCTCGTCGCCATGGTGGCGCGGCTCACGGTCGGGCGGAAGGCCTATGCCGGGGCGCAGCCGCGCGCGGCGGAGATCCTGGCCGAAGCGGACGCCCTGCGGGCCCAGCTCCGCCGTCTCGTGGACGACGATGCGGCCGCCTACGCGAAGGTCAGCGCGGCCTACCGGCTGCCGAAAGACGATCCGCGCCGGGCGCAGGCCGCGGGCGAGGCGCTCGTCGGGGCGGCGCAGACGCCGCTCGCGATGGCCCGCGGTGCCGCCCGGCTGCTCGCGCTCGCGCGGGAAATCGGGGCGATCGGCAACCGGAATGCACGCTCCGATGCCTTGGTCGGGGAGGAGCTGGCCCGCGCCGCGCTCGCGGGCGCCGTGGAGAACGTCCGGGTGAACGTGGAGTCGCTGTCGGAGCCGGGCCTCGGGAAATCGCTGCTGGAGGAGGCGGAGCAGTTGGAGCGAGAGGCCAGCTGAGGTGTCAGGTGTCAGGTACCGGGTGTCGGGGGTCGCGCCGCCAACCTGACACCCGACACCTGGCACCCGGCACCTGCTAATCCACCGTCGTGAGCACCCGCGGTGGCCCGCCGTCGTCGAGTATGGCCACCGTGTGCTCGAAGTGCGCGGACAGCGAGCCATCTTCGGTCACCACCGTCCACTTGTCCTCCAGGGTGCGGATGTCCGCGCCGCCGGCGTTCACCATCGGCTCGATCGCGAGCGTCATGCCCGGCATGAGTCGGGGGCCGCGCTTCGGCTTCCCGTAGTTCGGCACCTGTGGGTCCTCGTGAAACGCCGAGCCGATTCCGTGCCCCACCAGCTCCCGCACCACCGAGTAGCCCGCGCCCTCCGCCACCTCCTGGACCGCGTGGCCGATGTCCCCCACGTGATTGCCGGACCGCGCCTGGGCGACTCCCGCCGCCAGCGCCTCCTGGGTCACCGTGAGCAAGCGCTCCGCCTGCGAGCTGACCTTGCCGACGGGAAAGGTCGCGGCGGAGTCCGCGTGCAGGCCATCGAGCCAGACCCCCACGTCCACGCTCAGGAGGTCACCGACCTTGAGGACGCGGCGCGCCGAGGGGATGCCGTGGACGACCTCCTGGTTGATCGACGTGCACAGCGTGGCGGGGAAGTCGTACAATCCCTTGAACGACGGGCGGGCACCGGGGTGGGAGCGGATGAAGTCCTCCGCGGCGCGGTCGAGCTGCTCGGTCGAAACGCCGGGGCGCACCTGACTCGCGACCAGCGCCAGCGTCTCCGCCACGATGCGGCCGGCCGCGGCCATGGTCTCGATCTCGCGCGGAGACTTGATGGTGATCATCGGCCGATGATGCGCTGGATCTCGGTGGCGATATCGTCCACGGTGCCGGTGCCGGGCACGCGGTGCACGATGCCGCGTTGGGCGAAGTGGGCGATGAGCGGGGCGGTGTCCCGCTGGTACACCTGGAGCCGGGTCTTGATGGCGTCCGCGGTGTCGTCCGACCGACTTTCCTGCGCCGCCCGGCTCAACATGCGGCGGATCAGCTCTTCCTCGGGCACGTCGAGCAGCAGGATGTGGTTCAAGCGCTGGCCGCGCTCCGCCAAGGTGCGATCCACCAGCTCGGCCTGGGCGGCGGTGCGGGGGAACCCGTCGAACGCCGCCCCCTGCTGCGCCTCGGGCTTCGCGAGCTCTTCCTTGATCAAGGAGAGAATGACGGCATCGGGGACGAGCTTGCCCTCGTCCATGAACTTCTTGGCTTCGAGGCCGAGCGGCGTCCGCGCCTGGACCGCCGCGCGGAGGATGTCGCCTGTCGTGATCTTCGGCAGCCCGAGCCGCCGCGCGAGGATCTTGCCCTGCGTGCCCTTCCCCGACCCCGGCGCCCCTAAGAGGAGGATGAACACCGCACGCCTACATGTACCGCTGGCGGCCGCGGAATTTGACGCGCCCTTCCTTCATGAACCCGTCGTAATGTCGCAACAGCAGGTGCTGCTGCACCTGCGTGACGGTGTCGAGTGCGACACCCACCACGATGAGCAGCGCGGTGCCGCCGAAGCCGAACGGCATGTTGAAGGTGTTGGACACCACGATCGGAAGCATGGCCACGACGGTCAGGAAGATCGCACCCGGGAACGTGATGCGGGACAGCACGTCGTCGATGTAATCCGCCGTCGCGGCGCCGGGTTTGACGCCCGGGATGAAGCCGCCCTGTTTCTTCAGGTTCTCCGCCAGGTCCACGGGGTTGAAAATGATGGACGTGTAGAAGTACGCGAAGAAGATGATCAGCACCGCGCTCGTGACCAGGTACACCGGCGACGTGACGGTGAAGTACTCCGCCAGATGTTTCAGGGTCGCATTGCCGCTGAACGCCGCGATCGTCCCGGGGACGATGATCAACGATTGGGCGAAGATGATGGGCATGACGTTCGCCGTGTTGAGCCGCAGCGGAATGAAGGTTTTCTGGCCTTCGCGGATTCGCCCCCGGCCCATCACCTTGCGGGGGATCTGGATCGGAATCCGCCGCGCCGCCACCGTGACCGCCACCGTTCCCATCACCACGAGCGCCATGACGGCCAGGACGATGAGCAACTTCGGAAAGGTCAGGCTCCGAGCCCGCAACGCCTCGAGCGTGAGCAACGTCTCGGGCCAGATCCGCTCCACGATCGAAAAGAAAATGAGCAGGCTCGCTCCGTTGCCGATCCCGCGCTCCGTGATCTGCTCCCCGAGCCACATCACGAAGACGCCGCCCGTGGTGAGCGTCAGCACCGTCGTCATCCGGAAGAAAAATCCGGGATTGGCCACGGCCCCGGCAATCTGCTCGGTGAAGAGCGAGTAGCCGTAGCCCTGGAACAGGCACAGCACGACGGTGAGGTAGCGCGTCCACTGCGTGAGTTTTTTCCGGCCCTCTTCGTCCCGCTGCATCTTCTCGACAACGGGGAACACGGGCGCCGCCAGCTGGAAGACGATGCTCGCCGAGATGTACGGCATGATGCCGAGCGCGAACACCGTCGCGCGGCCGAAACTGCCACCGGCGAACAGGTCGTATAGGCTGAACAGCGTGCCCTGACCCTGGTTTCGCAGGAAGTCCGCGAGGGCCTGAACGTTCACGCCCGGGGTCGCGATGTGCGCCCCGATGCGGTACACGACCAGGCACAGGAGCGTGAAAAGGATCTTCTCCTTCAGCTCCGGGACCTTGAACAGGTTGGGCAACCGCGGTGCGGTCATCGGCGGCTCAGCTCGCGATGGTGCCGCCCGCCTGCTCGATCTTCGAGCGGGCCGAGGCCGACACCGTCACGCCTTTCACGCTGAACTTACGCTGCACGTCCCCCATGCCGAGCAGCTTGATGGGGTGGTCCGGCCGGCGCACCAGCCCGGCGCCGAACAGCGTCTCCGGCGTGACCTCGGCCCCCTCGGCAAGCTGGCCCAGGTGCCGGACGTTCACTACCTGCGCGGGCTGCTTGAACGGGTTTGTGAAGCCGCGCTTCGGGATGCGGCGGATGAGGGGCATCTGCCCGCCCTCGAATCCGGGACGCGTCTGCCCGCCCGTGCGAGCGGTTTGACCTTTGCCACCCCGCCCCGCCGTCTTGCCGATCCCCGAGCCCGGCCCGCGCCCCTTGCGGATGCGCGCGCGGTGCGAGCCGGGCGGCCTCCGCAGGTTCGACAACGTGATGCGCGGTACCTCGGCGCTCGCCGCTTTCGCCCGCGGTTTCGCCTGTGGCCTCGCCCGCGTCTTCGTTCTCGTCTTCGCCTTCGGCTTCGGCTTCGCCATCGCTTATTCCCCTGCCTTTGCCTTTGCGGGTGTCACCTCGACCAGGTGGCGCACCTGATACAGCATGCCCCGGAGCGACGGGCGATCCTGTTTCACCACGGCGTCCTGGTGGTGCTTCAAGCCCAGCGCTTCGAGCGTGCGCCGCTCGAACGCGGGTCGACCGATCCCGGAACGGACCTGCAGGATGCGCAACTCGCCCTTCCCCGGCGGCGGCAGCGGCCGGTCGCGGCCCGGTTTGCGCTTGCGGTATTTCCGCGTGGGCGGCAGCCTAGCCATGGGCCACTTCCTGGCGCGCCCGGTAGTGGATGGCCTCGAGCTCGACACCGCGCTCCTTGGCGATGCGCCGCGCGGTCGTGAGGTGCTGGAGGCCGTCCAGCGTGGCCCGGACCATGTTGTGCGGGTTCGTGGAGCCGAGGCTCTTGGTGAGGATGTCACGCACGCCGGCGCACTCGAGCACCGCGCGCACCGGGCCGCCCGCGATGACGCCGGTCCCGGACGCGGCGGGTTTCAAGAGCACGCGTCCGGCGCCGTGGTGACCGATGATCTCGTGCGGGATGGTCGTCCCCGCGAGCGGGACCTCCACCATGCGACGGCGGGCGGCTTCGACGGCCTTACGCACCGCTTCGCTCACCTCGTTCGCCTTGCCGGTGGCGATCCGACCAGTCCGTCGCCCTCGCGCTGCCGCTCGCTCGAGTCGCGCCGCTCCCCGCCTCGTCCCCGACCCCGTCCCCCGCGACCCCGACCGCGCCCACCTCCCCCGCCGCCCCCGCCGCCCCCGCCGCCACCCCCTCCACCACCTCCACCAACGGGGCTGGCGGCAGGGCGCTCGTCGTGCGCCGGCTCGCCACCCGCGTGCGCCGTCTCCGCCGGTTCGATCGTCCCGGGCCCTGAGGGCCCGAGCGGTTGTTCGTTCGTCATTAGAGCTCCAATCCGCCTTTGCGAGCGCCTTCGGCCACCGCCTTCACGCGCCCGTGATACTGGTACCCGCCGCGGTCGAACACCACCTTGGTGATCCCCTTCTCTTTGGCCTTGGCGGCCAGCAGCCGTCCCAGCCCGAAGCTCTTCGCGGTCTTGCCCTTGCCGTCGATCTGGAGGCCTTCGGAGGTGTCCGCCGCGCCCACCAGCGTGACGCCCCGCGTGTCGTCCACGATCTGGGCGTAGATGTGCTTCGACGAGCGGAACACGACGAGGCGCGGCCGCTCCGCGCTGCCCGCCACCTTGCGGCGCACCCGCAGGTGCCGCCGATAGCGGCGGCTATCACGCGTCCCGACCTTGTGAATGGCTCGCATGGGCTATTTGGCCGCCTGGGCGGTCTTGCCGGCCTTGCGCCGGACCTGCTCGCCCACGTACCGGATCCCCTTCCCCTTGTATGGCTCGGGCGGCCGGATCGCGCGGATCTCCGCCGCCACCTGGCCCACGAGCTCCTTGTCCACGCCCTCGATCTTGACGAGGACGTTGTTGTCCACCGAGATCTTGATCCCCTGCGGCGCGTGGTACGGCACCGGATGCGAGAAGCCGACCACCAGCTGCACTCCGAACGGTTTCGGCTCCGCCTTGTAGCCCACGCCCTGGATCTCGAGCGCTTTCGCGAACCCCTTGGTGACGCCGTCCACCATGTTGGCGACGAGCGTGCGCGTGAGTCCGTGGAGCGCCTTGTGCCGGCTCTCGTCCGAGGGCCGTCGCACCACGATCGTGTTTTCCTCGAGCGCGAGGGCGAGCTCCGCGTGCACCGTGCGACTGATCTCGCCCTTCGGGCCCTTCACCGTGATCCGCAGGCCATCGAGCTGGGCGGTGACGCCCTTCGGGATGGGGACCGGCTTCCGGCCGATGCGCGACATGGAGCGGCCTCCTACCAGACCACCGCGAGCAGCTCGCCGCCCACTCGAGCAGTGCGCGCTTCGCGGTCGGTCATGAGTCCCTGGGGCGTCGAGAGGATCGCCATCCCGAGCCCGTTCTTGACGCGCGGGATCTCGCGCGCCTTGACGTAGCGGCGCAGGCCCGGCGCCGACACGCGCTGCAGCTCGCGGATCACCGGCGCGTCGTTGTGATACTTGAGGTAGAGCCGCAACAGCCCGTGACGCCCATCGTCCAGCACCTTGAAGTCCTGGACGTAATGGTTGTCGCGGAGCAGCCGCGCGATCTCGACCTTCAGCTTCGACACCGGCATATCGACCCGACGGTGCCCCGCCTGGCAGGCGTTGCGCACCCGGGTCAGCATATCGGCGACGGGATCAATCACGCTCATCTCGCGTTCCGTCCTTTTACCAACTGGCTTTGCGCACGCCGGGAATTTCCCCGCGCAGCGCGAGCTCGCGGAAACAAATGCGGCACAGCTTGAACTTGCGGAGCGTGCCCCGGCTGCGGCCGCACCGCTGGCACCGGTAGTAGCCCCGCACTTTGAACTTCGGCTTCCGCTTGACCTTCTCCATCCACGTCTTCTTCGCCATCCGATGGTCTCCCTAAGCGACCGCGACGGGGGCTTCGCCCCGGAAGGGCATCCCCAGCTCGCGCAGCAGCGCCAGGGCGGTGTCGTCCCGGCCGGCGCTGGTCACGAGCGTGATATCCATCCCGTGGATCTTCTCGACCTTGTCGTAGTCGACCTCCGGGAAGATCATCTGCTCCTTGATGCCGATGGTGTAGTTACCCCGGCCGTCGAAGCTGTCGGTCGGGAGCCCGCGGAAGTCGCGCATGCGCGGCACCGCGATGCTGATGAACCGGTCCAGAAACTCGAACATCCGTGCCGCCCGCAGCGTCACCGAGCACCCCACCGGCATCCCCTGCCGCAGGTTGAAGTTGGCGATGGCCTTCTTGGCCTTCGTCACCACCGGCTGCTGACCCGTGATGGCGGCGAGCTCGGCCACGGCCGCCTCGAGCGCCTTCGGGTTCTTGGACGCATCCCCCATCCCGACGTTGAGCACGATCTTCAAGAGCTTCGGGATCTCGTGCGGATTCGTCAGCCCGAACTGCTGTGCGAGCTTCGGCCGCACCCGCTGCTCGTAGTACTCGTGCAGGCGGGGCGGGGGCGCGGGCTCCGGTGGCGGCCCTTCCGGCTCGGCCGGTGCGGCCGGCTTGCCCTCGGCCGGCTTCTTGCCCTTCTGTTTGTCCTTCTGCTTGTCCTTCTGCTTCGGCTTGGGCTCCGCCGGAGCGACGTCGGCGGCCTTCGGCTCCTGGCCCGGGGGCGTCTCCCCCGGGTCAGCCTGCCGGGCCTGCTTCGGTTCCTTCTCTTTCGTGTCCGCCATGGGCTATTTCGCTTTCACGCGCGGAATCGGCTGGCCCGACTTCACCGCGATCCGCTGCACCGTGCCGTCTTTGTCCGCGCGCCGCCGGACGCGCGTGGGCTCCCCCGACTTGGGGTCGAGCAGCATGACCTTGGACGCCGCGATCGGCGCCGTCAGCTCGATGATGCCGCTCTCCTCGTTCGGGTTGGTGGCGCGTTTGTGCTTCTTCACGACGTTCACGCCCTCCACCTCGACTCGGAACTCCTTGGGGAAGACGCGGAGGACTTTGCCTTCCTTCCCCCGGTGCTCGCCCGAGATCACGCGCACCGTGTCGCCCTTGGTGATGTGCAGCTTGTGGCGCTCGGGCTCCCGGGGCTCGGGCGCCCTGCGGCTCTTCTTGTAGACGAGCGGCTTCATATCAGATCACCTCCGGCGCGAGCGAGACGATCTTCATGAACCGCTTGTCGCGCAGCTCGCGTCCCACCGGCCCGAAGATACGGGTCGCACGGGGCTCGCCCTGGTCGGTAATGAGCACGGCGGCGTTCTCGTCGAACCGGATGTAGGAGCCATCCTTGCGCTTGGTCTCCTTGGCCGTGCGGACGATCACGGCCTTCACCACCTCGCCCTTTTTGATCTGGCCGGTGGGGATGGCGTCCTTGATCGTCACGACGACGATGTCGCCCAGCCCCGCGTAGCGGCGCTTGGACCCGCCGAGCACGCGGATCACCAGCGCGCGCCGCGCGCCCGAGTTGTCCGCGATCTTGAGAATCGATTCCTGCTGTACCACGGTTCCCCCTCCTGGTCCCCGCCGCTACTTCGCGCGCTCGACGATTTCGACCACCCGCCACCGCTTGGTCTTGGACAGCGGCCGCGTCTCGACGATCCGCACCGTGTCGCCCGCCTTGGCGCCCTTGTCATCGTGCGCGGCGACCTGCTTGGTGCGAACGATCTGCTTGCCGTAGAACCCGTGGGCGAAGCGGCGGGTCAGCGTGACCGTCACGGTCTTCTGCATCTTGTCGCTCACCACCACGCCCGTCCGAAGTTTGCGCCGCCCCCTCATGCCCGCTTCCTCTCTGCCAGAATGGTGTTGATCCGCGCGATCTCGCGACGGATGCCGCGCAGCTGCAACGGGTTCCCGAGGGCCTCGGTCGCGCGGCGGAATCCCAGGCGAAACCGCTCCTCGGTCAGCACGGCGAGCTGCTGCTCCAGCTCGTCGGTTTTCATCTCCCGCAGCGCCTCGCGCGCCAGATTTTCGGCGATCCCCTCGAGCTCGAACATCACCCGACCCGGCTTGACCACCGCCACCCACCCTTCGGGATTTCCCTTCCCCTTCCCCATACGGGTCTCGGCCGGCTTCTTGGTGATCGGCTTGTCGGGGAACAGCCGGATCCACACCTTGCCGCCGCGCTTCATTTCACGGGTGAGTGCCACGCGCGACGCCTCGATCTGGCGATTCGAGATCCACCCCGGCTCGAGCGCCATCAGCCCGTAATGGCCGAACGCCACCGTGTTGCCGCGCGTGGCCA
>QHUD01000199.1 GCA_003221085.1 Gemmatimonadota bacterium
GGCGTGAAGCCCGGCGTCACCAAGGAAGAAGGCCTACGCGTGCTCGAGACCGCTGCCACGGGCGTCGCCGGCCCTGGCGTCGGGCTCGACTACGCCGGAGAATCACGGCAGATCCGCCTCGAAGGAGCGGCGCTCACCGTGACCCTCGGATTCGCCGTGATCCTGATCTATCTGGTGCTCGCGGCGCAGTTCAGGAGCTTCCGGGACCCGTTGATCGTGCTGGTGGGCTCGGTGCCGCTCGCGATTTCCGGGGCGCTGGTGTTCAGCTACCTCGATTTCACGACCATCAACATCTACTCGCAGGTGGGGCTGATCACGCTGGTGGGACTGATCGCGAAAAACGGCATCCTGATCGTGCAGTTCGCCAATACGCTACAGGCGCAGGGCATGGCAAAGCTCGCGGCGTTGCGCGAAGCATCGCTCACACGGCTCCGGCCCGTGCTGATGACCTCGGCGGCCACCGTCTTCGGCCACCTGCCCCTGGTGTTCGCGACCGGGCCGGGATCGGCGGCGCGCAACAGCATCGGGACCGTGCTGGTGGCGGGCATGACGGTGGGGACGCTGTTCACCCTGTTCGTGGTCCCCGTGTTCTACTCGTTCATCGCAGCCGAGCACCGTCCCGAGACGGAAGCGGAGAGTGAAGGTCTCGTTCTCGAACCTGCCTTGGTGGAGGAAGCGGCCCATGCGTAGCGCAATTCTCCTCGCGTTCGTCGCGCTCTACGGATGCGCCACGGCTCCGGGCTATCGATCATCCTCGGTACGGACGCCCGCCTCGTTCCGGGAGGGGACACGGGATTCTCAGCCCCTGACCGATGCTCCGCAGAGTCCTCACCCCCTGGCCCCCTCTCCCGATGGTCCTCACGCCCTGACCCCCTCTCCCTCCGGGAGAGGGGGAACGCAGGACGGGCCCGTGAGCGCGGCCGAAGGGGCAGCGGTCTCGCTGGCCTACTGGGAACAGCTGGGGGACACCACGCTGTCCCGCCTGGTTGGCGACGTGCTGCGCGGCAATCTGGACGTTCGGTCCGCGCGGGCCCGAGTCAGCGCCGCCCGCTCGGATCGGGTGCGCAGCGTGCTGGATCTGACGCCATCGGCGACCTTGTCTGCGGGATACGCCCGGCAACGCCTGTCGAGCGCGAACTTCCCCGGCGCGGTCGGCGTGTTCCCGGACCAGAACGTGTGGGACGCCGGCGCGAATGCCTCCTGGGACCTGGACGTGTTCGGCGGGATCCGCCACACCGTCCAGGCGCGCGGCGCGCTGGCGGACGTGGCCCAGGAAGACCTGCGCGACGTGCAGGTGAGCCTGACCGCGGAGGTGGCCCGCGCCTACTTCGAGTTGCGGGGAGCGCAGGAGCAGCTCCAAGTCGCTCGGCAGAACGCCGAGAACCAGCAGCGCACCTTCGATCTCACGAAGCAGCGCCTCGACGCGGGACGCGGCAGCGCGTTCGATACCGAGCGGGCGCAAGCCCAGCTGAGCTCGACGCTGGCCTCGATTCCCGCCCGCGAGGCCCAGGTCGCGGCGGCCCAGTACCGCATCGGTACCCTCGTCGGCCGCGCGCCCACCGAGGTGGCCCGGGAGCTCGACCAAACGGGACAGCTCCCGCGCCTCCCCGAGATAACCTCGATCGGGACGCCGGAGGCCGTGGTCCGCTACCGGCCCGATGTGGCCTCAGCCGAGCGGTTCGCCGCGGCGCAGGGGGCGCTGGTGGGAGCGGCCAAGGCGAGCTACCTGCCGCGGCTCACCATTGGCGGGAGCGTGGGCTATGCCGCACCCGAGTTCAATTCAGTGGGCAACCAGGGCACGCTACGCTACGTGGTGGGACCGGTGCTCAGCTGGCCGGGTCTCAACCTGGGGCGGGTGAAGGCGGAGGTGGATGCGGCAGCAGCGCGGGAGGACGCCGCCCGCGCGCAGTACGGCCGGGTCGTGCTGGCCGCGATGGAAGACATGGAGACGAGCCTGGCGCGCTATCGCGCCGCGCGCCTCCAAGTGGAGCGGCTCCAGGACGCGAGCGCCGCGAGTGAGCGCGCGGCCGAGCTGGCTCGCATGCGGTTCCGCGAAGGAGTCACGGACTTTCTGCAGGTGCTCGACGCCGAACGAACACAGCTCGAGGCTCAGGATCGGCTGGCCCAGGGCCGGATCGACGCGGCGACGGCGTACGCCGCGTTGTACAAGGCATCCGGAGGCCGGTGAGACGCTAGCCTCACCGTCTACTTCGTAGTGCCCGGAATAGAAACAATGCTTATCGTGATGAACGATCCGTCCTGCTGCGTCTTCGCCAGCACGAAGACATTTTCCCCTGGCGTGAGCTTGTCGGCCGTGGGGGTCAGAGCGGTCACGCTTACATCGCGTGGAACGCTGATGGTCTGCATGCCACCGCTGTACTGAACGGAGAGCGTCGCTGGGCCGGACTTGGTGCTGACCGTTCCATTCGTCATGCGCGACGCAGGACCGGCTACGGTGCCATTGGTCATTCTGCTGCTACTCGCACTCTGCGCCGGATTCATCAAATAGCTTCCCTCACCGATGCCGCGCAGCTCTTCGGGGAAGATGTTGATGTTCGTGGCACGCTCCGAACCGTCGGGCTGTTTGACGGAAGTGACACCCACAAACGAGTCGCTGTTGACGTGCGCGAGATCGGACGGGGTCCTCTTGTACACCTTCAACGCCCTGCCGAGATGAATCTTCACGGGACCGGTCTGTGAATTCACCGTCAGCACATCTCCGGAGACGCTCGTCACGACACCGCGAACCGGAGTGATCCCAGCCGGCCAGGATTGGGCGGACGCAGGAACAACTGCAACTGCACCAACGACCACGATGGAGCCTAGGAAAGATGGGAATGCGGTCTTCATGGCTTCCTCCTTATGGCTCCAGGAACGACGCCGGCCCGCCATGGGTTCCGGTTGCGTCGGCACCCGGCTGGTTCTAGTTTGCGAGGGTCCGCGCCTGAACCATCCACTCAACCAAGGAGGTGATCCCTTGTCTAGTCACACCGCCACGCGCGACCTGGCATGGGCAAGCGATCGCTTGATCGGTAGCTGACCAGGACCGAATCGCGACTCTGCGCCGCAGGTGCTAGCGCCGGCAGACGATCGTGCCGGGCTCGCGCAGGCCAAACCGACCGCGTCGTCGGAGTATTCGGCCCGGCGACGCGGTCGTGTTTGGGTGATCTCGCCCTCGCTCAGTTTTCCCGATACTATTGTGAAGCGACCCTCCTCCTCCTTCAGACAGGACCGCTGTGCCCGATCTCCGCGGGCTGCTCCAGAACGGCCTCGCCGCCACCTACGCGCTCGAGCGGGAGGTGGGACGTGGCGGCATGGCGACGGTCTTTCTCGCACACGACATCAAGCACGACCGCTCGGTCGCCCTCAAAGTCCTCCATCCCGACATCGCCGCTGCGCTAGGCGCCGAACGGTTCCTGCGCGAAATCCGCATCGCGGCGCACCTCCAGCACCCTCACATCCTGACCCTCATCGACTCTGGCCAGATACCGCCACAGGACGGGATGGGTCCCGGTTTGCTGTACTACGTGATGCCCTACGTCGCAGGGGAGACCCTGCGAGCGCGGTTGACGCGTGAGGGGACGCTGTCGCCCACGGACACGGCCCGAATCCTCCAGGAGGTGCTCGACGCGCTGACACATGCACACGGCCTGGAAATCGTCCATCGCGACATCAAGCCCGAAAACATCATGCTGACCGGGCGCCACGCCCTGGTGATGGATTTCGGAGTGGCCAAGGCGGCCAGCGCCGCCGTGGCGGCCGATACCGTTTCCAGCGGCACCCTCACGGCGCTCGGCCTCGCCATCGGCACGCCGACCTACATGGCCCCGGAGCAGGCCGCGGGTCAGGCCACAGTGGACGCGCGAGCCGACCTGTACGCCGTCGGTGTCATGGCCTACGAGATGCTCACCGGGCAGCCGCCGTTCACGGGGACCACGCCGCAGGCCATTCTCGCGGCGCACATCACCGAAGCCCCGCTTCCGATCGCGGGGCGGCGACCTGATCTCGCCGCTCCCTTCGCGATGGCCGTCATGCGCTGCCTCGAGAAGGAGCCGGCGGCGCGCTGGCAGTCGGCCGAGGAGTTACGGGTCCACGTCGAGGCGTTCGCCACGCCGGGAAGCGGCGTGTCTGCCGTGGTGCGCAACCGCCGGCCCTCGCACATGGGGGCCGCGATCGTCGCCGTGGTGATCATCGGCGCGGGCGCTTGGCTTGGTCCGGGACGACAGATGGGACAGCGGCGCTGGGCGCGGGAGCAAGGCATCCCCCAACTCCTGGCCCTCGCCGAGCGGGGCCAGTGGGACTCCGCGTACATGCTGGCCCGGCAGGTCGAGGCGGCGAATCCGCACGACTCCCTCTTCCGGGCGCTGCGGCCCAAGTTCGCGCGGCGGGTGAGCCTGCACACCAATCCGCCGGGCGCCACCGTCTGGCGAAAAGAGTATGCCGCTCCGGACTCCGCCTGGATGTCACTCGGCAAGACGCCACTCGACAGCGTGCTGCTCTCTCTGAGCGGGGGTGGAACGTACCTCAACGCGAACCGCCTGCGGATCGAGCGGCCGGGCTATCGGACCCTCGAGCTCGTCGGCATGCCATTCCGCGATTCCGTAATTCCGCTCGATCGAGACACTGCGCTCCCACCCGAGATGGTCCGGATCGCCGGCGGTGCCCTCGAGGTGATCTACCCGGGCTTCGAGCACGTCAAGCCGGTCAGATTGGGCGACTATCTGATGGACCGGTTCGAGGTGACCAACCGCGAGTTCAAGCGCTTCGTGGACGCCGGTGGGTACCGGCGGCGGGAGCTCTGGGACTACCCGTTCGTGAACGACGGACGGGTCATCCCATGGGCACAGGCCATGGGCAGGATGATCGACCGGACCGGCCGGCCCGGGCCGTCCACGTGGGAAGCGGGGGAGTATCGGGCCGGGCAGGAGAACCATCCGGTGGCGGGAGTCAGCTGGTATGAGGCCGCCGCATTCGCCAAGTTCGCGGGCAAGTCGCTGCCCACCGTGGCCCACTGGAATCACGCCGCGAGCGTCTACAACAGCGCCTGGGTTGTCCCCGCCAGCAATTTTGCCGGTCAGGGAACAGTCCCGGTCGGCACCACGCGCGGCATCAGCGCGTATGGCACCTACGACATGGCTGGGAATGTCCGGGAGTGGTGTGTCAACGCCAGCGGCGCCAACCGATTCATCCTGGGCGGTGGCTGGAACGACGAGCCATACCAGTTCAACGATGCCTACACTCAAGCACCCTTCGACCGGTCGCTCACTAACGGCATCCGCCTGGTGAAGTACCTCGGTGCCGAGCCGAACCTGGCCGTGGCGGCGGAACCGTTACAGCGCGCCTGGCGCGATTTCTTCAAGGTGCGGCCGGTGACGGACGCCGTCTTCGCCGCCTACCGGCAGATCTACGAGTACGACCGGACCCCGCTCGCCGCGAAGGTGGTCGAGAGCGTGGACGAGGGAGACTGGACGCGTGAGCTGGTGCGCATGAACGCTGCCTACGCGAGCGACAGCCTGCTCGTGTATCTCTATCTTCCAAAGCGTGGGGTGAAGCCGTATCCGGCGGTGGTCTACTTCCCGGGCTCCAACGCGATCCGGGACCACGCGCCACAGAACCTGCAAGTGCGGGCCATCGATTTCATCGTCAAGAGTGGTCGCGCGGTGCTGTATCCCGTGTACAAGGGGACCTACCAGCGGAGCGATTCAATCAGTACGGACGTCGAGGATACCTCGATCTTCTACCGCGACCACGTCGTCATGTGGGCGAAGGATCTGCGCAGGGGGGTGGACTACCTGGAGACCCGTCCGGAGGTCGCCACGAGGCGCCTGGCCTACTACGGCTTGAGCTGGGGGGGTGCGATGGGCGGGCTGATGCCGGCGGTGGAGCCGCGGATCAAGGTCAGCGCGCTGTACGTAGCCGGCCTTGATTTCGAGCGGGCTCGCCCGGAGGTGGAGCCGATCAATTTCCTTCCGCGGATCCGGATCCCCACGCTGATGATCAACGGCCGCTATGACTTCTTCTTCCCACTCGAGACGTCGCAGATCCCGATGTTCCGGCTGCTCGGCACTCCACCCGATCAGAAGCGCCACGTGGTGGAGGAGGGCAGCCACTTCGTTCCGCGCCCGCGCCTGATCCAGGAGATGTTGAGCTGGCTGGACAAGTACCAGCCCCTGCCTGACTAGGCTTAATGAAAGAGACCCCGCAGGAGTACATCCAGCGCATTCTGAGCTACGTCACTGGACAGGATCCGCTCGAAATTCAGGTGCGGACTCCCAAGGAGCTCGACCGCTTGATCAAGGCGGCGTCTGCGTCTCGGTTGCATCAGCGTCCCGCTCCCGGAAAATGGTCTATCGCGGAGATCCTCGCGCATCTGGCCGATGTAGAGATCGTTGTGAGCTGGCGGATCCGGGCGATCCTCGGGGCGCCGGGAACCCCCATGCAGCC
This sequence comes from Gemmatimonadota bacterium, assembly GCA_003221085.1. GTDB lineage: Bacteria > Gemmatimonadota > Gemmatimonadetes > Gemmatimonadales > GWC2-71-9 > AG41. The sequence continues at coordinate 6,445 of QHUD01000199.1, forward strand.
AATGGACCAGGACGGCTGGGTCACCGCCGGGCACTACGACAAACGCGATCCCCGGAAATCCATCGAGCTGTTCCGCGTGCTCCGCGAGGCGAATGTCGCGCTGTTCAAGACACTGACGCCGGAACAGTGGAAACACCATGGGATACATGCCGAGCGTGGCGTAGAAACCGTGGAGCACATCGTCCGCTTGTACGCGGGTCACGACGTGAACCACATCCGCCAAATCGAACAGATCCTTGCGTCAAGCAGTTAGCTTCCAGGTCATGCGGGCTGGAGTAATCGCCGTCGCCCTGTTCGCGGCCTGTGAACAACCGGTCGTGAAACAGCCACCGGCCAAACTGACCGGGATACGGGTCGTGGACCTGATTCCTGCCTCGCTGAGCGGGGAAAGCTGGCAGGACGCCGAGCCGTTCCTGGCGCTGTACGCGTCGAACCCGAAGCTCATGGCGGCTTCCGCGTTCACGCCCAATCCCGGCGGGTCCACGAGCGCCACCGCGCCCATTTTCGTCTCGGACGATGGGGGCGACTCCTGGACGCTCCGCAACACCCTCCCCAGCCAGGGAATGACGGCCGATATCACCCACGCTGTCGGGGGCAACCCGCCCGTGCTCTACGCGGGGATAATGAAAGTGCCCGACTTCCCCCTCAATGAGCTCAAGGCCAACGACTTCTTCTCGCCCGCGACCATGACGCTGCAGGCGTCGCGCGCCGATATCGATCAGCCGTTCGTCCGCACCACCGGGGTCGGGAACGCCGATCGCGTGTACGTGGGCCTCAATGATTTCGACGCACCGGACGGGCGCACTGCCACCGTCGACGTCTCGCTCAACGGCGGCACGAGCTATACGTCCCATCGCCTCGAAACCCGCAACACTCTGGGCCAGAATGGTCCGTCCATCCGTCCCGCCGTGGCGCAGGATCACACCGTATACGTCGCGTACTTCGGTTGGCGCTCCAACGCGGGATCGGATGTGACGAGCGACGTGGTCGTCGTGCGGGACGACAGTGGCGCGATTGGCGCCACCCCCTTCCGGGATCTGGTCGACCCGTCGGACCACCTCCCCGGCCGCCTCGTGGCGACACACGTGACCATCCCCTGGTCCAACGCGCCGACGCTGGGACAGGAGCGGATCGGGTCCACCCTGGCGATCGCCGTGGACGCGCTGCACAGCGACAACGTGTACCTGGCGTGGGCCGACCGGGTCGGGACGGGCGACATCTACACGGTGCACGTGCGGCGCTCGACCGACCGCGGCGCTACGTGGAGCGGCGACCTGCGCACCCTGACGAACGCCACGGACCCAAGCCTGGCGGTCTCGACCAATGGCACGGTCGGCCTGCTGTATCAGCAGGTTACGGGATCCGCGAGCACCAGCCGCTGGGTCACCCGCTTGGAGCAGTCCCGGGACGGCTTCGCCACGCATCAGGACGTCGTCCTCGCCACCGTCCCGGCGACGACGCCGACGTTCCAGTTCCTCCCGTACATCGGCGACTACAACGGCCTGCTCACCCGCGGCAATCAGTTCCTCGGCATATTCTCCGCGAACAATACGCCCGATTCGGCTAACTTCCCCCAAGGCGTGGTGTATCAACGACGCGTGGACTTCCCGACGCATCGGCTGCTCGATGGCTCGGGCGCCCCCGTAGCCGTCTCGATCGATCCGTTCTTCTTCAGCGTCCCGGTTCTGCCATGACGACAGACGGTCGCGGTGAGGGTCTTATGCACACTCGGTCAGCGATTCTACTCGCGGTCGCGCTTTCCTTGCCCGGATCCGAAGGCGTCGCCCAGATGAGCCGGGCAGCGCTCGTAAAGCAGTCCGACATCATCTTTATCGGAACCGTCACGCAGATCGGCGCCGTCGCGGTCCCCGAGCTCCCCGCATCGGCCCGGACGGTCGTGGTCCGGGTCGACCAGGTGCTGGAGAAGCCAGCCGCGGTCGCCCTGACGACGGGCGATTCCGTCACCGTCGAGACGGTGCGGGCGGGCTCGCTGAAACCGGGCATCCAGGCGACGTTCTACACGACGGGTTGGATTTTCGGTCGGGGCGTGGCGGTGCGTGAGGTCGGCCACGAGCCGGGGCAATCCCCGGTCGTGGCGGAGGCCCAGCAACAAGCGGTGTCGAGGGCTCGGTTTGCGGTGAACGACGCGGCGTTGAGGGCGCACATTCAGAGCGCGGCCATGGTGGTGGCGGGCCGGGTGGACCAGGTGCGTCCGGCCGAGCTGGCGGCCGCGCCCCCGCGCCCGAAGCGGATCACCGAGCACGACCCCAACTGGCAGGAAGCCATCATTCAGGTCCAAGAGGGCCTCAAGGGCGCCCAGGCCGGCCAGCGAGTCGTGGTGCGGTTCCCCGCGTCACTCGACGTCGCCTGGGTCGGCGCCCCCAAGTTTGCCGCCGGGGAAGAGGGCACGTTTCTGCTCCACAAAGACTCGACCACCGGCTCGCCGCTCGCCATGCTCGCCGGCCAGTCCGTGCCGGCTTACACGGCCCTGCACAAGCTGGACGTGCTGCCCAGGCAGGACGCGCCGCGCATCCGCTCCATGATCACCAAGCCGTAGTCGTGGAGCGGGTCAAAGTAGAGGAGTTCCTGCAGCCCAAGGCGATGCTGACGCCCGGCATCGCGGGCGGCGTCACGATGTTGATCGCCAATGCGCTGTGGGTCGCGTTCAGCCTTCCCCCCCGCTGGACATCGCTGGTGTTGAGCTTTCTCGTGGGTCTCCTCGTGTTCGTGGCCAAGGGCGGCGTTCCGATGTGGCAACGGGCGCTGTACTACGTCCTCAACTCGCTCATCATTTTCTCGGTCAGCATCGGCACGAATTACGTGGGTGTGGGCTTGACGCACCCTCCAGCGCAACAGACCAACGCGGTCGAGCCACGTGCGCGCCTGTTCTTCGGCGACTGGCTGTCGATCCCGTCACGGTGATGTGGGAACGTAGTCCTCCGATCCACGTTCATCGAGCCGCCAATTCCCGCAGCCGTTCCACCAGCTTCACCATCGCCCACGTATCGCGCTCGCAGTAGTTGAGGAGGTCCTGCCGCACGCGATCACGCTCGTGGCGGGGGATCTTGTCGGCCACGAACAACAGTCGAGCGATCTCCACGCTCGCGACCCGGCCGTCCACGATCACGAGATCGTCATAGGTCAGCTCGGGGACGAGGGGCGAGAGAATGTACTTCAAGCTGAAGCTGCCCCGGAAATCGGGGTGGTACACGCAATTCTTCACCACCGGATGGAGATCGATCAGCTTCGCCTCGAGTGCCGCGAGCTCGGCGGCGAGCTCGGGCACCGCCAGTTGCAGCTCCCGGATGCGGGTCTTCTCGAACGGCGTGTACATGACCACGCGCTCAGCGTTCGCGGTGGCGCGGATCATCGCGGCGGCCAGTTTGGGCCGCGCGTCGTCCGGTCCTTCGGCGAGGAACGCGGCGTGCGTGTAGCTGCCGTCCGGCTGCCGCTCGTGGTAGCTGAACTGGGCGGCGGCCTGCTGCCACGGAGCCATGCCGGGCCAGACGGGAATCGCGCGGGCGATCGTCTCGAAGTCGAGGAAGCCCAGGCGGGAGTCCTCACCCCCTGTCCCCCTCTCCCGACGGGAGAGGGGGGACGTAAATGGGGCTAACTCGCGCGCGAGCGTAGGCTCCACGATGACACGGTTCTCGGCCATCGCCTTGAGCTGGCGCCGCTGCGTGAAGTTCAGTTTCTCTTTCGCCGGCAAGTCGCCGATAGAGGTGATGCCGCGCGTGAGGTACGCCGCGGTCCGTTTCGGCCCGACGCCGGCGAGATGCCGGATGTGGTCCGGCGTGTCCGGCCAGCAGCGGTCCATGAACGGACACTCCCGTGGCTCGAAGCAGTGCAGGCCGACCGGGACGTCGGGGAGCGGCGCGGCGAGCATCTCCCGCTGCCGAGCGATCTCGTCCGGGACTAAAGGAAGAAACTCTACGACCGCAGCGGTCACGTCGGTCCGGGCGAACAGATCGCCCGAGGCGGGGTGCCGGAACTCCTTGTTCAGGTGCAGCACGGCGGCCGCCGTGATCTTCACGCCGCAGGCCGCGGCGACGCGGGCCTGAATGGCGACGTCCGAGATGTGCTCGGGCTTCTGCGAGCTGGACGACTTGACCTCGGTGAGGTGGTACCCGTCGTTCCGCTTTTCGAGCACGTCGATCGCGACGAAGGTGTCGTCGGCGATGAACGTCGCCTCGAAGATCGCCGGGGCGCCCGCGTCCAGTGCCTGTTGCGTGGCGACGACGCGCTCGGCGCCGGCGTGGTGCGGCAAGTCGATCAGCACGCCGCCGGGGTAGCGCGCGCGGGCCGCTTCGCCCACCTGGCGGCCCTGGTCGAACAAGTCCTGCAACACCTTGTCGGGCTGCAGCTCAATGGCGTCCGGCTCGTGCACCTCCCACCACAGCTTCTTGTGGCACTGGAGGCCGGAGGTGAAGCGGGACTTGGAGAGGCGGTACGGGATAGCGCTACTGGGCCAGGGCCAGCGGATCGATGCCGCGATCCGAGTCAAAGGACGCCCCGACCGCGGCAACCACCGCGGTCTTGCGGGAGAGCCCCGCGAGCTGACGGATCCGGAACACCGTCTCGATCCCGGTGCAATGCGCGCCCAGCAGATCGACCAGCCCCAGGGTGTGGAGCTTCTCGGCCGTCCACGCGAGCGCCTCGTCTTTCGCCGCAAACAGGTGGATGCCGCCGACCACCGCGTACACCGGGCCCGGCCCTGCGATGTCGCGGGCGTACTCCGCGGTATTCACGACGCCCGCGTGCCCGCACCCTGTGACGACGACGAGTCCCTTCGCCGTGCGGATCACCAGCGACATATCCTCGGGAACCGAGTCCGGTACCATGCCTCCCGGCGTGACGATGCGGATCGCCGGATTCCAGTTCCGCTCGGGGTAGCGGCGGGGGACGGGGCCGGTGACCCACACCCCCGGGAGCAACTCGGTGGCACTCGCGTGCTCGATGAATGTTGCGCCACTCGCTTCGAGCTCGCGTTTGACGGCGATGGTCGGATTCGCCTCCTCATCACCACCCGCTTCACCGCCCATCATCCCACACGACCCGCTGGCTGGACCAGCCAGCGCGGCGGGGCAGCGACGACTCAAGAATATTCCGGGAGCGACGTGAATGCGGGACAACGCGGCCGGGTTCTGCTTCGCAAGCTCGCGCCGCAGCCTGACGAGACCACCCGAATGGTCGCCGTGGTGGTGGCTCAGCACGACGTCCGTCACGGTCGAGAGGTCGATGCCGAGCTCGCGCGCGTTCTCGAGCACCGTCTCGGGACGGTACCCCGCGTCGAACAGCAGGCGGCGCCCGTCGGCCTCGACCAGGGCGGCGAACCCCCACTCGCCCACGCCCCGATCGGCGAGCATGGTCGAGAGGATCGTGATATGGAAGGATTTGACCTGACGAGCCGCGGGTGCTTGGCCACGAGCGAGCCCGGCGGCGACCAGCAGTGCCGTCAATGTGGGGGCGATTCGCGAGGGTTTCATGACGGTCTCCCTGGTCCGACGAGAATACGGGAATGGTGCGGGCCTCCTTAACGTGCGGGGCGGTAGGCATCGGCACAAGGACACGGCCTTGCCCTCGACTGCACCAGAGCCGTTGCGTCGCCAAGCGGCGGGTTCTAGTTTGGGCAAGGAATCGCTTGATCGGTAGCTGACCCAGGATCGTGCCGGGCAGAGACGCCATGAACGAGAATGGCACGACCAAGTCGCCGTGGGGTGGGTGGCTGTTGCACGTCGTGGTGGGGACCGGCCTCACGGCGGTGCTTGCGTGGCTCGCCGCGCCCCCACTCGCCGTGTTCGTGGCAGTGTTGGCGATGGGGATCGCGCACGAGATCGGCGACGGCGATTTTCTGCGAGTGAATGGCGGCCCGTGGAACGGTCTGCTCGATGTGCTCGCGTTCCTCCCAGCGCCAATCGCATTCTGGGCGACTCATCTTGCAACGTAGCCCTCCGATCCACGGTCACCCCCTTACTCCCTCTCCCTTCGGGTGAGCGGAGCTTCGGGCCATCGCGCGACTGCGCGAACAATTCACTTCAGTTGAGAGGGGAGGATCACGTGAACCGTACGTCAACGGTGCGGGACCCTAGAGGTACTTCAGCCACCAGTCCTGACGCCGCGCCTTGAGATCGGCGTACCAGCGGCAGGGGAAGTAGAGCAACAGGACCGAGACGGCCCAGACGAGATAGAGCAGTCCCAGACTCCAGGTGTAACCGTCTGGGGCCGGCGGATTTCCCATCGGATGATTGGTGAACAACCACGGGCTCACCTCACCCAGCCGGATCTTCGAGACTATCAGCGCCAGGGCGTGGATCAGGGGGATGTGCAGCACATAATAGAAGAACGGGACCCGCCCGAAGATGGCGAGCCAATTGGCGATTCGCCCGCGCGCGCGATCGAGCAGCGGGATCAGCGCGATCGTCGGCCCGAGCGTCATCAACAGAAAGCTGAGCGACGCCGGGTATTTCGTGGTGTTGAGGAAAGACAGCGGCGCCGGCAGCGGCGTCGTTGCGCTCCACGGTCGGGGATCACCGTAAAGGTTGGTGCCCCGCAGCACCACGAACAACGCGATGGCGCCGAGTCCGATCCGCACGCAAATCCCGTTGCGCCGCGCGGGCTCCATCGTCAGGACCGTGCCGAAGGCGTAGCCCGCCGCCATCACGCCGATCCAGGGAACGATCGTGTACAGCACGATCAAGGAGGTACCGCCCACCGGCCCGTTGAAGAAACCGATGTACAAGACCTTCCACAGGTCCCCCAGGGCGGGGACCGCGCTTAGAAGCGGAGGCAGTAACGCGTTGTGAAGGGTGATGATCGCCAGGCCGATGATCGCGATCGTGCGAACCCGCCGCCGTACCAGCACCGCCATCAAGAGCATGCACCACCCAATCACCCAGATCACGCCCGCGAGCAGATAGTTCGCGAAGTCGAGGTTGAACGTCCACGCCACGCGAATGACGGTGAGCTCGAGCAGCACCAGCCACACGCCCCGAACGAACAGGAAGCGCGACAGATTGGAGTGTTTGCGGCCATAGAAAAACGCGCTCGTGCCTGCCAGGAAGATGAATGCGGGCGCGACGAAATGTGTCACCCAGCGAGTGAAGAAGATCCCGGCCGTGGGGCCGCCGGCGGGAAGACCAGAATAGACGCGAACGTGGTCGATCGCCATGAGGACCATGACCGCGCCGCGGATCAGATCAATGGAGGCGATGCGGGACTGGGAAGCGACTGGTGCGGAAGCGGCGGGGGAAAACGACGCGCTCATGGGGCCAACATGAAGTCTCCGTGGAAGACGGGCACGTCCGGAGAAACGCTTGTGAGTGCTTACGGAGAGTACTGCACCCGGGACATATTGCACCGCAACTCGAGACGGCGGGTGAACCGTGAGCCGGACGGCGACGAGCAGGACGCGACGCGACTGGTTGCGGATGATGGCCGCGATGGGCACCGGAGCGCTCGTAGACGCGCTGATCCCCCCCGAGCTGGCCCGCGCGGCGACGGGACGGGCCCAGGATCCCTTGGCGGCAGCTCGGGCGCGCATCGGCGCCATCCCGATACAAGCACAGTCGCTCGCCGAGAACATTACCCTGCTCTCCGGTCCCGGGGGCAACGTGGTGGTGCTCCGCGGCCCCGACGACATGATCGTAGTGGACACGTTCGTGGCACCCGCGTGGCCCAGGCTCGAGGAGTCGCTCAAGGGACTCAGCGCCGCGCCCGTGAAGTTCGTGATCAATACCCACTGGCACTTCGACCACACCGACAACAACGCGCCGCTGCGCGCCGGGGGTGCCACGCTGGTCGCGCACGAAAACACCAAGCTGCGGATGACCCAGCCGCATCACCTCGCCGTGCTCGAGCTCGACTTCCCGCCCTCACCCGCCGCCGCCCTGCCCCAGCAAGTCTTCAAGGAGGGCTACAAGCTAGAGGCGAACGGCGAGCGGCTCGCGGTGACGCACGTTCCGCCGGCGCACACGGACACCGATGTCGTCGTGCGGTTCGAGAAGGCCAACGTGCTGCACACCGGCGACGTGTTTTTCAACGGCAGGTACCCCTACATTGACGGCTCCACCGGCGGCCGTATCGACGGCATGATCGAGGGGGCGGGCCGCCTGCTGAGTCTCGCGGACTCGGACACCAAGATCGTCCCGGGCCACGGCCCGCTCGGCACCAAGGCCGAGCTCGCGAAGTATCGCGACATGCTGTCCACGGTCGCGGACCGGGTACGAAAACTCAAGGCGTCCGGCAAATCGCTGGAGGAATGCATCGCCGCCAAGCCCTTCGCCGATCTCGATGCCGACTGGGGCAAGGGTGCCATGAACGGAGACACGTTCGTCAAGGTCGTGTACGGAACTCTGTAAGCGATCCCTTTGTTAGGGCGCGAGACGATGAACCACTTTGAGGACGAAGGCCCCGTTGAGCGGGCGCGATAAGGCGCGAGCATCGGGGAAACGAAACGGAGCGAGTGGATCGGTCGTGTACCCGGAGTTCCACACCAGGAACACATCGTCTCCGATCACCGGAATCCAGTGGAAGCGGACGTTGAAGTCGACGCGCTCGGTCTCGTTGTCATATTGGACGAACGCGAGCAAGCTCGTCCGGGTGTCGAAGTCGTACTCCACGCGGTTGGCCGAGAGCACGGCCGTGAACGCCCCGACCGGCAACCGGGCCGTCGTCCGGGTGAGATCGGTGCTCACAATGACGTGCCCACCTCCCCGCCAGACCGCAGTAAGCTCGAGGTCGGTACTGTGCCCACCATAGAAACCACCCCAGTTCACGAACGCTCCGAAGCTCAATGGTCGACCCGGGTTCATGAAGTACTGCAGCTCGTAGCGGGACCACCAGTAGCGGCCGGGCCGGATCACGACGCCGCGGAAGATGTCGAACGTGTCGGTGGGCGCGTCCATGAGGCGCTGGATGTTGACCTCGAAGTGATCGCCATTCTGGCGGTCGCCCCCCAAGAAACGCCACTCGAACCATGCCGTCTCCCAGTCGGTGCTCCGCAGGAGTGAGCCGGTTTCGTGCGCGATGATGTCCCAGCTCGGGATGGGAAACGTGAAGTCGAGCTGCCGGATCCCCAGCACGCCGGGCCGCGGCATGAAATCGACGTGCCCGGTCGTCTCCCAGATCCCCGTGCGGCGGACGAAGCCGAGCGGCGGGGCGAAGCCCGAGTCGAGGCGGTAGAGCGAGACGAAGTTGTCGAAGCGGTCGTTCGGGTTGTCGGTGGAGAGCCGCCACGCGAGGGGAGTCCCAGGTACTCCCGGTGATTGGCTGGCCGCGATCCAGACCTTGGGCTCGAGGTTGGCCCCGTGTACGATGAGCGGCAAGTCGACGTCCAATCCGCCCGCCCGCGTCACACCTTGGCCACCGGATCCTGCGCGGACCGTCCCGATCGCGCCGACGTAAGATCGGTCGAACAGGTCATGCTGCACCCGAACGACAGCGTCGTTCGCCTTGTCCGCCCCGCCGGTCTGCGCGTCGAGCACACCGATCCTCCACGGCCCGAGTCGCCCGTAGACCCGCCCACCCGCGAGGAGCGGCACCGGCGCGCCGCTGGTGTCGAGCCCAATGCGCCGCGAGTAGAACAGCTGCACCCGGCTCGGTGTGCCGAGGTCGAGCAAGCCGCTCGATTCCAGGAAGAACTGGCGCTTTTCGGGGAAGAAGAACGGAAATCGGGTGAGGTTGATGACCTGCTGGTCGGCCTCCACCTGTGCGAAGTCGGTGTTGATGGTGACGTCCGCGGTCAAGGTCGGCGAGATGCCGAGCTTGGCGTCGACTCCGCCCTTGCCGCCGAAGTAGCCGCCGATCGTCTCCCCGCCGACGCTGTCGTGCTCGGTCTCGACGACGCGACCGAGCGCATACGGGTAGAGCTCGACGCCGTGCGGGCGATGCAGATCACCGAGATCGGTGATCGTTCCTTCATTGTTCAACCGGTACAACCCCTGGGCTCGACCGTACGAGCGCCACAGGTCTTCCTCGTTCTTCCGTCGAATGAAGCGCCGAACATTGAACCCAAACTCCGTGCTGGTCCCGGCGCGGAATCGCAGCGCTAGCAACGGGATGCGGAACTCGGCCGTCCATCCCGCGCTGTCGCGCGATACGGCGACGTCCCAGACACCGTTCCAGTTCGCGTTCAAGTCGTCGACGCCCGAAAACTGCGCGTCCCACATCGCCCCGTTCAGGTTCGTGGCGAACACGAACGCGCTGCGCCGATCGTCGTAGCTGTCGATCAGCAGCTGGACGTTGTCGTCGCTCGAGAGGTCGGCGTCGCGGCGGAGCTGGTTGGCCCGCACGCCGCGCATGTTCGAGTCGTCGCAGCGCACGAGGATGTAGAGCGCGCCCGCGTCATGGGCCACCCTGACGACCGTCCGCTCCGTGGCGCGGGACCCCTCGCGTGGCTCGCGCTGGCGGAAGTCGTCGATTGAGTCCGCGGTCGCCCAAAACCGCTCGCCGAGCCCCTCATTACGTGTCGGCGGCCGGTCGACACGCGCCGCCCGAATCGTCGCGGAGCTTGTTCGTCGATTCTCGGCTGCAGCCGGGTCCTGTTGCGCCCACGCCATGCGACTGAGCAAACAGACCCCCGCAAACGTGACGCCGAAGCACGTCTTCAGGACGTGCCCCGCAGGACTAACCCGACGGCGCCCGCCGCCACGATGAGCACCGGCTCCGGGATCTTCTTCGGGGCCAAGAGGAGCGCCAGGGTCACGAGCGCGATGAGAATGGTCGAGAGATCCACGAGCGCTCGCCGCCCGAGGATCACGGCAGCCCCGGCGATCGCCCCGGTCGCCGCCGCCGTGACCCCGTCGACAAACGCCTTCACCTGCTGATTCTTCGCCACCCGATGGAAGTGCGGAGCGAAGAGAACCGTGATCAGATAGACGGGCAGGAATACCCCGATCGCGGCGAGGATCGCGCCGGCGAGGCCCGCGACGAGGTAGCCGATGAACGCCACCGTGATCACCACCGGCCCGGGCGTGATCATCGACACGGCCACGGCATCGATGAACTGCCGCTCGGTGAGCCAGTGGAACTGCTGCACCACCCCGCCGTACAGGAACGGCACGATCGCCAGCCCGCTCCCGAAGACGAAGAGGCTCGCGCCAGCGAAGTACACCAGGATCTTCCAGAGCATGCCCAACGACGCGGGGCCCCCGCCCCCGAGCCCCGGAACGACTGGGAGGAACGCGAGAGCGCGTGTGGCCGGGGGTCGCTGCCGTCCGCGGAGCAGCATCGGCACCAGCCCGCACACCAGGAAGACCCAGATGATCTCGGACTCGGTCCACGCCGTCACCGCCGCACTCACGGCGAAGAGGATCCATAGCAGGCGATCGCGGCCCAGCGTTGCCCGCACGAGTTTCAGGGCGCTGC
>QHUD01000214.1 GCA_003221085.1 Gemmatimonadota bacterium
TCACCGCGGCCAGCGGTTCGGCATGACACCCGGCGTCGACAACTGCGTTAAATTGAAGTACCGCACTCCAGTGAAAGAGGAGCCATGGCTCTGATGCGTACGTCGAATCCGGCCCTAAGTCCCCAGACGTTCACCGATGTCCGGCGCGACCCGACCATGCCGGCGATGACGGTCGAGGGCACGGTGAATAGGACGGCGTTCCTGCTATTCCTCGTCGTCGTCCCTGCCGCGTGGGTGTGGGCGCAGGTCCACACCGCGCTCAATCCGTCCGCGGCGGGCCCGTGGATCATGATCGGCGCGATCGGCGGCTTCGCGGTCGCCCTCGTCACGATTTTCAAGAAGGAATGGTCGCCCGTCACGGCACCGATCTACGCCGCGCTCGAAGGGCTGGCCCTGGGCGGGGTGTCGGCACTGCTCGAGACCCAGTACCCGGGCATCGCTATGCAGTCCGTGGGCCTCACGTTCGCGACGCTGGCGGCGATGCTCTTGGCCTATCGCTCGGGACTCATCAAGCCGACCGAGAAATTCAAGCTCGGGGTGGTCGCTGCGACGGGGGCCATTGCCCTGTATTACCTCGTCGGGCTTGCCCTGTCGTTCTTCGGGATCGCGATGCCGTTCCTTCAGGGGAACAGCACGGCCAGCATCGTGGTGAGCGGGGTCATCGTGGTAGTCGCAGCGCTGAACCTGATCCTCGACTTCGATTTCATCGAGTCGGGTGCGGCCGCCGGGGCGCCCAAGTACATGGAGTGGTACGGCGCCTTCGGCCTGATGGTCACGCTGATCTGGCTGTACCTCGAGATCCTCCGGTTGCTCGCCAAGTCCCGCAGCCGAAACTAACCAGGAGTCAGGGTTCGACGACCCCCGCCGCTTCCTTGGCGAAGGCGCGCGATCGCTCCACCAGCTCCACGTAGGCCGCCACTTCCTCCGCACGGCGCGTAGCGTCCCAGCCGAGCGCCTCCCCCAGCCAGTCCGCGACCGGGCTCGCCGCCGGCAAAGCCTGGTCGCGCGTCGCATAGAACAGATGGAGCCTCCGGACCAAAACGTCCGACAGGCGGACCGCCATCTCCCGCTCTACGGCGTGCGCCACCTCGGCCCAGAGCGTCGCCCGCCCGGCGACGATGGGCTGTCCCAGCGCGCGGTCGCGGTCCACCAGGTTCAGCACGGCCGCCGACTCGCTGCCGTAGGCGCCGACCAGATGCCGGGCCGTCCGGTCCGACGACCCCCGCTCTAGGGCCGCCTTGACGAGTCCTTCCAGATCGGCCGTCTCACCTCCCGGGAGCGGCAGCCGGTCCGTCGGCACGTGGGGGGCGCGGGGGCGGCCGTCCAGCTCGCGCAGCCGGGCCGCGACTCGATCCACCACGTCACGGGCCATGATACGGTAGGTGGTGAGCTTCCCGCCGGCGATCGTCAACAGGCCGCTCGGGCTCTCGACCACGCGGTGCTCGCGCGAGGCCGCCGACGGTGCGACGTCACTGGGCGGTCGCAGCAGGGGGCGCAAACCGGCCCAGCTGGCGATGACGTCGGGCGGCGCCAGGCGCGCGTGCGGGAAGAACGCGTTGGCCGACCGCAGCAGGTAGACGACGTCGTCCGCCGTCGCGCGCACTTCGTCGGGCGAGGTGTCTTCGTCGCTGTCCGTCGTCCCGATATAGCTCAGATCGTCCCACGGCAGCACGAACATCACGCGCCCGTCGATCGGTGACGTCAGCGTGACCGCACGTACGTGCCCGACTTTGGTGCGGGGCACCGCCACGTGCACGCCCTTGGTGGGTCGCAGCAGGGGCTCCGCGCGGGCGTCGTCGAGGCGTCGCACGCGGTCGACCCACGGTCCGGCCGCGTTCACGACCACCAGCGCCCGAACAGTCGAGGTGTGGCTGGTCAGCCCGTCCCGGACGGTCGCGCCGCCCACGCGGCCGTCCGGTTTGAGGAGCGCCGTGGCTTCGGCGTAGCTCGCGACCAGGGCACCCGCTTGCGCGGCACTGCGCATGGTCGCAATCACGAGACGCGCGTCGTCGGTCTGCGCATCGTAATACAGGGCCGCGCCCTTCAAATCTTTGTCTTTCAGCCCGGGCTCGAGACGCTGAGTGGCCTTGCGCCCCAGCCAGCGGTGGGCTTTCACATTGTGGAAGGCCGCGAGCAGATCGTACAGCCACATCCCCGCCCGCAGCTTCCAGGCAGGGATCCGCGCGCCGCGGTACACCGGGAACAGGAACGGCAGCGGATGCACCAGATGCGGCGCTATGCCGAGCAGCACGTGGCGCTCCCGGCTCGCCTCGAACACGAGGCGGAACTCGCCGTGCTCGAGATAGCGGATCCCGCCGTGGACGAGCCGTGATGACAGCGACGAGGTGCCACCCCCGAGATCGCCCTTGTCCACCACGGCGGTGCGAAGGCCCCGGAGCGCCGCGTCGCGGGCGATCCCGGCCCCCGTGATGCCGCCGCCGATGACGAGGACGTCGACCGGCTCGGCCGTCATCGAAGCGAGCGCGGCGGCGCGCGTGAGATGCGAAAAGGGCGTGTCGCTCGTCGCGGTTCTCCAGCTTGGCCCGGCAGCGGGCTCGGGGTAGGTTTCGAGACTTCCGGGAGGTGAATGTAATGCCGGGTGCCAACGGACGGCGCGTGGCGGTGATCGCCGGTTGCCGCACGCCGTTCTGCAAGTCGGGGACGGTGTTGAAGGACGCCCGGGCCGTGGATCTGGCCCGGTTCGTGGGGCGCGAGCTGCTGGAGCGCACCAACCTGGACGGCGCCGACGTGAATGCCGTGATCTTTGGGCAGGTGGTCTCGTCGGCGCTCGTCCCGAACGTCGCCCGCGAGGTGAGCCTCCTGCCGCAGTTCCCCAAAGAAATCCCCGCCTACTCCCTGAACCGCGCCTGCGCGTCCTCCGGGCAAGCCGTCGCCAATGCGTACGACGAGATCGTGCTCGGGGACGCCGAGGTGGTGCTGGCGGGCGGCGTGGAGTCGCTCTCCGAGATCCCCATCCTCGCCTCGCGCCGCCTCGCCGACATCCTGGTGGAAGCGAGCAAGGCCAAGTCACTCGGCGCGCGCCTCCGCACGCTCAGTCGGATCCGGCCGCGTGACCTCGTTCCCGTGTCACCCGCCATCGCAGAGCCGTCGACCGGCGAGTCGATGGGCCAGTCGGCGGAGAAGATGGCCAAGGAGAACCACATCTCCCGCGCCGCACAGGATCGCTGGGCGCTCCGGAGCCACGAGCTCGCGGCCCGCGGGACCGACGACGGCCGGATCCCGGCGGAGATCGTGCCGTGGTTCGCGCCCGGAGGGCGCACGGGCGACGGAGTGGTTACCCAGGACAACGGCATCCGCCGGGACACGTCGCTCGAGCAGATGGCCAAGCTCAAGCCGGTCTTCGACCGTCACTACGGCAGCGTCACAGCCGCCAACGCCTCGCCGCTCACCGACGGGGCCTCCGCGGTTCTCCTCATGAGCGACTCGGCGGCGCGCGCGCTCGGTTACACGCCGCTCGCCTATGTCCGCTCCTACGCGGTCGCGGCGGTGGATCCAGGGTGGCAGCTGCTCCAGGCGCCCATCTTCGCCGTGCCCAAGGCGCTCGAGCGGGCGGGCATCGAGTGGAAGGACCTCGGGCTGATCGAGGTCCACGAAGCGTTCGCCGCGCAGGTACTCTCGAACCTGCAAGGGTGGGCCGCGAAGCGCTGGGAGATCAACGAGGACATCATCAACGTGATGGGCGGCTCCATCGCCATCGGCCATCCGTTCGGCGCGACCGGCACACGGCTCGTCACCACGCTCGCGAACGAAATGACCCGCCGGGACGTGCAGGTCGGCCTCCTGTCGATTTGCGCGCAGGGCGGGATGGGTTTCGCGATGGTGCTGGAGCGCCGCTGATGGCGCCCGGGGCGGCGCTCACGTGGGAGCTCGCCGACGACGGCGTCGCCGTCGTCACTTTCAATTTGAAGAACGAGCCGGTCAACAAGATTTCGGCAGCCGTGAAGCAGGACCTGCTCGCGACCTTCGAGGCGTTGGAGCAGGACACGGCCGTGCGGGCCGTCGCGTTCTTCTCGGGGAAGCCCGACACCTTCATCGCGGGGGCCGACATCGAAGAGTTCGTCCGGCTCACCACGGCCGCGGAAGCTGAGCGGCTCTCGGCCGAGGGGCAGGACATGCTGGGGCGTGTGGCCCGTTTCCCCAAGCCCATCGCCGTCGGGATCCACGGCGCGTGCCTGGGCGGCGGACTCGAGTTCGCGCTCGCCTGCGGGTACCGCGTGGCTTCTGATCACGCCCGCACCCAGCTCGGCCTCCCGGAAGTGCAGCTCGGCATTCTCCCTGGGGCGGGCGGCTGCCAGCGGCTCCCCCGGTTGATCGGCGCCCGAGCGGCGCTCGACATTATCCTCGCCGGCAAGGTCGAAACCGCCAAGAAGGCGTTCCGGCTCGGCATCGTCGACGAGCTGGTGCATCCCGCCATCCTCAAAGACGTCACGATTGCCGCGGCGCACCGCATGGCGGGCGGTTGGCGCCCCCGGCGGAAGCGGCCGGGTGGCTTCCGGGGGTGGCTGCTCGACGGCAACCCGTTCGGCCGGCGCCTGGTCTTCCGGGCGGCTCGGAAGCAGGTCCTCGCGCAGACGCACGGCAACTTCCCGGCGCCGCTCGCGGCGCTTGAGGCGGTCGAGCACGGGCTCAAGCACGGCATGGCGGCGGGGCTGAAGCGCGAGGCGCAGCTGTTCGGCCAGCTCGCCGTCACCGACGTCTCGCGCAAGCTGGTCCAGATCTTCTTCGCCACCACAGCGCTCAAAAAGGATTTCGGGATCGCCAATGCCCCGCCTCCCGCGGTCGTGACCCGCCTCGGCGTCGTGGGCGCGGGGTTCATGGGGTCGGGCATTGCGGGCACCGCGATCGCTCAAGCGGGTGTCGACGTGCGCCTGAAGGACGCCGATCTCCCGCGGGTCGCGAAGGGTCTGGCCGCCGCGCGCGAGATCCTCGACGACCGGCTGAAGCGACGCCGCATCACGCCCTACGAGCACACCCGGCTCGTCGCGCTGTTGTCCGGGAGCGATCACTACACGGGGTTCGGCCGTGCCGAGCTCGTCATCGAGGCGGTGTTCGAGGATCTCCAGGTCAAGCAGCAGGTGCTGCGTGAGGTCGAAACGGCGACTGCGCCGGACGCGGTGTTTGCATCGAACACGTCGACCATCCCGATCCACCGGATCGCCGAGGCCGCGAGCCGGCCGGAGCAGGTCATTGGGATGCACTTTTTCTCGCCAGTCGCCCGGATGCCGCTGCTCGAGGTGATTCCTTCGGCGCGCACCGCGGCGCAGGTCGTGAGCACCGCCGTTGGGTTCGGCCGACGCATGGGCAAGACCGCGATCGTCGTGAAAGACAGTCCCGGATTCTGGATCAACCGGATTCTCACCCCCTATATGAACGAGGCAGGCCATCTGCTGGTCGAGGGCGTGGCGATCGAAGAGATCGACCGGCTGATGGTCGAGTTCGGCTTCCCCGTCGGGCCGATCACGCTGCTGGACGAAGTCGGGATGGACGTGGGCGAGAAGGTGGTCGGCGTGATGCACGAGGCGTTCGGCGAGGGGTTTGCGCCCGTCC
>QHUD01000215.1 GCA_003221085.1 Gemmatimonadota bacterium
TTCTACCTGGGGCGCGAGCTCATGAAGGCGAAGCTCGCCATTACCCTGGGGAAGACGTACCGACAGGAAGGCGCGCTGCAGTGGGGCTACCTCACGCCCCCGGACGACCGCGGGCCCGAGCATGTGAAGCTGACGCAACGGTCGACGCGGTCGCGCGCGCGCGCCGGGCGCGCCAAGGGGAGCCGGTGAGCGCCACGACACCGCTGGTCCATGAACTGGTGCCCGCCCCCGACCCGCTCGAGACATGCGCCCGCTTCCAGGAGCTGCCCTTTGTCCTGTTCCTGGACAGCGCGACAGATCCGGAGCACCTGGGACGCTACTCGTTCCTCGCAGCCGACCCCGTCACGGCGGTGCGCTCGAAGGGGCTGCTCACCCAGCAGCTCGTGGAGGGCAAGTGGGTCCGCGTCGCCGGGGACCCGCTGGCACACGTCGGGACGCTCGTCGCGACACACGCAGCCGCGCCGGTGGCGGAGCTCCCGCCGTTCCAGGGCGGCGCCGCAGGCTACGTCGGATACGACTGGGGCATCATGCTCGAGCGGGTCCCGCGTCCCCGCTATGACGATCTGGCCGTGCCCGACCTGCTGCTCGGTCTGTACGACTGGGTGATCGCCTGGGATCACGCAGCCGCACGGGCATGGATCATTTCGACGGGGATGCCCGAGCGGGGAGCAGCTCGGGAGCGGCGCGCGGCTCAGCGGCTGGCGTTCATTAAGGGTCGGCTGGCAGCGCCGGGCGCGGAGGGGCTCCCTGCGCGACAAAAAGACGCAGTCGCTCCGGGAGCCCCCCCGCGCCTGGCTCGAAACTCGGCCGCTCCATCGTATCCGGTGCCCGGTATCCCCGGCGTCCGGTCGAATTTCACGCGCGAGGGCTACCTCGACGCCGTCGCCCGCGTCATCGAGTACGTATACGCCGGCGACATCTTCCAGGCGAACCTGTCGCAGCGTCTCCAAGCCCCGCTCGTCGGCACGCCGCTCGACTTGTACCGCCGGCTGCGCCATCGCAATCCGGCGCCATTCTCGGCCTACCTCGACTTCGGCGACCTCGTGGTGGTGAGCTCGTCTCCCGAGCGCTTCCTGCGCGTCGCACCGGGCGGTCTGGTCGAGACGCGGCCCATCAAGGGCACGCGTCCCCGGGGGCTTTCCCCCGAGCACGACGCGGCGCTCGCGCGCGCGCTCGTGGAGAGCGACAAGGATCGGGCCGAGAACGTGATGATCGTGGATCTCCTGCGGAACGACCTGTCGCGCGTGTGTCGCGCGGGATCGGTGCGCGTGCCGGAGCTGTTTGCGGTCGAGCACTATGCCACGGTGCACCACCTGGTCTCCACGGTCGTGGGCGAGCTCGCGCCGGAGCATGACGCGGCGGACCTGTTGCGGGCGGCCTTCCCCGGCGGGTCGATCACCGGTGCGCCCAAGGTGCGCGCGATGCAGATCATCTCGGAGCTCGAGCCTACGCAGCGCGCCGCGTACTGCGGCTCGATCGGCTATCTCTCCCTCTCGGGCGCGCTCGACACGAGCATCGTGATCCGCACCTGTCTCGTGCTGGGCCGCGAGGTGTACTTCCAGGTCGGCGGGGGCATCGTGGCGGATTCCGACCCCGAGCAAGAGTACCGGGAAACATTGGACAAGGCGCAGGGGCTCATCGCCGCACTGCTACCGTGATCCCGATCAGAGTGTCGTGCGTCGCGTGGCTCGCGGCCGTGATGTGCTTCTTCACGGCTCCGTTCGCGTCCGCGCAGCAGGCCGCTCGGGACACCGCCGGATTCGCGTCGATCTTCGATGGCACGACCCTGAACGGCTGGGACGGCGATCCCGCGGTCTGGCGCGTCGAGCATGGGGCGATCGTCGGCGAAACCACCCCTGAGAAGCGGCTCAAGGCCAACACCTTCCTTATCTGGCGAGGCGGCACCACGCGGGACTTCGAGCTGATGCTCGAATACCGGCTCAGCACCCGCAACCCCGCCGGCAACAGCGGCGTGCAGTTCCGGAGCTCCCTCGTCCCGGACGTGGGTCGTTGGGTGATGCGGGGCTATCAGGCGGACATCGACGCGGCCGACGCCTACACCGGCCAGATATATGAAGAGCGGGGACGCGGCTTCCTCGCGAAGCCGGGCCAGGCCGTGCGCGTCGCCGAAGGCGGTCGGCTGCAGGCGCTCGGGTCGGTGGGCAAGCCCGCAGTGCTCAAGGCGTTCATGAAAAAGGGGGACTGGAACGAGCTTCGCGTCGTGGCCCGCGGCAATGTCCTTTTCGAGGTCGTCAACGGACACGTGACCAGCCTGTTGGTGGACGATGACGGACGAGGGCGGGCCGCCGAGGGATTGCTGGGCCTGCAGCTGCACGCCGGTCCGCCCATGAAGATCGAATTCCGCAACATCCGCCTGAAACCTGCGGATTCAGCCTCGACGCCCGGGCGCGCGGACTGGCTGACCGACGGCGGCAACCCGCAGCGTACCGCCTGGCAGCGGGATGAGACGATCCTGGCGACGCGCAGCGCCAAAGACATCAGGCTGCTGTGGAAGATCGCGCTGGACAACGCGCCGCGGGAAATGCACTCGCTCCTGCCCGCGCTCGTGGTGGGGCGGGTGGACATGCGCGACGGGCCGAAGGAGATCGTCATTGTCACCGGGGTGTCCGACAACCTGTACGCGATCGACGCTGGGCGTGGCGTACTGCTCTGGAAGCGGCGCTTCGATCACTCGTCCGTGGGCGACACCATTCCTCGGAGCGGTCTTATGTGCCCCGGCGGGATTACGGCGACGCCGGTGATCGCTTCCACGCCGGTGCCGGGACGGTACACGATCTACGCCGTGTCGTGGGACGGGATGCTGCACCAGCTGAACGTCGCCGATGGCGAGGATGCGGCGCCGCCCGCCACGTTCATGCCGCCCAACGGCAAGCCGTACGCCTTGAACCTCTGGAAGAACGTGATTTACACGCACACCGCCCAGGGGTGCGGCGGTCATCCGAACATGGCGTATGCGTACGACCTCGCCACCAGCAAGGTCGGGAGCTGGGGACCCGCGGGCGGCGGCATGTGGGGTCGAACCGGGCCCGCCATCAGCTCACAAGGCGTGATGTATACCGGAACCGGGGACGGGCCCTGGGATCCCGAGCGCGGGATCTTCGGCAATGGGATCATCGGAGTCCGGCAGAATCCGACCACCAAAGCACTCGAGCTGGTGGACTACTTCGCGCCGTCGAACGCCGAGTGGCTGTTCAAGCGCGACCTCGACATGCAGGTGACGCCCGCGATCTTCCGGTACAAGGATCGGGAGCTCATGGTCGCGGCCGGGAAGGAGTGCCGCGTGTACCTGATGGACACCGAGTCGATCGGGGGTGACGACCATCGCACGCCGCTGTACCGCTCGCCGCTCTTGTGCAACGAGGGCGTCAATTTCGCCTCGGCGGGCGTGTGGGGCGCCATGGCGAGCTGGGTCGACGCCAACGGCACGCGCTGGGTGTTGGCGCCGTTTTGGGGACCCGAGCACTCGCTCTTCAAAGCGCCGGTGGAGCATGGCGAAGTCAAGGAAGGCGCGATCGCCGCGTTTAGAGTGGAAGAAGGAGACGGCAGCCTCCGGCTCGCGCCGGCCTGGGTCTCACCCGACATGAACCGTGCCGAGCCCCCGGTGGTCGCCAACGGGGTCGTCTTCGCATATGGCAGCGGCGAGAGCACGACCCAGGCCACACCGGAGCAGGGACTCCGCGCGAACCGGTCCGAGATTCGCATCAAGAACTCCACCCACGCCGTCCTGTACGCGCTCGACGGCCAGACCGGCGACGAGCTGTGGTCGAGCGGCAGCAAGATCACGTCCTGGAACCACTGGGCCGGCCTGTCGGTTGCGAACGGCCGTGTCTACCTCGGCACGTTCGACGGGACGTTGTACTGCTTCGGTATCACGCCATGAGAGCGTCTGCCGCGGCCGCAGTCCTGTGCCTGGGCGCCGTGGCGGGGACGCCCGCGCGGGCGCAGGATTGGACGACGGGGGGTTATGACGCCCAGCGTTCGTCCTGGGTAAGGGTGGAAGGAAAGATTTCAGCGGACAACTTACGGAAGCCCGGATTCCAGCTGCTCTGGAAGCTCAAGCTCGCCGATGAGGCGACGCGGGCGCGGGCGTTGACGCCACCCGTGCTGATCGATCTCGTGATCGGGTACCGGGGGTTCCGAGCCCTCGGCTTTGTGGGCGGAGCGTCCGACCATCTCGTGGCCATCGACACGGATGTTGGCCGCATCGAGTGGGAGCGGCGGTTCGCCTCGGGTACGCCACCAGCCGATGGCTCGCCGGCCTGCGCACGAGAGATGACGCCCAGTCTGGCGCGCCCGACGAACCCGGCGCTTCCAGCACCGGTCTGGGGAGACGGCGGCCCGCGTGCCGGTCAATCCGCGCGCAGCGCGGTCGGGGACGCCGGCCAAGGCGCCGTCACGCTGGCGCAGCTCGACACGCGCCGCCGGGAAGTCCCGCCGGCCCCTGCGAAGTCCACCGGCCCACGCCCCAGCCCGCGGCCCTTCCCCGTCGTGTACGCCGTGTCGAGTGACGGCAAGCTACGCACGCTGAACGTCATGAACGGCGCCGATGCCGAGCCACCGCTCCCGTTTCTTCCCCCGCATGCAGACGCGCGCGGGCTGATCGTCGTCGATGAGGTCGCGTACGTCGCAACCACCGGGGGGTGTGGGGAGGCCCCGGACGGGATCTGGGCGCTCGATCTGGGCGCGAAGCAGGTCACCACGTGGCGCTCCCGTCGTGGGATTGCCGGCGCCGTGGGTCCGGCCATCGGTCCCGACGGAACGATTTACGTGGCGACGAGCGACGGGCAATTGGTGGCGCTCGAGCGACGCACCCTCGTGCCCAAGGGAGCGTATCGGTCAAGCGGGACGGCCTTCATCTCCTCGCCCGTCATCTTCGAGCATCGGGGTAGACTGGTGATCGCCGCGTCGGGCCGGGACGGGCGGATTCGGCTGTTCGACACCCGCAGCTCGGCCTTCGTCGGGACATCGGTGTCTTCACGCGACGCCGCGCCCGCAGGCGACGCGCTCGCGAGCTGGGCGGACCCGGACGACACGCGCTGGCTCCTGGAGCCAGCTGCCCGCGGCGCCGGCATTGTCGGCTGGCAGGTGGTACAGCAGGACAGCGTGCCGACGCTCCGGCCCGGCTGGGTGTCACGCGACATAGCGGCGCCGCTCGCGCCGACCGTCGTCAACGGCGTGATCTTCGTGCTTTCCCGGGGCGCGCAACCCTCCTCGCCCGCCGTCCTCTACGCGCTCGATGGCGTCACGGGCAAGGAACTGTGGAACAGCGGCACGGTGATGCCAGCTTTCGCGCGCGGCGCCGTTTCGGCCGGGGGCAGCCAAGTGTACGTGGTGACCGATGATGGTGCAGTGTACGCGTTCGGCTTCCCGATGGAGCACTGAGGCCACCGTGTCCCGGAGTGCGGCGTGGCGCTGGGCGGCGGTCGTCGT
>QHUD01000140.1:0-759 GCA_003221085.1 Gemmatimonadota bacterium
CCGCTCGACCCGATAGTGGGCGGCAGGTGCGTCGGTGCGGCGAGGGGTGTCGGACCCTCGCCCAGCGTCGCGGTCGCGAGCTCGATCGGGTCCTCGCTCCGCAAGCCTACGCGGATGCGCAGCCTGAGCGTCTCGCGGCGCGGGATCGCGACCGTGCCGTCCGCGTCGCTCACCCAATGGCCCTCGGCGTTGCCGGCGCGGTCGAGCACGGTCACCGGCACGCCCTGGGCGGGCTTGCCTGTGTCCTGGTGCACGATCCGGAACAGCCAGACTTCCTTGGCGCCGTTGGTCATAGGGGGCACCAATATGTGATATGGCGTCCGTGACGTACAACGGCGCATGATACAATGCCAGGTAAGGCGTTGTTGGGTAATGCGTTGCAGACCAGTGTATCGAGGCATTATCCAGTGTACCGAAGGCAGTCGAGTGTACGGAGGGAAGGAAAGATGAACGAACTCGACGAGAAGCCTGTCCTCGTTCGCGGCCGAAGCCGCGGCTCGGCACGTACCGCTGAAGCGGCAGCGCTCCGTCAGTTTATTGACAACTGCCGAGTCGCGGGTTTACCCGCGGATTCGAGCCACGTGCCTCCCCTAAAGGGACCTGTCTGGGTCCAAGGTCCCGAACGTTAGGGATACTACGACGCCGCTCCTCGTTCGCGGCTGAAGCCGCGTCTCGGCGTTTACCGCTAAAGCGGCAGAGCCCCGTCAGTTTACTGACAAGTGCCGAGTCGCGGGTTTACCCGCGGAGGAGGGATGAAGC
>QHUD01000140.1:818-6350 GCA_003221085.1 Gemmatimonadota bacterium
TTGGCGGCGTTCCTAGGTCGGTACCTCCGGCACGTCGCTCGCCAGGAGCGGGCACACGTACTCGAGATGGGCATGGTATCGACGCACCTGCACCTCCTGGTTCGGGCCGACCCCCAGACGCACTTGAGCCGTCTGGTGCAGCGATTCAAGGGAGGCAGTGCGCATCAGGCGAACGTTGAGCGTCTTGGGCACGGAGTGGACGGACTAAGATGGGCGAAGGGCTACACGCTAGAGACGGTAAGCCCTCGAGCCCTGGAGGCGGTTCGCCAGTATCTGCGCACACAACCTCAACGCCATCCAGAAGAAGCGATCCCCGGCTGGACCGGAGACACGCCCGAGTACGAGCGAACCGGGAGCGAGCAGTGGGTAGGTCCGGATCGCGCCAACCTTTGAGCATCATAGCAGAGGGGCGTCAGTTTACCGGCACGTGCCGAGTCGCGGGTTTACCCGCGGACGAGGGAACGCGCACCCGTCGTCTCACGACGCGCGGAGGTCCGACACGCCGCTCCTCGTTCGCGGCTGAAGCCGCGGCTCGGCGTTTACCGCTAAAGCGGCAGAGCCCCGTCAGTTTACTGGCACGTGCCGAGTCGCGGGTTTACCCGCGGACGAGGCCCACCGTGCGTCCGTTTTAGTGAGTTTGAGAGAGCGACCCTACCTCAGGTCGAACATGAAGTGATGCATGTAATCGATCGTCGCCTGCTGCTCGCGCACCTGGAAGGCGAGGACGTCACCGATGGTGATGACCCCGGCGAGGCCGCGGTCCCCCACCACCGGCAGGTGGCGAATGCGTTTTCCGGTCATCATGGCGGCGCATTCGTCGACCGAGGTGTCGGGTGCGCAGGCCGTGACCGGCGTCGTCATGACCTCCGCAACCCTGGTCGCCGCGGGATCCCGCTGCGGCGCGACCACGCGACGCAGGATGTCGCGCTCGGTGAAGATGCCGACCAGCCGGCCGCCTTCGGTCACCACGAGCCCTCCGATGCCGCGCTCGCTCATGAGCTCGGCGGCCTTCAAGAC
Organism: Gemmatimonadota bacterium; assembly: GCA_003221085.1. GTDB lineage: Bacteria > Gemmatimonadota > Gemmatimonadetes > Gemmatimonadales > GWC2-71-9 > AG41. The sequence goes on from QHUD01000140.1 coordinate 1,836, forward strand.
GGTTTCCCCCGGCGTCACCGCAATGACGTTGCTGCCCTTCCGGGCGAGGATTTCCTGCACGGTCGGCATGCTACCGCCTCCTGGCTGGGGGATTCCTCGATACTACCGCCCTATCGCTCAGTGCGCCACCTTATCCGCGCAATGCATATAAGTGGAAAGGACTCTCCAGCGGAGGTGCCACTATGGCGCAGCCTCGTATCAACGTCGGCCCGCTCGATGCGCGGGCCCGCCAGGTCGCTGGCGCGCTCGCAATCGTCGGCGGCCTTACGGCGCTCGACGGGTTCTTCCAGGCCCTCGGATTCCTGACCTGGATCGTGTGCGCCGCGATGATGTACGTCGGGATTCTCTTCGCGATGGGCGGCTTCAAGGACGGGACGGCGGCCTTCGGCTACCCCTTGTTGATCCTCTCGGTGCTCGACGCCTGGCTGCCGATTGTGCATAAGGGCTACTGGGGACTGATCGCCGGAGTCGTCGTCGCCATCGGGGCGTTCCAGACTGCCCGCACGCGGCAATGCCCGGTCAACGGCCTGCTCGGGGTGAATACGGCTCAGGGATCCGCGTAGCCCGGCGGCGAACGGATGGACGCTGCCGTCGCGCGAGCGCCACAGCCCGCGCGACTCGGTGGCGAGTGGTGACGCGGCGCCCGGTATGCTGGGTATCCTCTGTATCGGCAGATCCCTTCCGAGCGAGGTGTCTCATGTCGAGCCGCGTCGTCTCCGTTTCCGTTGTGCTGCTGGCCGTCGCCGGGACGGCGCCGGCGCAGAGCATCCCCATCCACACGGTCCCGCTCGTTCCGGCCGATCAATTCGACATCTTCCCGTCCTCCTCGCTCGCGATGGGCGAGGTGTCGATCGCGGTGCCGGACACGCTGCACGACCCGTTCGTGAACCCCGCCAAGGCGGCGCGGGTCCGAGCGGCCCGGTTCTTTACCTCACCCACCCTCTACGACGTCTCCCGCGACGCTGGAGCGGGACGCACACTGCCGCTCGGTGTGCTTGGCACGGCCGGCTCGTGGTTCGGGGGCCTCGCTCTCGCACTGCAACAGGTCGACGCGAGCCACCCCCCGTCATCGTCCGTGAACACCCCCTTGCCCGTCGTCGCCACCGCCGATCCATCGGCCGCCAGTTTCGCGCCCAGCCCCGCAAACCTGAGCCCCGCGCCCGACACGCACGGCAACGCGCTCGCGTTCGCGCTGCTCGGCACGACGCTACCCGGGTCCGGGGTCTCGCTCGGCGGCAGCGTCAGCTGGGCCAAGCTGCGCGCGCTCGACGGGGTGGACCTGCTTTATCCCGGCAGCGCGCGGGTCACGCAATTCGGCGAAACGGTCAATGCCCGGCTCGGCTTATTAAAGGAATGGGATGGAGACCGCTCCCTCGAAGCGATTGTGCTGCACGAGCGGTTCCGGATGACCCATGATGTGACCTTCCTCGACACCTTCTGGGATCCGGGTACTCGACAATTCTCCCAGAGCGCGCGGCTCGAGCGCAACCGCGATGTCTCCAAGCGCTGGGGCGTACAGATAAAGTACGAGCGTCCGCTCCCGGAGCCGGGTTGGCGCATCGGCTGGCTGGCCACCGCTAATCGCACGTCGCAGCCCAACACGCCCAACACCGACGCCTTGAACATCCCGCAGGACCCGGGACAGGCCAACGCGTACGAGCTCGGCGTAGGCGTGTCGCGCAGATCCGGACCGGGGTTGTTCGGCATGGATGTCGTGTATCAGCCGATCTGGAGCACCACCTGGGCCGAAGCGAGCGCGCCGACGGCCACGTCAGGGGGCGGCCTGATCCCGGTGGGCGGTAGGACGGTCGAGAACGGCTTCCACTTCTCGAACGCGCTGCTTCGCTTGGGCGTCAGTCGCGAAGTCGCGCGGTCACTCACCAGGACCGTCACGCTGCAGCTGGGCCTCTTGGTGCGTTCCATCCACTACAACCTGGCGCAGCGAGACTTCGTCGAAGGAGCTACGCGCCAGCTGAAGGAATCGTGGGCGGAATGGACGCCGACCTGGGGCCTGAGCTTACGGCATCCGGAGTTCGAGCTGTGCTACCGCGGCCGCGTGTCGCACGGGACGGATCGGCTGGTCGTAACGCCGAGCGACGTCATCGCGTTGGCGGACGCCAGGCCGATAGGCAGCTTCTTCTTTCCGTCCTCGATCCCGCCGAACCTCACTGGGGTTCACGTGTTCACGCACCAATTCTCCGTCTCGTTCCCGTTGCGTTGAGCCGAGTGACAGGAGGCGCACGATGATGACACGCATTGTCAGGACGGCATACCTCGGTCTGCTCGTGCTCGCCACCGGCTGCGACGGGTGGACGACTCCGTCAGGTCCGCCGGCGTCGATCGACGCCGAGCTGCGCCAGAGTCTGAACAGGTGGGGCACCGTACCGATCGGACCGACTCCCGCCCAACCGCCGGCGCTCGTGGACCTCGGCCAGGCGCTCATGTTCGACAAGGTGCTGAGCGGGAACCGCGACATCGCCTGCGCCACCTGCCACAATCCCGTGACCAACGCGGGGGATGGTCTGGCGCTGGCGATCGGCACCGGCGGAAGCGGGCTCGGGCCGTCGCGCACGCTGGGCCCGGGTCCGCAATTCATCCCGCGCAACGCTCCCACGTTGCTCAATACGGGGCTGGGCGCGCCCTATCTGTTCTGGGACGGCCGCGTGTCGAACCTGGGATTCGGGGGCGGTGGGGGTGGGGGGGGCGCATTCCAGACGCCGGCGGGCAACCAACTCCCCGCGGGATTGCCCACCCTGCTCGCCGCCCAAGCGATGTTCCCGGTGATGAACCGCGCAGAGATGCGCGGCACGCCGGGCGACCACGATCGCTTCGGGAACCCGAACGAGCTGGCGGAATTCGCCGACACGGACTTCGTCGGGTTGTGGCAGGCGGTCACACGGCGCCTGCTCGCCATCCCGGAGTACGTGACGAAGTTCAACAACGCCTTCCCCGGCACGCCGACCAGCGCGCTGGGCTTCCAGCACGCCGCTACGGCGATCGCCGCCTTCGAGACCCAGGCGCTCACCCGGACCGACTCGCCGTTCGATCGCTATCTGCAGCACGACGACGCGGCGCTGACGGCCGAGCAGAAGCGCGGCGCGCTGCTCTTCTTCGGCAACAGGGCCAAGTGCGCCAGCTGTCACGGCGGCCCGCTCTTGGGCGGCCAGACCTTCTCCAACGCCGGGGTACCGCAGCTCGGCCCCGGAGTGGGAACTGGGGCGCCGCTGGACTTCGGACGCGGGGAGCTCTTCAACCAGGACTTCTACCGCTTTGCCTTCCGCGCCATGCCGCTGCGGAACGTCGAGCTGACGGCACCGTACATGCACGACGGGACTTTTGCCGACCTCGAAGCGGTGCTGAAGCACTACAACGACGTGCCGAAAGCGTTACGGGAGTACGATTCATCGCAGCTGCCGCCGGCGTTACAGCAGATGTATCACGGCGACGACGCCACCATCTCCACGATGCTCACGAACCTGGACGGTCGCCTGAGGCAGCCCCTCGGCCTGACTGACGTAGAGATCAGCGAGCTAGTCGCGTTCCTTAAGTCATTGACCGATCCCTCCGCCCGGGACCTCACCTCGCTCATTCCAGCGAGAGTACCGAGTGGGCTGCCGGTGCAGGAGTGACCTAGGGGAGCGGCGGTCCCACGATCCACTTCACGAGCCGGCCCGGCTCGAGTGGCGTCTGCGGCTCGACCTGATTGAGGAGCGCGAGCGTGGCGGCGGAGACTGGTGACGGCCGCTTGCGCGCCAGTTCTTCGATCGTAATGCGCTGATCGAGCTTCACCATATCCACCCGATGCGGCTGCACGGCGAGCGCGGCGGGATCGGTGAGCCGGGCGAAGCTCTGCAGCGCGTGCTCGGCGGCGCCCGCAACCGCGGGCCAGCGCGGCTCGGGGGCGTACCCGACGAGACGGTACACCGCGCCGCCATGCTCGACGAAGACTGCGGTGCCGCGCAGGGTGCCGCTCTCGGTCGCGGCGGCGAAGCCGGCGGTCACGGCGGGGAGCCCGCCCAGGCTCGTCCGAACCGGGTACCCGCCCCTCACCCCTTGCTGCGACAGGAACGCCTGGGCCGCCGCATCCGCGGTCGGCTGCTTCGCGAGGGACACCTCGACCAGGGCATCCTTCTCCGGGCTCACGGCGACCACGGCTTGCTTGCCGTTGTTGGTGGTCCAGCCCTCCGGGAACGTCATGCGGAAGCGCAGCTCGGGATGGAAGAACTGGTTCTCTTTGAAGTAGCCTTCCCGCGGGTTGTTTCCGAACACCAGGCCGTCGAGTCGCCGCAGGTACTCGTCCCGGTTTACTGCGACTCCGGAGAAGTTCTGCGGCAGGGCCGCGATCTCCTGCTCGATCCGCCCACGGCGGTTCTCCGGATCCGGGTGCGTGGCGAGCCACTCCGGGACCCGGCCGCCGCCCTGCGCCTGGCTCACGCGCGTAAGCATCTCGAAGACGTGCGGCATTTCCCGGGGATCGTAATTCACGCGCCGCATGTAGCGCAGGCCGAGGTCATC
>QHUD01000141.1 GCA_003221085.1 Gemmatimonadota bacterium
TCGCGCGGCTGAACGCGAGCGTCTTACCGTCGGGCGAGAACGCCGGGGTGAAGTCGAGTGCCTGGCCCGTGGTGGCAACGGGCGCGCGCTTGCCGCTCGCGACCTCCTGCAGGAAGAGCCGTCCGTGACCCTGCCAAAACTCCATGTACGAGAACCGACGACCGTCCGCGGCCCACGCCGGCGACATCGCCTGGTGATCGCTCGAGGACACTAGCTTCTGGTCGGCGCCGTCCTGATCGATGCTGTACACCTTCCCGTCCATCACGAACAGCACACGCGTGGCAGCCGTCCCACCGACGCCGAGGGCCGCCTCGAGCACGCGGTCGGCCAGCTGATGGATCGCGAGGCGAAACCCGGGATCCTTGAGCGCCGGCAGGCGCGCCCGGAGCTCGCGCCGCACGCCGCCGGCCGCCACGTCGTGCACGGTGACGATCGCGCTGTCGCCCGACCCGGCCGCGACGGCGACGGCGAAGTCGGCGCCGAGCGCCTGGTACAGCGGATAGTTGAGCGTGGTCGCGGCCGCAGCACCGCCTCCTCCGGTTCGGCCGGCGCCGCCTGCGGCCGGGGGGCGGGCGCCGGGCGCCGCGGCCGTGACACGGATCGAGTCGCCGCCGGGCAGCGTGATCAGCTCGAAGCGGTCGCTGTAGTCGAGATCGCGCGACAGGATGGCGTACACCGAATCGAGCGCGGGGGAGGGCGCGTGCACCGGCAACACCACCATGCCCGGGCGCACCCCGGGCCGATAGATGATGCCGATGCGGACGCCGCGATCGATGGCGGAGGTATCTTGGGCGGTCAGCCGGACAGGCGGACCGGCGGCCAGCAAGACCGCGGACACACCGACTGCCAGACCGCCTGACCGCCAGACCGCGGTCACTGGCGCTTGCCCGAGAAGTAGAACCGCACGAACAACACGTCGGCCGTCCAGCCGTCCGGGAGCGCCCGGAACGCCTTGATGCGTCCCGCCTGCTCGACCGCCCCCTGCGCTTCGAGGTCGAACGCATAATTCCCCGAGCGCTTGAGGAGCTGGAGATCGCTGACCGACCCGTCGCGATGCACCAGGAACGAGACCTCCGCCTCGAGCGGAGTGCTTTGGAGCGGGCGCTGCCAGACCCGCAGCACCTGGGCGACGATGTTCTGCAAGTATTCGGGAAACGGAAACTCGACTCCTTCCGTGCTCACGGTGGCGACGTCGCTGCCGGTCGATGGCTTCTCGCCGGGGAGCGGCGTCACGTTGGGCGTTGTGCGCGGCGCGGCCTCGCGCTTGGTGTTGTCGGCCACGGGTGGCGGCGGCGCCGGGGCTACCGTGCTCTTCGGCGACTTGGCCTTTGGCGCCGGTGCGGGCTTCGCCTCGGCTGGTCGATCCACCGCTGCGGGCGCTTTGCGCGCGTCCTCGGTCGGCTCGGGCGCCGCCACGAGGTGCACACGATACGTTGGAGGAGCGGGTTTGCGCGCCGCCGCCGCCCCGGCCACGAGGAACAAGCCCGCCAGTGCGTGCACCGCGACCGTCCCGACGAGACCGACGCTCGCGCTCTCGGAACCCCGGGGCTCGCGTCTCACGGCTTGACCACTTCCGGCTCCGCCACGAGACCGACGTCGTTCACCCCCGCCGCCCGGATCGCCGCCAGCACCTGAACCACGTCGGCGTAGGGAACGCGGCCATCGGCACGGAGGTACACCCCGGTGGGGCGTTTGGTTCGCACGAACGCCGGGAACGTGGCCCGGAAGTCGGCGTACGAGAGCGGCGTCTGATCCATGAAGATGTGGCCCTCACGATCGAGGGTCACGACGAGGCCCGACTTCGGCTCGAGGGGTCGCGCTTCTGCGCGCGGCAAGCGCACGTCGACGCCCCCCTGCATGATCGGCGCGGTGATCATGAAGATGATGAGCAGCACGAACGCCACGTCCACGAGCGACGTGACATTGATGTCGGCGTTCAGGGGCAGCTCGCCATGCCCGCGCAGCCCTCCCCCGCCACCCCCCAACAGCCCGGCCATCAGAGCCTCCCTTCGCGCGCCATCGTACCGATGATTTCCTGAGCAAACCCTTCCAGCTCACCGGCGAACAGGCCAAGGCGGTTCACGAACAAGTTGTAGGCCATCACGGAGGGCACCGCGACCGCCAGCCCGGCGACGGTCGTGACGAGCGCTTCGGCGACCCCCGGCGCCACGGCCGCGATGTTGCCGGACCCCCCGACGGCGATCCCGATGAACGCGTCCATCACGCCCAACACCGTCCCGAGCAGGCCGAGCAGCGGGCTGACCGAGCCGAATGTCGCGAGCCAGGGGAGGAACCGCGCGGCGGCGTCGCGCTCCGCGGCGACCTCTTTCGCGAGCACCATGCGGAGCGCCTCGAGCTGCGTCGTGGTCAACGCGGTCTGAGTCGCGACCGCCGGGCCGTTGTCCTTCAGGCCCCCGGGCTTCAATTCGGAGAAGAAATGAATGCCCTCGCGCAGCAAGCGGTTGTACGGCGAGGCCGGGAGCCGCATCGCGGCGTGGTAGGCATCGTCGAGCCGCGTCGCCCGCGCAATCTCGGTCATGAACCGGTCGGCCTGTCGACGCATGCGGCGGAACTGCCACCACTTGAGGAAAATGAGGTACCAGGAGACGATCGAAAACACCACGAGGACCGCGAGGACGAACTTGGTCTCGCGGCTCGACGTAAGGACCAGCTCCCAGGGCGTTGTGGGGACCGCCCGGCCGACCTGAAAGAGCACGCTGTCAGCCCTCCTTGAACGATTGCAGGGTCCGTCGCAGCCCCTCCTCGACGGGGACGCGCGCGCGCCACCCGAGTGCGTTCGCCGCCTTGTCGACGGCCAGCGCGTTCCGCCGCAGCTCGCCGGGGCGCTCCGCCGCGTGCTGGATCGCCAGTCGGCGGCCCTCGAGGGCGACGAGCGTCGCCGCGAGGTCGTTGACGGACGTCTCGACCCCCGTACCGATGTTAAAGGCGCGCCCGTCGATCCCATCCCCCGGCGGGAGCGCGACCCGACTCGCGGCCAGGTTCGCGTCCACGACGTCCTGGACGAACACCATGTCTCGCGTCTGGGCGCCGTCCCCGAACACGGTCAGCGGCTGACCGGCGAGCACCCGATGCGCGAAGATGGCCACGACGCCCGCCTCGCCGTGCGGGTTCTGGCGCGGGCCGTAGACGTTGCTGTAGCGCAGCGCCACGGTCTCGAGGCCGTACAACTGTGCGAACGTCGCGAGGTAATACTCCGAGGCGAGCTTGGCGGTGCCATACGGCGACGCGGGCAACTTCGGGGCCGATTCGGCGACCGGCAGTCGCGCGCTCTCGCCGTACACCGTGCCCCCCGACGAGGCGAAGACGACGCGTTGGACATGGCCGAGCCGGGCACCCTCCAGCAGGTTGAGCAGACCCAGGACATTCACGTCGGCATCAAACAGCGGATCCGCGACCGAGCGCCGCACGTCCATTTGTGCCGCATGATGGTTCAGCAGCGTGAACCCTCCCTTGGCAAGGAGCTCTCGCGCGGCGGGCGAGCGCACGTCCGCCTGCACGAACGTCGCGCCCGCCGGCACCTGCTCCCGCTGGCCAGTGGACAGGTCGTCGAGCACCGTCACGTCGTTCCCCGCCGCCAGGTAGGCGTCCGCCACGTGGGAGCCGATGAAGCCGGCTCCACCCGTGACGAGGACTTTAGGGGTCATCGCGCCGCTCCAGGCCGAACAGCCGCTTCAGCGCCTCGAGCAGACCGTAGCCCCTCCCGGCCTGGGCCGCCTCTTTGAGCGCGATGGTCGGCTGATGGAGAAACTTGTTCAGCAGGGTGTGGCTCAGGTACTCGATCGCTCCGCGATCCTCGGGGCTCAGATGCGCGAGGTGGCGCAGCGTGCGCTCCAGCTCGGCGGCGCGCACCCGGTCCAGCCGCTCGCGGAACTCCTTCAGAACGGGCACGACGACGAGTCCCCCATACCACGCCCAAAAGCGCTCGACCTCCTCGCTCACGATGCGCTCCGCCGCCGGAATGTCGCGGCGGCGCTCCGCCGCGGCCTGTGCCGCGACCGCCTGGAGATCGTCGATGTTGTACAGGAAGACGTTCTCGAGCTGGGCCACCGCCGGCTCCACATCGCGCGGCAGGCCGAGATCAAGGATGCAGAGCGGGCGGCCCCCGCGCCGCGCGACGGCCGGCGCGACATGGTCCCAGGTGACGACAGCGTGCGGCGCGGCGGTCGAGCTGAGCACGATGTCGGCGTCGGCGAAATGTTCCCACGCCTCGTCCAGCGTGAGGGCGCGGGCGCCCAGCTGCTCGGCGATCGCCCGGGCGCGCTCGTAGGTGCGATTGGCTACGAGGGTGACCCGCACGCCCTCGGACACGAGGCAGGTCGCGGCGAGCTCCGCCATGTCTCCCGCTCCGAGGATCAGCGCCGAGCGGCCCGCGAGCTGCGTGAAGATCCGGGCGGCCACCGTGACCGCGGCAGAGGGTGCGGAGGCCGCGCCGGTGGCGAGGCCCGTCTCGCTGCGCACCCGGGCGCCCACCAGCAGGGCCGACTGAAACAGCCGGTGCAGCACGGGGCCCGCCTGGGCCTTGGACGTCTCCCACGCGTCGCGCACCTGGCCCTGGATCTGCGATTCGCCGAGGATCATGGCGTCGAGGCCTGCGGAGACGCGGTACAGGTGCCGCACCGCATCGCGATCGCGCTGCACGTAGCCATACTCGCTGGCGCTGCGATCGCCGCCGAGCCGCTCCGACAGGATCGCCCATACGGCATCGGGCACGGCCTCGTCGGGCTCGGCGATGTAGAATTCCGTCCGATTGCAGGTGGACAGCAGGACGCCGCCGCGCGCGCCCGCCGCCAGCACACGCTCGAGGGACCCCGGCACCTCGCGCCGCTCGTGGGCAAAGCGCTCGCGCACCTCGAGCGGCGCCGTGCGGTGGTTGACGCCCAGAACCGTGATGCTCATCGTCGCCCCACTCAGAGAAACCGCTGGGTGCCGGGTGCGGCGAGCTTGAGCGCCACGTACACGAGCAGCACGGCGGTGAAGCTCGCGATGCTCGCGAACGCGGCCCGCCGGCCCGCCCAATGGCGCACCACCCGGACGCCCACGGCCCATCCCAAGACTACCCAGGTAAGCATCCCCCACACGACCTGGGCGGCATCGACCGACGCCCCCCCCGCGTACTGCACCCCGAACCCCAGCAGCACGCCGAGCGTCACGGTCGGGAATCCCAGCACGAGCGACAGATGATTCAGCTGGTCCAGCCGCTCGAGCGGCGGGAACAACCGGAACACCGGTCCGAAGCGCTTCGCCTTGAGCTCGCGAAACTGGAGCAGGTACAGCGCGGCGGCGATGAAGGCGAGCGCCAGCATCGCGAGGCCGAACACGCTGACGGTGATGTGGAGGATCGACCAGGCGCCGCGCGCCGACGGCGGCGGGGCTTCCGGCGCGAGCCCGATGAGCAGCGCCAGCCCCACGAGCCCCGTCGCGAGCGGCCCGGTGAAAACGCCCACGGCCGATGCGCGGAACAGGCCTTCGCCGACCACATGCGCGGCGAGTCCGAGTAACGGCACGCCCAGCGTGAGGGCGCGCGGCGCCGGCCGGAGACCGGCGAATGGTGCCAACGCGAGCGCCGTGGCCAGTGCATACAGGCCCAGCGCGATCAGATGGGGAACGAGGACCACGGGACGAAAAGCGCCGGCGCCGCGAGACCGGGGCGGCCGGCAGCCGGTCAGGACGGCATCTTCCGGATGAGCCGCACCGGCATGCCCGGAACGAGTTTGGGGTGGCCCACATTCAGGATCAGCCCCGACGCCGAGTGATCGCGTGTGTGCACGATCTCGAGCACCACCTGCATCTGCTCGGAGGCGGTCCCCACCACACCCGCCGCCGGTCGGAACACCTCAAACACGTCGCCCGGGCTCACGCCTTCCGCGCGTCCCCGATTGATGAACACGATCTGCTGGGGCCCGGCCAGCAC
>QHUD01000142.1 GCA_003221085.1 Gemmatimonadota bacterium
GCCGACGGTATCCTCACCCACAAGCTTCCCTGGGTGCTGGTGCTGCTCGGCGTGTTCATCACCATCGCCATCGAGCTGATGGGCGTCCAGGCGCTGCCGGTCGCCGTGGGCGTGTACCTCCCGATTTCGACCTCCTCCGCGATGTTCGCCGGCGGTGTCGTGCGCTGGCTCATTGAGCGGCGCGCGCAGGCCCGGCAGCAGTCGATCGCGGAAGTCGAGTCCGGGCCGGGAGTGCTGTTCGCGAGCGGCCTGATCGCGGGCGGCGCCATCTGCGGGATCGTGCTGGCGGCGATCGCGGGTGTGCTGGGCTCGGCGGACGCGCTCGCCGAGCAGGCGCCGCTCTTCCACGCGCTCGGCGGCCTCGCTCGCTCGAATCTGCTCGCCTTCGCTCTGTTCGCCGGGCTCGGCGTGGTCCTGTACCGAATCGGCCTGCGCCGGCAGTGATGCACGGCGGGGTGTAGCGGCGGGGGATGGTGTAGGGGCGCAGCATGCCGCGCCCCTACATTTCGGCATGCGCGTGGTGTCGTTGCTGCCCGCCGCGACCGAGATCGTGGCCGCCCTGGGTGCGCTCGGTCGGCTGGTGGGCGTGTCGCACGAGTGCGACTTCCCGCCGGAGGTGCGCTCGCTTCCCCGCGTCACCCGCACCCGCGTCGATCCCGCGATGCCCTCCGGCGCGATCGACCGCGCCATGGCGGACGCGAAGCGCACAGGCGTCTCGCCCGTGGAAGTGGACATCAACCTGGTGGCGCACCTGCGCCCGGACGTGCTCATCGGACAGTCGGTCTGCGATGTTTGCGCCGTGGGCGAAGGCGAGCTGGCACGCCTGGTCACGACCCTCATGCCCACGCCGTGGGTCGTCACGCTGCACGCGCACACGCTGGACGAGGTGTTCCTGGACATCCGCAAAGTGGGCGAAGCCTTGGAGCTGCGGGACGAAGCGGAGGAGCTCGAAGCCGGCCTGCGCTACCGGCTGCGGCGGGTGGCCGCCCGGGGTCAAGGGTCCACGAAAGTACCGCGGGTATTGGTGTTGGAGTGGCTCGACCCGCCATACGTGGCGGGCCACTGGGTTCCCGAGCTGGTGGCGCTCGCCGGTGGGCAGGACGTCGGCAGCACACCCGGCGAGCGATCGCGCCCCCGTCCCTGGGACGAGCTCACGGCGCTCGCGCCGGACCTCGTGGTGGTGGCCCTGTGCGGCTTCGACGTCCCTCGCGCTCAAGCGGAGCTGGCGGCCGTCACCGACCCGCAGGCGCGGGCGCTGCTCGAGCAGCACCGCGTCGAGTTTCTCGACGGCAACGCGTATACTTCCCGACCGGGACCCCGCCTCGTCGACTCGGCTGAGATCCTGACCCGGTTGATACTCGGTTGACGGCTCGAGCGAGGATCTCGTGATCGGCGTCTTGCTGCTGGTTTCGTGGAACGTGGCGTCGTGCAATGTGCAACCTGTGCGGCTGCAGCAGCCCACCGACACGCTGCGTCTCTACGCGGTCGGGGACATCAATCTTGGCCGACGGCTCGCGAAGGAGCGGCTGATGGAGGGAGACACCCTCTATTCGTTCCTCGCGCTCCGCGATTCGCTGGCCGCGGCGGACATCACGTTCGGGAATCTCGAGAGCCCGATTGCGCCCGACCCGACGGCGGCGCCCGATTCAGGCGGTATATTCGCCGCGCCGCCGGCCGCCGCCGCCGCGCTCGCCCGCGCCGGCTTCGACGTCGTGAGCACGGCCAACAACCACGCCTGGGACGGCGGCTCCGACGCCCTGGAGGAGACGATGCGGCAGCTCACCCGCGCCGGCGTCCGGTTCGTGGGCTCGGGATTCGGGCGGGACATGGCGGAGCAGCCGGTGATCCTCGAGCGGCGCGGCTGGCGGGTGGCGTTCTTCGCGCTCACCCGCGCGTGGAACCCGGCGCCGTATACGTTCCACAGCCACGCCGGGTCCCGCTACATCGCCTGGGGCGATACCGGCCGGATTTACCCGGCGATTCGCGAGGTCAAAGCGAAGGGACGGGCCGACCTCGTGGTGGTCAGCATGCACGGCGGCACCGAATACGTCGATACGCCGCCCAAGCACATGCAAGACCTGGCGCGCGGTGCCGTGGACGCGGGGGCGGACCTGGTCCTCGCCCACCACCCCCATGTGCTGCAGCCGGTGGTTTGGTACCGGCACAAGCCGATCGTGTAGTCGCTCGGTAACTTCGTGTTCATGCAGGACGACCCGTGGACCCGCCTGTCGGCGATTCTCCGGGTCGTGGTGACGCCCGACCGGCGGCTGCGACTCTCCGCCATTCCGGTCCACGTCGGCCCTCAGCCGACGCTCGCGACCGGAGCGGCTGCGGACAGCGTGCGCCGCCGGCTGCGCGTGCGTCTTTCGCCCACAACGGTTCGCAAACCATGACCCGAGACACCCTCGACTTCCTGAAGCGACTCCTCGATACGCCAGGGCCATCCGGGTTCGAGACGGCGCCGGCCCGCGTGTGGCGCGAAGAGGTGAAGACCTTCGCCGATCAGGTGACGGCCGACGTGCACGGCAACTCCGTGGCGGCGCTCAATCCCAAGGGCGCGCCCCGGCTCATGCTCGCCGGCCACATCGACGAGATCGGATTGCAGATGACGCACGTGGACGACGAGGGCTACGTGTACTTCGCCGGTATCGGCGGGTGGGACTCCCAGGTCCTCGTGGGGCAGCGCGTGGTGATCGCCGGCCCCAAGGGTCCGGTCCGCGGCGTGATCGGGAAGCAGGCGGTGCACCTGATGAAGCGGGAGGACATGGACAAGGTCTCAAAGATCACGGACCTCTGGATCGACATCGGGGCCGTGAACAAGGCCGAAGCGCTGGAGCGCGTGCGCCTGGGAGACGCCGGCGTGCTCGACGCGAGCGTCTTGGAGTTCCCGAACGCCCGGATCGTGTCGCGCAGCATCGACAACCGCATCGGCGCTTACGTCGTGGCCGAAGCGATGCGGCTGCTGGCGCAGGACCGGCCCAAGCACGCCGCCGTGTTCGGCGGACTGGCCGGGAGCCGAAAAGAAGCGCGCGGGCGAGCACAAGCTGGGGGGCGGTCCCGTGCTGGCACGAGGCTCGGCCGTGAGCCCGGTGGTATTCGAGCTGCTCGTGGAATGCGCCGAGCAGGAGAAGATCCCCTACAGCATCCAGGCGGCCCCGCACGACACCGGCACCGACGCGGACGCCATTTACAACGCCCTCCGGGGGATCCCGACGGGACTGGTGAGCGTCCCTAACCGGTACATGCACAGCCCGAACGAGATGGTGGCGCGAGAGGACCTGGACCGCGCCGCCCGGTTGCTCGCGGCGTTCGCCCGGCGGCTCGACCCCAAGATCAGCTTCATCCCTGCGTGAGGTTGACGACGAGGGGCTAGCGGCGCTTCTTCCGGTTCAGCTCCGTCACGGCTCGCGCGGCGGCGTCGCGCACGTCGCGATCACCGTCATCCGACAGCCCTTCGAGGGTGCCCAGGGCCGCCGGGGTGGCCGCGAGTCGCAGACCCTCGACCGCGGCTACGCGCAGCTCGCTCGGCTTCCGCCCGAAAAATCGGCCGGTCGGCTGCGCCCACTTGATGAGCGCCTGCACCGCGTCGGGGCTCCCGATCCGGCCCAGCGCGAGGATCAGCTCGCGCACCACGGCTTCGTCCTTCTCCTCTTCCATCGCGACCACGAGTGGCATCGCCAGCGCGCTCGACTTGCGTCCTCCGATCCCGACCGCCACCTGCATGCGCACTTCCTGGGAACGGTCGCGCAGCGCCCGGCGCAGCGGCTCGGCCGCGCCCCGGGTGCCGATCTTGGCAAGCGCCAGCCCGACGGCCTTGCGCACGCGCTCGTCGGGATGGTCGAGGCACTTCGCCAGCGCCGAGACGGCATCCTCCATCCCCAGCTCCCCGATCAGCTCGGCGACGTTGCGCACCACGAACCACTGCGAATGCTCCAGCATGAGGACGAGCTGGTCCGTCCCCTCCGTCATGTGCTTCAGGGCGTCGAACACGGCGCGCCGCTCGCCCACCGTCGGCGCTGCGGCCAGGACATCCATCAACACCTCCACGCCGGCCGCGCCCCCACGCTGCAGCGCCGCCACGGCGGCGGCCCGGTGCTTCGGCGCCCCAAGCAGGCGCGACAGCCCCTCGAGCACCGGCTTGGTGTAGATGCGCCGCAGTGCGATGGTGTACTGCCGTCGCACACCGCTCGATTCCGGAACTCTCTCCTCCACCCGCGTGATGCCGGAGATTACGCCGAGCACTTGCTCGAAGCGGCCTAGCTTGGCCGCCGACGCGGCGTGGTCGATGAGCGTCGCGAGCAGGTCGCCCACGTTCGGCGCCGTGCTGTTGCGCTCCAGCTGGGCGATCACGTCGGCGGCACCGGCCGGCAGCGGCAGCTGAGCGGTTGGAGTCGCCGCGGCGGGGGGAGCGCGAGCGGGATCGCGCTGGGCCACCGGAGGAAGATCGGGCTCGGCCGGAGGCGGGGGAGCTGTTGGGGGGGGAGGGGAAGGGGGAGGGGGAGGAGAAGCGGCGCGGGGAGCCTCCGGCTCGAGGCGCCGCTCGCTCGATAGCGACAAGAGCTCCTCCCTGCCGCCCGTCCCCGACCGCGACGCGCGATCTACCGCCCCTGGCAGTGCGTCGGCCGCCGGCGGCGGTGGGGGGTCGTGCGTGACTAGAGGAACCCCCTCGAGCGGCACGGACTTGATGTCCCGCCACGCTTCGCCGCGCAGGATGCCCTCAGTGCCGTGCTTGCCAGACCTCCGATCGACCGGCGTGTCAGGGCTGGGTACCACGGGATCGCGAGCACCGAAGTCTTCGGGAGGGGCCACGGGCGCGCGCGGCACAATTGTCGGCGGGATCGAGCCCGGTCCCGCGGGCGTCACGCGGATGCGGTCCGCGCCTCCCGCGGCGAGCCTGCTCACGACGTCGTGGGCGCCGGGCTGGTCGGCCAAGGCCTGGAGCAACTCGAACAGCTGGGCGGGAGGTGGGGCGGCCGGCAGGCCGATCTCGCCGATGCCGTGCAGGTCCAGGCGCTGCACCAGCTCAGCGAGACCCTCTCCCTCGCACGGCACGCCGTTCAGCTCGATGCCGCTCCCCCCGGCGCCCAACCGCAGCGTTACGGCCGTATCCTGGAGGAGTTCGAGCAGGGCGCGGAACTCCTTCTTTTGCTCGGATTTAGCGTTCGGGTCGCGGAACAGGCTCACACAGCGTGCGAACCGCGTGGCGAGGGTATCGAGCGTCGGCATGGGGGCCGGTCAATCTAGGGGACCGGCTTACCCCGGGCAACGCGCGCCAGCGCCGCCGCCGCATCCGCCGCACGCACGGGCCGGCCCGGCAGGTCCAGGGCCGCCGAGAGCGCCGCCACCGGGGGCGGCGCGAGCCCCAGCGGCTCAAGCCGCGTCACGTCGCCGAGCAGGGCGGCCAGCGACTCGTCGCAAGCGAGGCTGCCGCGATCCAGCACCACCCCCCGCTCGAGCGTCTCGGCGGCAAACGTCAGGTCGTGCGTGATCACGAGCAGCGCCACGCTCCCGGCCGAGCGGTCGAGCAAGGCGCGCGTGACGCGTGCACGCAGGGTCCGGTCGAGGCCGATGGTCGGCTCGTCGAGGACGAGCAGCGCCGGCTCGCTCGCCAGCGCGCCGGCGAGCGCGGTGAGCTTACGCAGGGCCGGTGGCAGGTCGTAGGGGTGGTGCCCGGCGTGCGCGGTGAGGTCGAGGTCTTCGAGCGCGCGGTCGGTCCGCCGCTCCACCTCGCGCTCCCCCACACCGAGCGCGCGCGGGCCAAAGCTCACATCGTCGCGCACTGTACGGGCGAAGAGCTGCTGGTCCGCGTGCTGGAACACCGACCCCACGCGCCACGCCAGCTGCTCGGGGACGCAGTCGCGGGTATCCCAGTCGCCGACCCACACGGTTCCCTCGTCCGGCCTCTGGAGGCCCGCGATCAGGCGGACCACGGTCGACTTGCCGGCGCCATTCCTGCCCAGCAGCGCCACGCGCTCACCTGGCGCCACGGAGAACGACACGCGCTCCAGCGCCGGCACCGAGCCGTAGGAGAAGCTCACTTCCTCCAAGCGCAGCGCTGCAATCACGGCCGCCCCCGCACGGCGTGGGCCACCGTAAGGGGGTAGGGCGCCGGCAGTCCGCCCGCCCGCCAGACCGTGGCGATGCTCGTGCCCAGCCCCGCGTCGCAGGCAGCCCCGTCGGCAAGCAGGTCCGGCGTCCCCACGGCGCGGACCGCGCCGTCCTCGAGCCACACGACGCGGTCGGCCACATCGGGTAAGGCATCGACGGCGCTCGTCGCCAGCAGGACCGCCTTCCCTTCCCGCGCCAGCACCCGGATCAACTGCCATAGCATCGCCGCGCCCGCGGCATCCAGCTCGGCCGCCGGCTCGTCAAACAGCACGAGTCCCGGATCCATAGCGAGAATCGCGGCGATGATGACCCGCTGCAATTCGCCACCCGACAACGTTGCCGGGTCGCGCGACGCCAGCGGAAGGAGCTCCAGTCGCTCGAGCGCGCGATTTACCTGACGCGCGATCTCGTGCGTCGGCCACCCCAAGTTCGCCGGCCCGAAGGCGACCTCGTCCCACACGGTGAAGGCCATGCCCGAGATCTGGGTCCAGGGCGTCGGAAGCACGATCCCGCTCCGGTCCCGGCGAGTCATGGAGCCCTCGAGCCGCCCTCCGATGACCCGCGGCGCGAGGTCGGCCGCCACGAGCAAGAGCGTCGACGCGCCGGCGCCCAGGGCCCCGACGAGCGCCACGACTTCCCCCTGCGCCACGTCCAGCGACACCGCGCGTAAGGCGGGCGACTGGGTGGCCGCGTACCAGAAACTCGCGCGGTCGAGGGTGAGCGATTTCACGAGAACGGCTGGACGATGAACCGTCGGACCAGCGCGACGAGACACACCAGAAGCAGGGCCCAGCGGGCTGCCCGCTCCGCCGCCGGGTCCGGCGGCGGAGCGAGCGGCGTACGGCGAATCCCGGGAACGAGCCCACGAGTCTCGAGCGCGAGCGCGCGTTCGTCCACTTCGTGCAGTGCCGATAGGACGAGCGGCAGGGCGAGCGCTCGGAGTGCCCGCAGCCGGGCCGGGATCCCTCCCCGCGGCGAGAGCCCCCGGCAACGCTGCGCTTCCACGATGCGCTGGGCCCGCGCCTTCAGCACCGGTACGGCCGAGAACGTGGCCGCGAGCAGATAGGCGACACTGGCGCTCCAGCCAGCCGCCACCATCGCCTCCACCAGCCGTGCCGGGTCGAGCGCCGCCACCAGCCACACGAAGGTCGCGACCATCGTCGTGACGCGCAGCCCGATAGCGATGGTGGTCGGCACATCGTGCAGCAGGAGCAGGAACAGCCAGAACGGCGCGGCGGTGACAACGGCCGTACGCAACCTGACTAACCCCGGGCGCCATCCCGGGAATGACCAGAGGCTCGCATTCCCCGGGCTCGCGCCCGGGGTCAGTTTTGCGCCCGGGGTCAGGGTGAGCACGAGCGCCACAACCAACGTCGCGGCAGCCCCGTCCGGTGCAGGCAGGATCCACGCGAGCGCCGGAAGGACCGCCGCGATGGTTAGCAGGGTGAACGGATGCAGCCGCACTCCCGTCACGCCGCGCCCATCGCGCGGAGCGCCCAGGGGAAGCGGGCGGCCGTACGCCGCGGCAAGCCGTGCAGCACCGACGTCACGAGGGCGAACGTTGCGGCCTTGTCACCGAAGTCCGACACGAAACTCCCGAAGAAGCACGCGCCCAGGGGCGGCAGGCCGAGCGCCTTGCCGAGCGCCGTCGCCAGCGCGATGCCGCCGGTGGTCGTGCAACCAAACACGAAGTACGAGATGGGCGTCGACGTCAGCGATGCGATCACCCCGAGCCCCAGCCCGGCCGGTATGGCGGTCCGGAAGCTCCGGAACAGCCCGGCGCGCGCCGCGACCCAGGCGTACAGGGCCACGATGATCTGCACCACGACGAACGGCCAGAAGGTGGGGTTGCGGAGCGTGTTCACCGCGGACGTCACGATGCCGGTCGCGATCCCGACACCAGGGCCGGCGAGCGCGGTGGCGAGGATCGTTCCGGTCGTGTCGAGGAAGAGCGGCAGCGCCACCGCATCCACGGCGGCCGAGAGGGCGAGGCTGATGGCCGTGGCGACGGGGATGAGGGCGAGGAGGCGGATCGACATCCACCGGCTTCCGTGAGGGTCGCGCCAAAGATAGATATAGCCCCATGCTTCCAACCAGCCCGATCGTACGCGCACTGCGCGCCGCGCACGTGCACGACGCCTCGCGGGCCGAGCTGCTGCAGCTCGCCTGCGACCGGCTGCGGGGCTTGGGCGCGCCGTACACGTCCGTGTACGCCTACATGCTGCACGACGGTGAGCTGGTGCTCGAAGCGTTTGCAGGACGAGAGACGGAGCACACCCGGATTCCAGTCGGCCGGGGCGTGTGCGGCACGGCGGTGGCGACGGGCGAGGATCAGAACGTGCCCGATGTGGCGGCGGTCGGGAACTACCTCGCGTGCAACCTGGAGACGAAGTCCGAGCTTGTCGTGCTGATCCGCCGCGGCCAGACGACGCTCGGGCAGCTCGACGTCGATTCCGACGTGCCCGCCGGATTCACGGAGCCGCACCACCGCGCGGTGAAGGAGATCGCGGACGCACTCGCGGTGCTGCTGTAGTCATTCGGCGCGCGCCTCGACGGTTCCGCCCGCTTCCCACCCCAGCAACGTGAGCCGGGCCGCGTCGGCGTCGTGGTCCAGGAGCTCCGCGTAGCGCCCCCACTCCACCACGGTGGCAAACAGCGACTCCGCGGGTATGAACGGGAAATAGATCGTCAAATCGGCAAGCACTTCTTCGTCTTCCACCGCCCCTTCGCCTTCCTTCAGCATGGCGACGAGGCGCGCGAACAGCGGCTGCTTCGCAAGCCGCGCTCGCGTGACGTCTTTGCGGGCCGCGTCGTCCATCGCCATGACCTCACGGCCCGCCGCCGTGAGCTGCACGATCTCGCCCGGTGTCGTCACCCACCCGAGCTGCTCGGCCGCCCGCACCACCGCGGACATCCGGTCGTAGTCGACCCCGAGATCCTCCGCCAGCTCGAACACGGGCCCCTTGCCGTCGGGCCGCGTGAGCAGGTGGTCGAGGAGACCGGTCACTTCGGAAACGTGCACGCGGGGGAACGGCACCAGGCGCTGGGGCGCGGCGGGCGCCGGCTCCGGCAGGAGGGTCGCGGTGAGAATGGCGTGGAGCCGGTCCACCATCTCTTCGAACTCGGGGCTCCGCTCCTGGCGCGGATATGGCAGCGGATTGGCCATCTCTTCGCGCACGTGGCCGGGATTCGATCCAAACACGACGATCCGGCCCGCCAGGAAGACCGCTTCCTCGACGGAGTGCGTGACGATCACGAGGGTATTCACGCCCGTCGCAGGATCGCGCCACAGGTCGACGACTTGGCTGCGCAGGTTCTCAGCGGTGAGGGGGTCGAGCGAGCCGAACGGCTCATCCATGAGGAGGATCTCGGGCGCCACGGCGAGGGCGCGCGCGAAGCCCACCCGCTGTTTCATGCCGCCCGACAGCTCCTTGGGGTACGCCTGCTCGAACCCGTCGAGGCCGACGAGGTTGACGGCCCGGGCTACCGCGTCGCGCCGCGCCGGGACGCCCACGCCCCGCGCCTCGAGACCCATCGCCACGTTCTCCGCCACCGTCAGCCAGGGAAGTAGCGCGAACGACTGGAATACCATCGCCGCGGCTCCCAGCACGCCGTCGAGCGGCTGGCCACGGTACAGCACCTGGCCGTCCACCGGACGCGCCAGCCCCGCGAACAGGCGCAGCAGCGTGCTCTTGCCACATCCGGACGGCCCGACCAGCGCTACGACCTCGTTCTCGCGCACCACGAGCGACAGGTCCCGCAGCGCCTCGAGGTTCTGGCCGTTCGGGAGTCGGAAGCGCTGCGTCACGTGCTGCGCCTCGAGCAACACGGGCCCCGCCGTCATTGCGCGTACCCGAAGCGGCTCCGAGCCCACTCGATGAGGGAGCGCCAGACGATGCGGTTCCAACCTACGACGAGGACACTCATCAGCGCGATCCCCCCCGCCAGCAGAGGGAAGTTGGCGTGCGCGGTGGCATCGCTGATCAGGCTGCCCAGTCCCCTGGTGGTCCGCAACGTGCCTCCGGCCTGGATGTATTCAGCCACGATCGAGCCGTTCCACGCTCCACCGGCCGCCGTGACCCATCCCATGACGAGGGCGGGGGCCGCGGCCGGCAGGTACAGCTTGCGCCAGCGGGTCCAGCGCGGCAGCCGGAACGCCGCCGTGGCGTCCTTGAGCTCCTGCGGAATCGCGGCCACGGCGGAGATCACGTTGAACAGGATATACCATTGGCCCGCGAGCACCATCAGCGCGACCGCGCCGAGCCCCAGCCCGATCCCGATGCGCTCGAACAACAGGACGACGAGCGGGAAGAGCATGGGCGCGGGGAACGAGGCCACGACCTGGATCACGGGCTGCAGCGCGCGCGCGATGCGCGGCGAGCGGCCGATCACCACCCCCGCGGGCAGGGCCCACGCCGTCGACACGATCACGGCCCCCATCACGCGCACAAACGTGAGCGCGGCGGACGACATTAGCTCGCCCCACTCCCCCCACCCGAGCTGCGCCAGGAGCCCCCCCAGGCGCCAGACTCCGAGGGCGGCCGTGGCAGCGAGCGCCACGATTGCGAGCGCCGCGCCGATCGTTCGCGCCACCGGGTTCTCGAGCGCGAGCCGCGGGCCCCGCAGGATGATCGGGCCCACGCTGCGGAACGGCCGCTCGAGCGGCCGCGCCGCCCAGCGGGCGCTCCGGTAGGCGCGCCGCTGCAACACAGCCGCACGCCGCGGCAGCCGCGCCCGTCGCAGGAGGTCGAGCACCCACGACGAGAGCTCCGGCTCTCCGTCACTGCTCTCGTCCAG
>QHUD01000200.1 GCA_003221085.1 Gemmatimonadota bacterium
GGGCTCGATGTGTCGCACCTCCACCTCCGCTACCTGAACCCGTTCCCGTCGAACCTCGGGGACCTGCTGATGCGCTTCGATCGGGTGCTGGTGCCGGAGATGAATAACGGGCAGCTCGTCCAGCTCCTGCGGGCAGCCTATCTCGTGCCCGCGGAGGGGTTGAGTAAAGTGGAAGGAAAACCGTTCAAAGTGGCGGAGCTCGTGCAAGCGATTCAATCGACCCTCAGGTCCGGCCGATGACGGTCACGACGATCACCGACGCCGAGCTCGCCCCCAAGGACTACGCGTCGGACCAGGAGGTCCGGTGGTGCCCCGGCTGCGGGGACTATGCGATCCTCAAGGCCGTCCAGAAAGCCCTGGCGGACCTCGGCGCGCGGCGCGAGCGCACCGTGTTCGTTTCAGGGATCGGCTGCGCGGCCCGGTTTCCCTATTACTTGTCGACGTACGGATTCCACACGATCCACGGGCGGGCGCCGACGATCGCCACCGGGATGAAGCTCGCCAATCCCGAGCTCGACATATGGGTCGTCACGGGCGACGGCGACGGCCTGTCGATCGGTGGGAACCACATGCTGCACGTGCTGCGGCGCAACGTCGATCTCCAGATTCTCCTCTTCAACAATGAGATCTACGGTCTCACCAAGGGGCAGTACTCGCCCACGTCGCGGCGCGGGACCCGCTCACCCTCCACGCCCCAGGGCTCGATCGAGAACCCGGTATCGCCGTGCGCATTCGCGCTGGGCGCCGGGGGGCGGTTCGTCGCACGGGCGGTGGACACGCAGCAGGCTCAGATGGTGGCGCTGCTCAAGCGCGCGCGCGCGCACCGCGGGGCGTCGTTCGTCGAGGTGTTCCAGAACTGCGTCGTCTTCAACGACGGCGTGTTCGACAGCTTCACGGCGAAGGACCGAGCGCCTGACGCGCAGCTGCACGTCGAGCACGGCCAGCCGCTGCTCTTCGGACCAAATAAGGAGCGAGGCCTCCGCCTGAAACCCGGCACGCTCGCGCTCGAGGTCGTTCAGCTAGGCGATGGCGGCGTGCCACGCGACGAAATTTTGGTGCACGACGAGACCAACCGCACGCTGGCGCAGCTGCTGGTCGGGCTCGAGCCACCGGCGTTCCCCGTAGCGCTCGGCGTGCTCTACTGCTCTCCCGCGACCTCCTACGAGGCGGACGTGTACGCACAGGCGCGGGCCGCAGGGCTCGGACGCGAGGTCCCCGACCTCGGGGCACTGCTCACCCGCGACGGGACGTGGACAGTCGAGTAAGCCCCGTCCTGCTCCCGTTTCTCCTTGGCCTCCCCCTCCTCGCGGGCGACGGCCGCTGGTCCACCGCCGCACCGCTGCCCGAGCCGATCCAGGAGCTCAGCGCCGCGGTGCTGCGAGGGAAGATCTACGTTGCCGGAGGAATCGACCGCACCGGCCGACCTACGGGCGTCGCGTTCCGCTTCGATCCGGCCGCGAACCGCTGGGAGCGCATCGCAGACCTCCCGGCCCCACGCCACCACATGCCGCTCGCGGTCGTGGGCGATACGCTCTACGCCGTAGGCGGGCTCGCAGAACAGAGCTTCGTGCCCGAGAGCAGCCTGTGGTTGTATCGCGAGGATCGAAACCGGTGGGAGGCGCGGGCCCCGCTTCCCGCCGCGCGCGGGGCCTCCGGTGCAGGCGCCGTGAACGGAGAGCTCGTCGTCGTCGGCGGGTGGGGTGCCGGCCGCCAGCTGATCCGGGCGACGGCAATCTACGATCCAGCGACCGACCGGTGGCGCGAGGGGGCGCCGATCCCGACACCGCGGGATCATCTCACGGCGGTGGGCGCGGCCGGGCTGGTGTATGCGATCGGCGGACGCCCCCGCAATCCCGACCGGAACTACGATGTCATCGAAGCCTACGATCCCGCCAGTGATCGCTGGAGCACGCGGTCGCCTATGCCGAGCCGGCGCGGCGGCCTCGCGGCGGCGCTACTGGACGGTGCGATCCACGTGGTGGGCGGGGAGACTCGGGGCTCTGTATTCGCGAATCATGAGGTGTACGACCCCGCGACCGATCGCTGGACTACGGCTCCAGCGCTGCCCGTGGCCCGCCACGGGCTCGGGGCCGCCGCAGTCGGGGGCAGGCTCTATGTGATCGGCGGCGGGCCCAGAGCGGGGTTTTCACAGACCGACGCCGTGGACGTGTTCGCGCGCTGAACGAGGGGCGCCGCTGAAGGCTGCGGCGCATCGCGCTAGACTTAAGCCATGCCCGAGCTCCAGGTCGCCCTCCGCTACGTGGTGTTCGCGGCGTTCGCCGCGAGCGTGCTCGTGGCGCTCGCTTCCTGGCTGGTGCGCACCCGACGCATCTCGCCGTTCGGCGCGCTCGGCCGCACGCTCCGGACGGCTAGCGACCCGCTGATCCGTCCCATCGAGACGCGCCTCGTGCGGGCCGGCGGCAACCCGGTGCACGCGGGATGGTGGCTCGTCGTGGCGGTGGCGGCCGCCGGCGTCCTGCTCATCACGCTCTGGAACTGGCTGGTGGAGACGGGGTTCACCGTGGCCGCCGCATACTCCGCGGGGCCGCGCGCGGCGATCGCCCTCGCGATCGACCTCGTGTACAGGATTCTCGTCGTCGCACTCTGGGTGCGGGTGATCGCCAGCTGGTTCGGCTACTTCCGGTATACGCGGTGGTTACGTCCGGCGTACGTGCTGACCGATTGGCTCGTCGAGCCGATACGACGCGTCCTGCCACCGGCCGCCGGATTCGACTGGAGCCCGTTGGCCGCCTGGCTCGCGCTGTGGGTGCTGAAGCGCGTGCTGCTCACCGTCGTCGTCGGCTGATGGCAACCCTAGTCGTGCACGTCGTGCCCCGCGCCCGCCGCACCGAGGCGTCCGGCTGGCACGGCGACGCCATCAAGATCAAGGTCGCGGCGGCCCCCGTGGACGGTGCGGCGAACGCAGAGCTGGTCCGCTTCGTCGCCGAGCGGGTAGGCGTGCCGCGGAGAGCCGTGACCATCGCCAGCGGCGCGGCCGCGCGTCGGAAGGTCGTCGCCGTCGACGGCGTGGCGGCGGATGCGCTGGCCCGGGCACTGTTGCGCCGGGATACGGAAGGAGACGCGCAGTGAAAGACGCGATCATCAGGCGATTCGACCGTCCCGACGAAACGCGCAATTTCGCCAAGGGGAAGTTCGACCTGGTGAAGATCGGCGACCTCGCGGTCGGGCGCGCCAGCTACGAGCCGGGATGGAAGTGGTCGACCCACGTCGGACCCATCGCAGGTACCAAGAGCTGTCAGGTCGAGCACGTGGGGCTCGTCGTGTCGGGACGCTGCCGTGTAGTCATGGACGACGGCAAGGCGTTTTCCCTCGGACCCGGCGATCTGTTCCACATCGCGCCGGGGCACGACAGCTGGGTCGAGGGCACCGAGCCGTACGTGTCGCTGCATTTTCTCGGTGCGGACCAGTATGCGAAGTGAGCGTCTCGCGCTGTCTTGTTTGGTCGCAACTCATTTCCTGTCGTGCGCGCCTGCACCGCGGCAAGGTCGGGAGCGGACGCCCGCGCCGCGCAAGCTGCCGCGCGTCGAGGACGAGATCCGCAGGTCCCGCGCCGACTTTTACCAGGCAGCCGCTGCGGGCGACGCCCGCTCCATGGCGCGCGTCTTCGCCGCCGATGGAATCCTGATCACGTGGGCAGGCGACTCGATTCGTGGGCGGGATGCGATCGCGCACTACTTCGGCACGGCGCGTCCTGCGGCTAGGGTCGCCACCTTTCGGTTCGATCGGGAGCCACCGCTCAAACCCTGCACCGATGGAGCATTTGAGCGCGGCGTGTATTGGGCTGAGGTCCGCGACACCACTGGCGCGCTGGACACCCTGGTAGGCCGGTTCACTACGCGGTGGACCCGCGATTCGCTCGGCAACACCCAGGTCCAGTGGGCCGTCCTCTCCAGCCGCTCCCAACAGGCCCTCACCGGACCTCCACCCCAGGCGGCGTGCGTCGACCCGGAGTTCTTCCGGGCACGAGCGTTCCAGAAGTCGTCGCGATTCGCTATCACCCTGCTCTCTGGCTTCTTCTCAGACGCTGGAGCGGCCGCCGACGTAGAGTCGGCGATGATCAGCGGAGGTTGGCGCGATCGGCTGCCCTCCACCGGACAACGCACGCCGGTTTCACAAGACGTGACCCGGCTCGCCGACTTACCCCTGTCGCTCGGAAGTGCTCGTTATCGCTTCTCTGACGGCCTGGTCGGTGAGCTGTTCATCGGAGCGTTGCCTCGCGGCTCTACGCTTGGAAGGAACGACAGCCGCTCTTCGGAGCTGGAGATCGGGTGGTCGGGCATCACTGTTGGAACGGTACTGTACTACGAACGGTGGGGGTTCAGGGCTGGCGTCGGGCCAGCGCTCGAGCGTGCGCAGTGGCGTGTCGAAGACACGCCATACAGCTCCGCCGGCTGCCCGTCTTGCCCCGTGTACCGAACCAGCGCTCGGAGCAGTGTCTTCGGGCTCCTGGTTGACCTGGGATTCCGCTACCCTGTGGCTGGGCGAGTTGAGCTCAATCTCCACAGCCAAACGCGGCGGTTCGCGAAGTCCCTAACGCCCGGCACGCCGAACTTCGCGCCCGCTCGGGTGGCCTATAACGGTTCGGTCCTAGGGTTCGGCTTCGGAGTCCTGTTTTAGGATGCGGGTGCATCACGGTTGAGGGCTGCTCTTGAACACGTGAAACAAGTAGCGCAGAGACGGCAGCAACACCACCGCTCCTAAGACCAGCGCGCCCAGCAGGAGACGCAGCGTGGCCGCGGGAGCGGCGGCGCTCGCGATCGAGAGGTCAGGCGGCAGGATGTAGGGATACTGGCTCAGCGCCCAGCCCCACAGGATGAGCGACACCTGCATCACCGCGGCTACGCGCGCCACGCGCCAGTGGCGGACCCACAGGGCCGCGAGTGCCGTGATGGCCGCCGCTGCGGTGAGGAGATGCAGCGGCAAGGCCCAGGCCGCGAAGATGAGCCCATCCCGCACCCGGGGCGCACCGGTGAGCGCGAGGAGCAGGGCCAGCCCCGCCGCCAGAAATAACCCGACACCCGACGCGAGCGCGCGACGGCGGAAGTCTTCTTGCAGCTCCCGCTCGCGTGCTTCGAGGGTCAGATACACGGCTGCCAGAAACGCGAACGCGACGAGCGCGAACAGTCCCACGGACAGGGCGAAGGGAGTGAGCCAGGGGGCGATGTACGTGTCGTAGAAGTCCCCGCCCGGCTGTCCCCCGCCTCCGACGGCACCCGAGGCGATCGCTCCCGCTGTGGTTCCGAGTAAGAGTGGAGTCATGAGACTCGCGATCGCGAACACCACGCCCCAGTAGCGTTGCTCCTGGTCCGCCCCGTACCGCCAGAACGTAAACGCGGAACCACGTAGCACGACGCCGATCAACACGAGCGAGAGGGGGATGTGCAGTAGCGTACCGAGCCGCGCGAACGCCGGCGGGAAGCAGGTGAAGAGCAGCACGATCGCGAGGATGAGCCACACGTGGTTCGCCTCCCACACCGGCCCGATCGCCTCGGCAACCAGCTCGCGCTGACGCTCCTTGCGGGGACCGAGCGCGAGCAGGTCCCACACGCCGCCTCCGAAATCCGCGCCGCCGAGCACCGCGTAAGCATTGAGCGCGACGAAAATGACTCCGGCGAGTAGATCGGCGAGGCCCATTTCAGGATGTCTCGTTTCCCGCTTCCCGTTTCCCGCTCCCCGGCATATAAAACCCGCGCCATTCCGGGACCGCCGGACTGCGGATGATGTGCCGGTACAGGAGCCACGCGACGATCACGCCGAGGAAGCAGTAGAGCAGCGTGAAGGTGAGGAACGGGACCATCAGTCCCGGCATGGGGGTCACCGCGTCGGCGGTCTTGAGCACGCCGTAAATCGCCCACGGTTGCCGGCCCAGCTCGGTGACCATCCACCCGGCCTCAACCGCGATAAAGCCCATCGGCGTGGCCAGCACGATCGCGCGCATGAGCCAGCGGTTGTGCGCCAGGTCCGCCCGCCGCCACGACAGCCACGCGGCCCAAAGCGCCACGAGCGCGAGGTAGGTGCCGAGCGCGACCATCACCTGAAACGAGAAGTGTACGGCCGGGACGTTGGGCCATTCCGATGCCGGCACCTGGTCGAGGCCCTGCACGATGGCGTGCGGATCGTGGAACGCGAGCAGCGACAGCGCGTAGGGAATGTCGACCGCAAACCGGTTCTCGCGCGCCGCGACGTCGGGCCAGCCTCCGAGCGTGAGCGGCGTCCCGGCCTGCGTGCGGAATACGGCCTCGGCGGCGGCGAGCTTTACCGGCTGGTGCGCGGCGATGTGGCGGGCGGAGATGTCGCCCGAAATCGGCTGCAGCACCGCGGCCGGCGCGCCCACGATCAGCGCGATCTCGAGCGCCCGGCGATGAAACGCGTTTGCCGGATCCTTGAGGAGCAGAAACGCGTGGATGCCCGCGACCGCGAACCCGGTAGCCGCGTAGGCCGCGAGCGTCATATGCAGGGTTTGCGACACCGCCGCCGCGTTGGCCATCGCCGCGATCGGGTCGACGTTCACCGCCTGCCCGTTCACGAGCTCGAACCCCGTTGGCGCGTTCATCCAGGCGTTCGCGATGACGACGAAAATGCCCGACGCCGCCCCGCTCACCGCCACGGCCACGCCGGCCCAGAGATGCGCCAGCGGCGAGATGCGGTCCCAGCCGTATAAGTAGATGCCGAGGAAAATCGCCTCGGTGAAGAACGCGAACCCTTCGAGCGAGAAGGGCATCCCGATGATCGGACCGGCGAACTCCATGAACCGGGGCCACAGAAGCCCGAGCTCGAACGACAGCACCGTTCCAGACACGGCGCCGACCGCGAACAGGATGGCGGTGCCCTTGGCCCAACGCTTGGCCAAATCGAGATAGATCGCGTGCCCCGTCACCTGCCAGCGCCGCTCGGCCAACACCATCATGAGCGGCATCGCGATCCCCATGACGGCGAATACGATGTGAAACGCGAGCGAGACCGCCATCTGAGAGCGGGCGGCGAGGAGGTCGGGCATAAAAGGTAAGATAAGCGAGGAGGTTTGGGAGGTTAGAGGAGGTTGGTGGAGGTTCGTCTCCTGCATTACCTTTCTTAAGACAACCGATGTCGTGGCGATTTGCGGCGTATTGCGGCCACGTTAAACAACTCGCTAAAAAGCCAGGATGCCCATCAACCTCCGCGATCTCCTAGCAGACGGCAAAGTCCACGTCCTCGACGGGGCGATGGGCACCATGCTGTACTCCAAGGGCTTCTACCTGAACGTCTGCTACGACGAGCTGAACCTGAAGCAGGCGAAGCTGGTCCAGGAAGTGCACGAGGCCTACGTCCGGGCCGGCGCGGAAATCCTCGAGACCAACACCTTCGGCGCGAACCCGGTGAAACTCAGCAGCTACGGACTCGCCGACGACACCGAGAAGATCAACCAGGCCGCGGCCGAGCTCGCCCGCCGCGCCGCCGCGGGCCAAGCGAGCGTCGCCGGCGCGATCGGGCCCCTGGGCGTCCGCATCGAGCCGTTCGGTCCAACCTCGCGCGAGGAGGCGTTCGCGCACTTTCAGCGCCAAGCGCGTGGCCTCGTCGCAGGCGGGGTGGATGGATTCATCCTGGAGACGTTCTCGGATCTGGACGAGATCCACGAAGCGCTGCGCGCCGTCCGCAGCGTGTCCGACCTCCCGGTGATCGCGCAGATGACCGTGGGGGACGATGGACTCACACACTACGGCACCGGCCCCGAAACGTTCGCGAAGCAGCTCACCGATTGGGGCGCGGACGCCGTGGGGGTGAACTGCTCGGTGGGTCCCGCCGGCGTGCTCGAAGCGGTTGAGAAGCTGGTGAAGGCGACCGATCGCCCGATCTCTGCGGTCCCGAACGCCGGCCTGCCCAAGGACGTCGGCGACCGGAAGATCTACCTCGCGTCGCCGGAATACATGGCCAGCTACGCGCGCCGCATGATCGAGGCGGGGGCGCGCCTCGTGGGCGGGTGCTGCGGCACCACGCCCGAGCATATCAAAAAGATCCGCGACTACGTCGCGAGCGTGGTCCCGCGCCACCAGCCTGCCGTGGTGTCGCGCGAGACGATCAAGTCGCCCGCCGGCGTGGAGGAGGTGCCGCTGGCGGCGCGCTCGTGCTGGGGTGCGAAGCTGGCGCGGGGGGAGCTGGTCACGAGCGTCGAGATCGTCCCCCCCAAGGGCGTGGACCCGGCACCGATGCTCGAGCAATGCCGGGCACTCAAGGCGGCGGGCGTGGATGCGGTCAACGTCCCCGACGGCCCGCGGGCCCAAAGCCGGATGGGCGTGCTCCCGTCGGCGATCCTGATCGAGAGAGAAGTGGGGATCGAGACCGTCATCCACTACTGTTGCCGGGACCGTAATCTCCTCGGTATGCTGTCGGACATCCTCGGCGCACACGCGGCGGGGCTTCGCAATATCCTGATCATCACGGGCGATCCGCCGAAGATGGGCCCTTATCCTGAGGCGACGGCGGTATTCGACATCGACTCGATCGGTCTCACGAACCTGGTGTATCGTCTCAACCACGGGCTCGATCCCGGGAACAACCCGATCGGGGCGCCGACGAAGTGGGCGATCGGCGTCGGGGTGAACCCCGGCGCCGTGGACCTGGATCGCGAGCTGTCACGCTTCCGTTGGAAGGTGGACGCGGGGGCCGAGTTCGCCGTCACGCAGCCCGTGTTCGACGTGCGCCAGCTCGAGAGCTTCCTCAAGCGCGTGGAGGCATACCGCATCCCGATCGTAGCCGGGATCTGGCCCCTCATGTCGCTCCGGAACGCGGAGTTTCTGGCGAACGAGGTGCCGGGCGTCGTCGTGCCGGCCGAGGTGCTCGAGCGGATGCGGAAGGCGCAGGACAAGGGCAAGGAGGCGGCGCTCGCGGAAGGCGTGAAGATCGCGCGGGAGATGTTTGAGCAGGTGAAGGGCACGGTGCAAGGCGTGCAGGTGAGCGCGCCGTTCGGGCGGGTGGAAGTGGCGCTGCAGGTGTTCGGATAAGGCATGCTCGTCGGCCACTATGGTGTGAGCTTCGCCGCGAAGCGCGGTGACAAGACCATCCCCCTGTGGGTGCTGTTCCTGGCCGTGCAGCTGCTCGACGTGTTCTGGGGTGTCTTCGTCCTCATGGGCGTCGAGAAGGTCCGGATCGCTCCCGGAATCACCGCCTCGAACCCCCTCGACCTCTATTACATGCCCTACACCCACAGCCTCGTCGCTGCCTTGGTGTGGTCGCTCGGCGCCTACATCGCCTATCGGGGGATCCGCGCCTTCGGCGGGTCGCACCGCGCCGCCCTGTTCGTGGCCGTCGCGGTGTTCTCCCATTGGGTGCTCGACCTCCTCGTACACCGTCCCGACTTACCGCTCTACGACAACGCCGCTAAGGTCGGTCTCGGTCTCTGGAACTACCCTGCCCCCGCGTTCCTGCTCGAGGTCGCGACGTTGTTCGGCGGCATGGCTCTCTATCTCCGCTCCACCACGGCGACGACCCGCCTCGGCCGGTACGGCATGCCAGTGTTCGGTGTGGTGATGCTCGCCGTCCAGGCAAGCGCGTTCTTCGGCCCGCCCCCGCCGAGCGATCGAGCGGCGGCGATCACCGCATTGGGGGCCTACGTCCTGTTTGCCGCAGTCGCCGGCTGGCTCGAGCGCCGGCGGGTCTGATCGCAGCGCGGCCCAGCCCCACTTCCTTGTGTCGCGCCGCCCGGGCGTTCATACTCCACTCCTCCATACTGCGGAGGTCGGACATGCGCACACTGCTTTGCGCGGCCGTCGTCCTGGCCGCGTGCGCGCCGGGCGAGAAGTCCCGAACGTCTGGCGTGCAAAAGTATGCCGGCACGTGGGAAGGTCGCTCGTATCGGAGCGCCTCGGACACCGGGACCCCGTGGCGCATCGTGACCGCCGTCGCGCCGGATGGCTCGCTGCGCGGGACGATGACCTACACCTCGGTCACCGCTCCCCCTGTCCCGATCCGCGCGCGCGACGTCAGCGACAGCGCCGTCGTTAGCGAGCTCGGCCCCTACCATAGCATCGCGGCGAACGCCGACGTGGTGACGACCACCACGGGCAAGCTGCGCGGTGATTCGCTCAACGGCACCTTCGAGATGCGGCCCGCGGGCGGCGGGAATACGATCATGACGGGCAACTTCCGCTCGAAGCGGGTCGCGCCTTAGTTTGGGGGCATGCACCCCCACGAGGCCGCAATGCGGGTAGCGGGTATCGCGACGCTCGCCGTCTGCGGCATTGCGTGCGGTGGGGCGGAGGGCGCGTCCGATCGCCCGCGCATTGCCGCGGCCGATTCCGCGTTCCAGGCCGACTCGGCCACCCTCGCCGCCATCGTGGAGCGCGACGCCGCGGAGCGGCGCCGCATCGCGGGCACACAGACGAGCGGCGGCTTCGCACCCTACACGGGCGGCGGTGCGGCCGCGCCTGCCGCGTTCTCCAGCACGGGCTCGCCTCCCCCTGCGACTCCCGCTCTCGACGCCGCGGGCGTTCGCGCCGTCAAGACCTACGAAGCCGCCCAGTACCTGCAGCGCAAGAAGGGACGAGTGACACTCGCCATCCTCTACAGCACGCGGTGCCCGCGATCCCGGGGCATGTTCACCGGCTTCGTCGCGCTCGCCCGCCGCTACGAGAAAGAGCCGTTCGCCGTCGCCGCATTTTCGATCGACGACGCCGATGACAAGGACCGCATTCCGGATTTCCTGGCGCGATACGATGCGCCGTTCGATCCCTTGTATATCAAGCCGTGGCAGCCCGGCGAGTTGATCGGTGCGCTCGGTCCGCTCGGCTTCCGCCTCCCCACACCGTGGAACCTGCCGTACGTGGCACTGCTCGACTCACAGGGGAACATGGTTGCTCAGTGGGATGGCGCGACCAATCTCGCAGCGATCTTCGCCGCGACTCAATCCCAGCTCGCGCAATAACCGACCCCGATCCTTCCTCCGGCCTGGAGCGGCGCGCGCGCCTGGCCCTCACCGCCGTGCTCGCGGTGTATGGCGCGTTCCTGATCCTCAACCCCGGCCATTACGGCTGGCTCGACAGCCTCGACCTCGCGATCCACGAGGCCGGGCATCCCCTGTTCGGCGTGTTCGGAGAGTTCATCGGCTTCCTCGGCGGAACGCTGATGCAGCTCCTCGTGCCCGCGATCTTCGTAGCGTACTTCTGGCGCCAGGGCGACCGGCATGCGGCGATGGTCGCCGTCTGGTGGGTCGCCCAGAACCTCTGGAACGTCGCGGTCTACGTGCAGGACGCCCGCGCCGAGGAGGTGCCGCTGGTGGGCGGCGGTGAGCACGACTGGAACTACCTCCTCGGGACTCTCGGACTCTTGAAGCAGGACCAGGCCATCGGGGGCGCTGTGCGGCTGGTCGGCGTGCTGCTGTACGCCTGGTCCTGCCTGCGAGGATGGACCTACGCTAGCGAGCGAGCCGAGCCATCGTAGCTTAGCCCCGACCGCCCCGACCCCCAAAGGAGCGCTCATGCCGACCGCCAACATCAACGTCCTCGCCGTCCTCGTCGCCGCGGTCCTGACCTTCGTCCTCGGCGCCGTCTGGTATTCCCCTGTCCTGTTCGCCAAGCAGTGGATGGCGGCTCAAGGGTATACCGCCGAGAAGCTCGAAGAGATGAAGCGGAAGGGCGTGACTCGGGCGTACGCCGTCTCGGTGCTGTGCTATCTGGTCACGGCGTACGTGATGGCGCTGCTCGCCTCATACACCAATTCGACCACCCTGGCGCAGGGGCTGTGGCTCGGGTTCCTCTGCTGGCTCGGGTTCGCCGCCACCGTCGGGCTCACCGCGAACATGTTCTCGGAAAAGCCGATCGCCGCGTGGGTGCTCGACGCCGGATATCAGCTTTCGTATCTCGTTCTCATGGGCGTGCTGCTCTCGCTGTGGCGCTGACCGAGTGACCCCGACGCCTACCAACGCCCCCGCGTCCCGTACCGCTCTCGTCGCCGGGGCGTCCGGGCTCGTCGGGAGTCACGTGCTGCGCCTGCTGCTAGAGGACCCGGCGTACGTGCGCGTCACGGTGCTGGCGCGTCGCGAGCTGCCGCTCGCTCACAAGAAGCTGGAGCAGCGTGTGTTGAGCTTCGATCGGCTGGCCCAGATCGCGGACTTCCCCCGAGTGCACGACGTGTTCTGTTGCCTCGGCACGACCATGAAGCAAGCGGGCTCGCCGGACGCGTTTCGCACCGTCGACTACACCTACGTCGTCGAGCTCGCCCGAGTCGCCGTGCGGCACCGCGCCTCGCAGTACCTCGTGGTGACGGCGCTCGGCGCCAATCCCCGGTCGCGGATCTTCTACAGCCGGGTAAAGGGAGAGACGGAAGAGGCCCTGCGTCGCCTGCAATTCGAGGGCATGCAGATTTTCCGGCCCTCATGGCTCGTCGGTGCGCGGACCAAGAGCCGGCCCGCCGAGCGTGTGGCGGGGATAGTCGGCACGCTCGTCGCCTGGGCGTTCGTGGGGCCGCTGGCCCGGTACCGACCGATCAAGGCCGAGGCCGTGGCGCGCGCCCTGGTGCGCGTCGCCCTCGAGGCGCCGCGCGGCACCCACGTATATCAGTCGGACGAGATCCGGCGGCGCGGCGCCCGGCGGTGAGGTTCCCCCATCCTCTGACCCTCATGTGCGGCGGCATCCTGCTCGCGGCCGCGGCCAGTCACGTGCTGCCCCCCGGCGAGTACGACCGGCGGGACGACCCCGCCACCGGTCGCAGGGTCGTGGTGGCGGGCACCTATCACGCCGTGGCGGCACGACCCGTGGGGATCTTTCAGACGCTCGTCGCCATCCCGCGCGGTATGGCCGACGCAGCGGCGGTGATCTTCTTCGTGTTCCTCATCGGCGGCGCCTTCACCGTGGTCGACGAGACCGGGGCATTGCGGCAGGGGGTGGACTGGCTGGTGCGGCGCTTCGGCCACTCCGCGGCGCTCGTGGTTCCCTCCGCCTCGCTCGCGTTCGCGCTCGGCGGGGTGCTCGACAACATGAAGGAAGAGATCATCGCGCTCGTGCCGGTCATGCTGCTGCTGGCCCGTCGGCTGGGCTACCGGCCGGTGGTCGCCGTCGCGATGAGCCTAGGCGCGGCCGCAGTGGGCGCCGCCTTCAGCCCGATCAATCCGTTCCAGGTGGGGATCGCGCAGCAGCTGGCGCAGCTGCCGTTGCTTTCGGGGTCGCGATATCGCATCGCGTTCCTGGCGGCCGCACTGGGTGTCTGGATCTGGGGCACGTCGCGCTACGCCGCCCGCACGCAGAGCGCGCCGACCTCAGAGCCAGAGCCTACGGCGGGCACCCTCGACGGCCGGCGCGGCGCGGTCCTCACCCTGGTGCTCGTCACCTTCGTCGCGCTCGTAGTCGGCGTGCTCCGGTTCGGCTGGGGGTTCAACGAGATGGCGGCGCTGTTCTTCGCGATGGGAGTGGTCGCAGGGCTTGTGGGCGGGCTCGGCGTCGGCGGCACGGCGGACGCGCTCGTCGCCGGATTCCGGTCCATGGCCTATGCCGCGCTGCTCATCGGGTTCGCGCGGGCGATCTTCGTCACCCTCGAGCAAGGGCGCATTGTCGACACGATCGTGCACGGGCTGTTCACGCCGGTCGCCCAGCTGCCCGTCGCGCTCGCCGCGCTCGGCATGATGCTGGTGCATGGCCTGGTCCATATACCGGTGCCGAGTCCCAGCGGCCACGCCGTGCTCACGCTGCCGATCCTCGTACCGCTCGCGGACCTGCTCGGCCTATCGCGCCAGGTCACGGTGCTCGCGTATCAATACGGAGGCGGGCTGTGCGAGCTGCTCACCCCCACGAACGGGGCGCTCATGGCGATCCTCGCGGCGGCAGAGGTCCGCTACGAGGACTGGCTGCGGTTCGCGCTCCCCGTGCTGCTCGGCCTCTACGCTCTGGCCGCGGCCGCCGTCGGTCTGGGTGTGGCGATCGCGCTCCAATGATCTGCCCCGCCGTCCGCACCGCGGTGTTCGCGATTGTCGCGCCCGGGACCGTGCTGGGTTACGTCCCCTACCTGCTGCTCTCCGGTCGCGGCGGAGCGGGGTCGCTCGAGCTCGGGCCCTGGCGCTGGGCCGGTCTCCTGCCGCTCGCCCTCGGCGGCGCGGGGATCGTGTGGTGCTTCAGGGACTTCGCCGTCGTGGGACGGGGAACGCCCGCGCCGATCGACCCGCCGCGTCAGCTCGTGGCGACGGGGCTCTTTCGCTGGGTGCGGAACCCGATTTACGTCGCCCTGGTGCTCGCCCTGGTCGGCGAAGCCATCGTCTTCCAAGCCACAGTCCTGCTCCTCTACTCCGCGGCCGTGTTCGTGGCCTGTCACTTGTTCGTGGTGCTGTACGAGGAGCCCGCGCTCCGCCGGAGATTCGGCGAGTCGTACGAACGCTATCGCCGCACCGTGGCGCGCTGGCTGCCACGGAGGCCGCGTTGACGAGCGACCGCCGCATCGCCCTGCTGCTCGACGTCGTCGACCAGGCATTCGATCGCAGGGCATGGCACGGCACCGCGCTGTGGGGCTCCGTCCGCGGACTCACGCCGCGCGAGGCGTTGTGGCGCCCCGGCCCCCGCCGCCACAACATCTGGGAGATCGTGCTGCACACGACCTACTGGAAGTGCATCGTGCGCCGCCGGCTGACGCGCGATCCCGGGCTCGTGTTTCCGCGCGCCGGGAGCAACTGGCCCGGGCTCCCTGCGAAGCCCGACGCGGCGGCGTGGCGGCGCGACGTCGCGCTGCTCAAGGAGCAGCACCGGCTGCTCCGGGCGGTGATCGCTCGCTTTCCCGCGGCGCGGCTCGCCGCCCGCGGCTGGCGATCCACTTGGACCAACGCGCAGCACGTGTACGGCATCGCCTCACACGATTTGTATCACGCGGGGCAAATTCAGCTGCTGAAAGCGCTCAAGGGTCGCTAGTCACTCTCCCCTGAGTTTCTCGATCGCCCGGCGCTCCCGCTTCGTCGGCCGGCCCTTCCCTTCGTAGCGGAGCGATGGGGCCACGCGCAGCTGCTCGGCGAGATGCTCGCGGAGCCGTTTTCCCTCGGCGTCTTCGACGTACAGGGCAGCCGCTGCTCCTGGGGGCCCACGGTGCTCCGATAGGGCGCGCACCACCACGATGTACTCGAACGGGCCGCGGCGGATCCGCAGCCGGTCGCCGACGGCCAGCAGCTTCGCGCGCTTGGCCCGAGCGCCGCCCACCTCGACCTTGCCGCCGCCGATGGCCGCCGCCGCGAGCGCACGGGTCTTGAAGAAACGCGCGGCCCAGAGCCAGCGATCGAGCCGCACGCGTGCCCCGTCCGACATGGCGCCCCTCCCTCCGGCAGGGTATGGTCCACGAGCGGCGCCGGGTGTGCGTATAATGGGAACCGCGGCCCCGCCCAAACCCTTTTTCGCGCAGCGTCCAATGCATGCTCGGTTCGCGACTCGTCCGCCAGGCGTCCCAGTCCGCAGGGTCGCGGCCTTTCAGGCGTTGCGGCCTGTAACCCTGGGCATCGCCACGTCCGCCGTGCTGCTCGGCTGTGGCACGCCGGGTGTGCGAGGCGTCGCGGGCACGGCGCCTGCCCCGAACGTGTTGTGGACGCCCCCCGTTGCTAACCAGCCGTCCACGGCACGCGCGGCGCCGCCGGAGCTGCCGCCGGACCTCGCCGGGCGGATCGCCCAGCTAAAGCTCGCCGACGTCATCGACATCGCCCTGCGGAACAATACCGCAACGAGCGCTGCGTGGGCGGATGCGCGGGCTGCCGCCGCCACGTACGGTGCGGCCAAGGGGCAGTACTACCCCACCATCGCGGTCAACGGGACGGCGCAGGCCATCAAGCGGATCGCCTCGGGCGGCGTAGGTGCCGCGAAGCAGCAATCCTACGGGCCCAGCGTCAACGTTTCGTGGCTCCTCCTGGACTTCGGCGGCCGCGCGGGCTCCATCGGCGCGACCCGTGAAGCGTTGCTCGCGGCGGACTGGACGCACAACTCGACTCTGCAGACTGTCGTGCTGACGGTCGAGCAGGCGTACTTCCTCTACGTGGGCACCAAGGGACTGCTCGACGCCCAGCAAACGACCTTGAAGGAGGCGGAGACGAATCTCGACGCGGCGCAGCAGCGACACCGCGTCGGTCTCGCCACGATCGCGGACGTGCTCCAGGCCCGAACCGCGCTCTCGCAGGCCCGCCTGGCGCTCGAATCGACGCAGGGCGAGCTGCAGACCACGCGGGGCGCACTAGCGCTGTCCATGGGCCTTCCGGCCAATCTCCCGTATGACATCGAGGTCGTCCCCGACACCGCGCTCCCGCCCGGCCTCGTCGAAGGCGTGGACTCGCTGATCGCGCGGGCGATGCGTGAGCGACCCGACCTCGCGGCCCAGCGCGCGCAAGTCGAGCAGGCCCGCGCCCGGATCAGCGTCGCGCGCTCCCAGGCCTTGCCGTCGCTCTCGGTCGGCGGGACCGCGAGCCAGACCTACTTCGTCCAGCATCCGGGCACTCCGACTCCCCCAGCGGGGAACAGCTACAACGCGACGCTGACGCTCGCGATCCCCTTGTTCTCGGGATGGTCGCAGATTTACAACGTGAAGGCGGCATCCGCCGCCGCCGAGGCGGCCGCCCAACGCGCGCAGGGATTCGAGCAACAGGTGGTGTACCAGGTGTTCAACGCCTACTACGGACTCCGCACGTCCACGCAGCAGGTTCGCACCAGCCGGGACCTGCTCGCCAGTGCCACGGAATCCGAGCAGGTGGCGCTGGGGCGCTACAAGGCGGGTGCCGGGAGTCTGCTCGACCTGCTCACCGCCCAGTCGACGGAACGAGCCCACTCCGAATGCAAACCGACACGACCGGAACGCCCAAATAGATGAAGCGCACCACCGCCGTCGCGGCCCTCTCGCTGCTCGTCGCCCTCGGCTGCTCGAAAAATGGCGGCGGTGGCTCGTCCCGTGTGCCGGTCACGGTGGCGCGTGCCGAGCAGCGCCCTGTGCCGTATGAGCTGTCCGGGACGGGCACGGTCGAGCCGCGCCAGACCGCGTCGGTCCAGGCGCAGGTGACGGGCATCCTGACGCACGTGGCGTTCCGGGAAGGCGACGACGTCGCGGCCGGACAGCTGCTGTTCCAGATCGACCCGCGCCCGTTCCAGGCGGCGCTCGAGCAGGCGAAGGCGATGCTCGCTCGCGATCAGGCGCAAGCGCGCAGCGCTGCGGCCGATGCGGAGCGGTACGCACAGCTCGTGAAGCAGGACTATGTGACGAAGTCGGATTACGAGGCGAAACGCGCCGCGTCCGAAGCGCTCGAGGCCGCAGTCCACTCTGACTCCGCCGCGCTCGCCAACGCCGAGCTCAACCTCGAGTGGGCGGCTGTCCGCGCGCCGATCGCGGGACGGACCGGCCGGCTGC
This sequence comes from Gemmatimonadota bacterium, assembly GCA_003221085.1. Classification (GTDB taxonomy): domain Bacteria; phylum Gemmatimonadota; class Gemmatimonadetes; order Gemmatimonadales; family GWC2-71-9; genus AG41. The sequence goes on from QHUD01000200.1 coordinate 17,338, forward strand.
TGGTGCGCGAGGGCAACCTGGTGCGGGCGAACGCGGCGGATCCGCTGGTGGTGATCAACCAGATCCGGCCGATTCTCGTGCGCTTCGCGGTGCCGCAGAAACACCTCGGCGACATCCAGCGCTATCGCCAGCACCAGCTGCCGGTGTTCGTGAGCCCGTCGCAAGCCGACACGGTGTTCAGCGAAGGCCTGCTGACGTTCGTGGACAACAGCGTGGACACGAGCACCGGCACGGTCCTCCTCAAGGGGGAATTCCCGAACCGGGACAACGCGCTGTGGCCGGGCGAGTTTCTGAACGTGCGCCTGCAGCTGTACATCGACGACAAGGCGCTGGTGGTGCCGGCGCAGGCGGTGATGACTGGCCAGCAAGGGACCTACGTGTTCGTGCTCAACCAGGACGGCACGGCGCGCTCCCAACCCGTCACGGTGGAGCGCCCGGCCGGTGCGTACGCGGTGATCGCCCAGGGCGTGCGGCCGGGAGACGAGGTCGTGACCGACGGCCAGGTCCGGCTGGTGAACGGCGCGCCTGTCGAGGTGAAAGGCTCGGCCGACCCCGCGCGCGCGATGGAGGGGGATAAATGAACATCTCCGGGCTGTTCATCAGGCGGCCGGTCATGACGACACTCGTCATGCTCGGCATCCTCATGTTCGGGGTGATGGCCTACCGGTTGTTGCCGGTGAGCAATCTCCCGAACGTCGACTTCCCCACCATCCAGGTGAATGCGAGCCTTCCGGGCGCGAGCCCGGAGACCATGGCGTCCGCCGTGGCGACACCGCTCGAAAAGCAGTTCTCAACGATCGCCGGCGTGGACCAGATGACCTCCTCGTCGAGCCTCGGCAGCACCAACATCACCCTGCAGTTCACCCTGGACCGCAACATCGACGCCGCCGCACAGGACGTCCAGGCGGCGATCTCCAAGACGCTGCGGCAGCTGCCCACCGGGATCGTGCCACCCTCGTACCAGAAGGTGAACCCGGCCGACCAGCCGATCATCTACTACGCGATGAGCTCGAGCACGCTGTCGCTG
>QHUD01000143.1 GCA_003221085.1 Gemmatimonadota bacterium
GCCGCGGTGACAGCGTCACGGTCACGCTCGATGTGCCCGCGGCGACGCGGGCCACACTCTGGACCCGCGGACCGGGGGAGCCGTGGCGGCCGGCTGCGGTCGCGCTGGATTCGACGGGCCACGCCACCCGCCGCATTGGCCCGCTCGAGTCCGATCTGTATATCCGGGCCTCGAGCGGGAGCCGGCGCAGCGTCGAGCGCCGGGTCAGCGTGGCACTGCCCGCGTTCGTTGCCGGCCTCGAGCTCACCGCGCGGTACCCGACGTACCTAGCCAGTCCCGACGAGCCACTCGTTCCCGGCCCCGACCCGGTGGCGATCCCCGAAGGCACGATGATCCTGACAAGCGGAGCGGCGAGCGTCCCGCTGGCGGCGGCGACGTGGCGCCGGACCGGCGGAGCGGCAGGCGCGCGCCTCTCCGTGGATGGGGCCAGGTTCTCGGGTCGGCTGGCTGCTGCGCCAAGCGCCTCCGGCAGCTGGCTGCTCGAGCTCGCGACGGCGGATGGAACGCCGCTCGAGGGCGACGTACCCGAGCTGCGCCTGCACGTGGTCCCCGACTCCGCGCCCGTGGTGACGGTCCCGGTCCCGGGGCGCGACACGACGCTGCCGCTGACGCTCAGGCAGCCGCTCGTGATCGACGCGCGGGACGATCACGGGCTGACCCGACTCGAGGTGGTGAGCTGGCGCGTGAGCCAGACGGGGAAGGTGGGGGCGGCCGTGCGCGAGTCGCTGGACGTGTCCGGCGCGGGCGACCGGGCCATCGTCCAGGGGGATCTCGACGCACGGCGGCGCGGTCTCCTGCCGGGCGACACCCTGCGGCTCCGGGTCGAGGCGTGGGACAACGTGCCCGCGCCCGGCACTCACGTGGGAAGGAGTGCGGAGATCGCGCTGCGACTCCCCAGTCTCGAGGAGCTGCGCGCCGCGACGCGCGCGGCCACGCGGGACGTCGCCGCCGCGGCGGACTCGGTTGCGCAAGCGGAGCACGAGCTGGGGGCGCGGACCCGGGATCTCGCGCAGCAGCGCTCCCGCGATCCGACGGGAACACGCCGCGGCGCGGACGGGCGGGACGGACCGCTTCCTTTCCAGGCGACGGAGCGCGCGCAGGCCGTGGCGCGAGAGCAGGAGGCACTGCAGCAGCGTGTGCAGGAGCTGTCGCGCGCGGTCGAGGAAATCACGCGCGCCGCTCAGGCCGCCGGGCTGGGCGACACGGCGTTCCAGGCACGCTTGCGCGAAGTTCAGGAGCTGCTGCAACGCGCGGTCACGCCGGAGCTGGCGGCGCGGTTGCGCGAGCTGCAGGAAGCGCTGGCCCGGCTCGACCCGGAAGCGACGCGCCGCGCGCTCGAGCGCCTTGCCGAGGCCCAGCAGCAGCTCAAGGCCGAGCTCGAGCGCAGCGGAGAGCTGTTCCGCCGGGCCGCGGTCGAAGGTGCGCTCGCGTCACTCGCGGCCGACGCCGAGGACCTGCGGCGGCGCCAGGGCGAGTGGAACCACGAGGACGCGCCGCGCCCGGATAGCGCCGGCGCCGCGCGCCAGCGCACCCTGGCCGACCGCGCGGATTCTCTGGCGCGCGGTATCGACCGGGTAGCCGCAGACCTCGGCGCGGGCTCCCACACACCGCTTGCGACACCGGAGCAGGCGGCGCGCGCTGCGCGAGCGGCGATGCAGCGCGCCGCGCAGGCCGCGGAGCAGGCTCGGGCGGGGGCCGCTACTGAAGCGGGAAGTGAGGCGGAGCAGCAGCTCGCGGGCGTGCCCGACGCGCTGCGCGGTCAGCGCGATTCACTGGCCCGGGAGTGGCGCAGTGAGACGCTGGCGGCGCTCGATCGGGCACTTTCGGAGACGGCGATGCTCGCCAAGGGGCAACAGCGCGTGGCCGAGGCGCTGAGGCGCGGTGAGGCGGGCGCTGGTACCCGGTCACAGCAGGCGTCGGTGGAGGAGGGGACCGAGGCGGTGGCGCGCCAGATCCGCGAGGCGGCCGGGAAGCATGCGCTCGTGTCGCCGCAGCTCGACGCGGCTCTGGGCTACGCCAAACGGCAAATGGCGGCGGCGCGCTCCCAGCTCGAAGAACCTGATCCCAACGCGTCCGAGGCGGCTGCTCTCGCCGAAGACGCGGTCGACGCCCTCAACGCCACCGCCCTGGGGCTGGCCCACAGCCGCAGCCAGGTCGCGGGGGGGAAGTCGGGCAGCGGGTTCGCCGAAGCGGTGGAGCAGCTGGCGCGCCTGGCGCGCGATCAGCAGGGGCTGAACGGTCTGGCCCAGGGCCTGTTGCCGATGATGGGCATGACCGGCCCGGCAATGCTCCAGCAGCTCCAGGCGCTCGCCGCCCGCCAGCGGGCGCTCGCGGAGCAGCTCGAATGGCTCCAGGCCGGAGGCGCGAGCGGCGCCGCCGGTCCGCTGGCGCAGGAGGCGAAGGAGCTGGCGCGTCAGCTCGACGCCGGGCGTCTCGATCAACAGACCATCGAGCGCCAACAGCGCCTGTACCGCCGCTTGCTCGACGCGGGCCGGACGCTCTCGAACGACGAGCCTGACCAGAACAAAGAGCGGGTCAGCCGGTCCGCGACCGGGGACAGCGTGCACCTCCCCGAGCTGCTCAAGCCGGGGGCAACGGGCGCGGGCCCGCGGCTCCGCTATCCCACGTGGGAAGAGCTCCAGGGTCTCACCCCCGAGCAGCGCCGTCTGGTACTCGAGTATTTCCGGAGGCTCAATGAGCCCCGGTCGCGGTGAGTCCGCGGGTAAACCCGCGACTCGGCAAGTCCCGCTGAAGCGGGACTCGGCCGGTTTACCGGCACATGCCGAGCCGCGGCTTCAGCCGCCCGTTCGAGGCGCGGGCGCCTGTTTGCTAGTCGTCGCGACAACGGCGCTCCTGTTCGTCCGTGCGCTGCCGGCCCAGGCCATCGGCCAGGGCTTCGAGCTCGAGCGCGCCGGCCAGTACGAGCAGGCGGCAGCGATTTATCTCGCGGCCCTGCGGGCCGAGCCGACCAACCTCCCGGCGCTGCTCGGGCTCGAGCGCGTCTTGCCGCCGCTCAGCCGGCTGGGGGAGCTCTTGCCTGTGGCCCAGCGGGCCGCAGCGGCGAGTCCCGCCAACACCGCGCTGCGGGGCGTGCTGCTCCGCACGTACGTGGCGCTGAACGAGCCCGACAGCGCGCGGGCGGTGGCGCTGCGGTGGGCTGCGGCCGCGCCGCGCGACGAAGCCCCCTACCGCGAGTGGGCGATGGCGCTCGAGGACACGCACCGCCACGCGGCAGCGCGCGACGTGCTCCTCGCGGGCCGCCGCGCACTCGGCCGGCCCGGCGCGTTCGGGATCGAGCTGGCGGAGCTGAGCCGGCTCTCGGGCGACTGGGAAGGTGCCGCGCGCGAATGGGCGGGGGCGCTCGAGGATGCGCCCGTCCAGCTGCCGAACGCGGCGAGCGCGCTAGCCGAGGCGCCCGAAGAGCAACGCGAGCGGATCGCGCGCCTGCTCTCCGCAGGAACGCCGCCGCCGCTGACGCGCCGGCTCGCGGGCGAGCTCCTGCTGGGGTGGGGGCAACCGCTGCGCGCGTGGGGCGTGTTCGAGCCGAGCGTCGCCGCACCGTCCGCGGACGCGGCGTTCGCGCTGCGCCGCTTCGCCGACCTCGCGGGCACGCGCAGCACGCCCGACGCGCGCCGCGTCCGCGCCCTCGCGCTCGCGCGCTACGCCGACCTGGCGCCTGTGCCGGGAGGGGGGGCGGCACGAGCGCGGGCCGACGCGGCGCGCGCCTTCATCGAGGCCGGCGATCGCCCCGCCGCGCGGGCGGTGCTCGAGCGCGTCGCCCGGGACTCGACTGCGCCGCCCGATGCCCAGCGGCTCGCGCAGCGCTCCGTGGTGGAGGCCTTGATCGACGGAGGGCAGCTCGACACGGCAGCGCAGCAGCTCGCGACCAATAGCCGGCTGTCCGCCGAGGACCGCGCGAGCCTGCGCCTGCGGCTCGCGCGCGCGCGGATCGGGGCCGGCGCACTGGACCGCGCCGAGTCGTCGCTGGCGGGCGACTCGAGCGTCGAGGCGCTCGCGCTCCAGGGGTGGATCGCCCTGTATCGCGGGCGGCTGCGGGACGCCCAGGCCCTGTTCCGCGCCGCGGGGCCGTACGCCGGAGATCGGAGCGACGCGACCGAGCGCACGGCGATGCTCGCGTTGCTGCAGCAGACCCCGCTCGATTCGTTCCCGGAACTCGGGACTGCTTTACTCACGCTCGTCCGGGGCGACTCCCTGCACGCGGTGCAGGCCTTGCGGCTTGCGGCTGGGCGTCTGGGAACGGGGGAGGGTGGGGGCGGGCGGCCGGACCTCCTGCTCTTGGCCGGTCGTGTCGCGGCCCGGCTCGACACTCTGCAGCAGCGCAGCGCGCTCGCGCTGTTCGACCGCCGGGCGCAGCCCGCGGAAGCGATCCAGCACCTCGAGCACCTGATTCTCACGTATCCCGGGAGCGCCGTCGTGCCCGAGGCGCGACGCGAGCTCGAGCGGGCGAAGGGGGCGATTCCCAGGTCATGAAGCGGAGAGAGTTCGTGAGGGCGGTCGGGCGGACCGCCGGACTGGCGGTCGGAGGGAGCCTGCTCGGATTCCGTCCGCCCGTCCGCCCGTCCGCCGTTCCGTCGCTTCTGATCCCAATGGACGACGCTCAGGGCGACCACCTCAAGGCGTACGGTGTCACCTATCGCGTCGTCCAGGCGGGCATCAAGGCCGAGTGGCTGTTGAACTACCGCGGCGGATCGTTCCTGCTGCCGGATGGGCCCGCGATCCGGCGCGACGCGGCGCTCGCGGGGGTGACCTTCGAGCCGGTGGACGACAGCCGCGTCACGGCCATCCGTGGAGAGATCGAAGCGAGCAACATGGACGCCGTCCCGCTCGAAAAAGCGCCCAAGGTCGCCGTGTACGTGCCGCCCAACGCGGCGCCCTGGGACGACGCCGTCACGATGGCGCTGCAGTACGCCGGGATCACCTTCGACAAGGTGTGGGACTTCGAGGTCATGTCCGGGAAGCTCGCGGGGTACGACTGGCTGCACCTGCATCACGAGGACTTCACGGGTCAGTACTCGAAGTTCTATCTCATTTACACGGGCCAGCCGTGGCTCGCCGAGATGGTGCGGTTCAACGCGGATGCGGCGAAGCAGCTGCGCTTCGGGACGGTGCCCGATTTGAAAAAGGCGGTGGCGCGACGGATCCGCGACTACGTCGGGAACGGCGGCTTTCTGTTCGCGATGTGCACCGCCACCGAGACGATCGACCTGGCGCTCGCCGCTGAGCAGGTGGACATCGCGGCGGCGTTTGCGGACGGCACGCCCATGGATCCGCAGGCGGATGGAAAGCTCGATTGGACGAAGGCCCTTGCCTTCACGGGTGCGCACGTCGAGCCCTCGCCGCAGATCGCGAGCTTTTCGGACATCGACGGGCACCAGGTGAACGCCCCGGCGCGCCGCCAGCCGCTGGGCGCCTTCAAGCTCTTCAACTTCAGCGCCAAGATCGATCCCGTGCCGACGCTCCTGGTCCAGAACCACCGCCAGGTGATCCCCGATTTCTACGGGCTGACGACGTCATTCCTGCGCAGCCGTCTCAAGCCCAGTGACGTTGTGCTCGCGGACGAAGAGGGCGCGCCCTGGGTGAAGTACATCAACGGCAACCACGGGAAGGGGACGTGGACGTTCTTCGGCGGCCACGATCCGGAGGACCAGCAGCACCAGATCGGCGATCCGCCGACCGACCTGTCGTTACACCCCCATTCCCCGGGCTACCGCCTGATCCTCAACAACGTGCTCTTCCCCGCGGCCAAGAAGCGCGAGCTCAAGACGTGAGCGCCGAGCGCCTCGCGCCGGCGGCGCGCGAGCTGGTGCGCGCCGAGATCGCGGCCGCTCGGGGGCGGGAAGTATCGTTCGTAGCGTGCCTCGATCCGGACGGCCTGATCGTGGACGCGCGGGTCGTGGCCCGCGGGACGGTGGACGCCGTGCTCGCCCGCCCGGGGATCGCGGTGCGGGGCGAGCTGCTGCTCCACAACCATCCGAGCGGCGTGCTCGAGCCGTCGGGCGCGGACCTGAGCGTGGCGGCGCGGCTGCACGACGGCGGCGTCGGATTCGCGATCGTGGACAACGACGTCACCGACTGCTACGTGGTGGTCGAGTGCCCGCGGCCGCGCGCCACCACGCGGATCGACGCGATCGACGTCGCGGCGCTGCTCTCCCCCTCGGGCCCCGTGGCCCGCGCGCTCGGCAGCTTCGAGGATCGGCCCAGCCAGCGCGACATGGCGGCGTACGTCGCCGACCTCTACAACGACGGCGGTATCGGCATGCTGGAAGCCGGGACCGGGGTGGGGAAGTCGTTCGCATATCTGGTGCCCGCGCTCGTGTGGGCCCGCGAGAACGGCGAACGGACCGTCGTGTCCACCAACACCATCAACCTGCAGGAGCAGCTCGTGGGCAAGGATCTCCCGATCCTCGCCCGCGCGCTCGGCACGGGCGATCATGCGCCGACGTTTGCGCTGCTCAAGGGGTGGCGCAATTACATCTGCCTCTCGCGGCTCGAGCAGGCGCGCGAGCAGGGGGACTCGCTGTTCGAAGACGAGCGCCGGGCGGAGCTGGACGGCCTGGCGGCGTGGGCCGCCCGGACGAGCGACGGCTCGCTCGCCGACCTCACGGACGAGCCCAGCGCCGACGTGTGGGACGCGGTGGCGGCGGAATCGGATCTGTGCACGCGGCTCAAGTGCCCCCATTTCGACCGCTGTTTCCTGTTCCAGGCGCGGCGGCGCGCGGCGGAAGCGGACATCGTGGTCGTCAACCACCATCTGCTCGCGTCGGACCTGGCCGTGCGTATGGCGTCCGACAACTGGCAGGAGGCAGCCGTGCTTCCGCCGTACCGGCGGCTCATCCTCGACGAGGCGCATCACATCGAAGACGTGGCCGCCATGCATCTGGGCGCGCAGGTCAGCATGCTCGGCGTGCAGCGGCTCCTGTCCCGGCTCGAGAAGAACGGGCGCGGGCTCCTGCCCACGCTGCGCTCGGTGCTGTTCGGGCGCGACGATCTCCTGTCGGCGGCGAGTCGCGAGCTGGCGCAGCAGGGACTGAGCGACGCGCTGGCGGCGGCGCGCCGCGCGGCAGACGACGTGTTCACCCGGCTGGCGCGACGCCTCGACGGCGAGCCGGGTCCGGCGCCGGTGCTCCGACTGCGCGACGAGTTTCTCGCGGATGCGGTGTGGGACGAAGGGTTGGGCGTGGCGCTCGACAATCTGTTGCTCGGGTTCTCGCGTCTCTCGGAGGGCGCGGCGATGATCGCGGATCGGCTGGCGGTCGACGATCCTTCGGAGCGGCGCGCCCAGCTCGTCGGCGAGCTCCATGGCGTCGTGCGGCGGCTCGACGCGGCGGCCGCGGGTCTCACGGCGACGTTGCGGCCTCCGGCCGCCGGCGTCGCGGCGGTGCGCTGGCTGGAGCGGCGCGGCCGGAAGACCCCGAACGTCTCCCTCGCCGCCGTGCCCCTCGACCTGGCGCCCATCCTCAAGGAGAGCCTGTTCGACCGGACCGAGACGGTGGTGCTCACGAGCGCCACCCTCGCGGCGGGAGGAGACTTCGGTTTCCTCGAGGAGCGACTCGGACTCGACCTGCCGCCGGCGCGGACCACGGTGCGCGAGATCCATGCGTCTCCGTTCGACTACGCCTCGCAGTGTCTGTTCGGGATCCCCACCGATCTCCCCGAGCCGCGCGACGACGAATCGGGCCACGGCGCCGCCGTGGCGCGGGTCCTCGTGGAGCTGGCCCACGCGTCCGACGGCGGCATGTTCGCGCTGTTCACGAGCCACGCGGCCCTGCGGCGCGCGGCCGACGCGGTGCGCGCCTCGATCGGGGGCCGCTGGCCCTTGTTCGTGCAGGGCGAGGGGCAGCGCGACCACCTGCTGCGGCGCTTCCGGGAGGCGGGCTCGGGGATTCTGTTGGGAACCGACTCGTTCTGGGAGGGCGTTGACGTACCGGGACGCGCGCTGCGCGTGCTGATCCTCGCGAAGCTCCCCTTCAAGGTCCCGACGGAGCCGCTCACGGCCGCGCGGTTGGAGCGCCTGGAGGCCCGGGGCCTCAACGGCTTCGTGCACTATCTGGTCCCCAATGCCGCCCTGAAGCTCAAGCAGGGCTTCGGGCGTCTGATTCGCAGCCGTGGCGACGTGGGCGCGGTCGTGCTGCTGGACCCTCGGGTGGTGACCAAGCGGTACGGCGCGATGATCCTCGAAGGGTTGCCACCCGCGACGCGGCTCGTGGGCCCCTGGGCGGATGTGCGTGGCGCCTGCGAGGAGTTCTTTGCGCGGCACGGGATTGGAGCGGAAACGGGGGCGGTAGAGGGCGGGAGGGGGCGGTAGCGGGCGGTGACGGGTTGCGCAGATCGAGGGTAAATTCTCAGGGCATCTCGCGCGTATATCCTCAGAGGACACGGCGTGACCCAGTTCAGCAAGCGATTGGCGGCGCTCCCGAGCTACCCGATGGCCGAGATTCCGGCGATCAAGCGCCGGCTCGTCCAGCAGGGAGTCGACGTCATCGACGTCGGGGCGGGGGACGCCGACTTCGCGCCGCCGGAAGTCGCGGTGGAAGCGTTGGCGCATGCCGTCCGCGACCCGGCGATGAGCCGCTATGCGTTTCAGCTCGGCCTGCCGGCGTTTCGCGAGGCGGCCGCCGCGTACATGAAGCGGCGGTTCGGCGTGCGGTTCGATCCCTTCACCGAGCTGCATCCGCTCATCGGCTCGAAGGAGGGCATCGCGCATCTCGCCACGGCGCTGCTCGATCCGGGGGATGTGGCGATCGTCCCCGAGCCGGGCTATGCCGTGTACGAGGGCGGGACCGTGCTGGCGGGCGCCGAGCCGTACCGCTACGCGCTGACGCCGCGAACGGGGTTCCTGCTGGAGATGGACGAGATCCCCTCCGATGTGCTGCGCCGCGCCAAGCTCGTGTACCTGAACTACCCCAACAATCCCACCGCTAGCGTCGCGCCCCGCGAATACCTTGAGCGCACGGTCGCGTTCTGCCGGAAGCACGGAATCGTCATCGCGTACGACAATCCCTACTGCGAGATCACGTTCGACGACCACGTGGCGCCCAGCATCTTCGAGATCGCGGGCGCGCGCGACATCGCGGTCGAGTTCCACTCGCTGTCCAAGACGTTCTGCATGACCGGGTGGCGGCTCGCGTGGGCCGCGGGGCGACCGGAGCTCATCGCCGCGCTCGCGCGCGTGAAAAACTACGTGGATACAGGCGCGTTTCTCGCGGTGCAGGCGGCGGGGGCGGCGGTGCTGCCACAGGCGGAGACGCTGGCGCGCGGCTACGTTGCCCGCTTCAAGGAGCGGCGCGATGCGATGCTGCCGGTGCTCCGCACCCAGGGGTTCGAGCCCGAGACGCCCGAGGCCACCATGTATGTGTGGGTGCCGCTCCCCGAGGGCGTCCCGTCCGCGGGGTTCGCGCGGCGCGCGCTCATGGAGGCGGGCGTGGTGACGCTCGCCGGCAGCGGGTTCGGGGCGGGTGGGGAAGGGTTCTTCCGGATCGCGCTCACGGTCGGCACGCCGCGGCTGGTCGAGGCCGCCGAGCGGCTGGGAAAGGTGCTGGCCGCTGTTTGAGATTCGCAGGCCCTCGCGCGAGTTTCGGCGGCTCACCTGGGTCGTCAGCGGCGTGGTGCACGTGGCGATCGTCATCGTGGCGTTCAGCGGGTCGTGGCGGATCGACCGGCCGCAGGGACTGATCACGATCATTCCGCCGGCGCGCCCCCACGACCCATCCCGGCCCCGGTCGGAAAGCCCGACTCGACGCTCGCCGCGAGCCCCGCCGCAGTCGGTCCCCACATCGTGAGCCCGCCACAGGTTGGCGACGGGCGGCTGTGGGTGCTGCCGCGCCCCGCACTGCCGTCCGACGTGGCGGACGCGTTGTACGAGCCCCAGGAGAGCCGCGACACTACCGTGGTGCGCCGGCTGCGCGCCATGGTCGACTCCCTCAACGTGTTCATCGACCAGGATCAGCGCTCGCGGCAGCGCCCCGTCTGGACCACCGACATAGCGGGGAAGGTGTTCGGGATCGACTCGCAGTTCATCCACGTGGCGGGGATCAAGATTCCCACGGCGGCGCTGGCCCTGCTGCCGATCAACCTGCCCCAGGGGAACTACGGCGAGCAGATGCGGGCCCGCCAACTGGACGAGATGCGGCAGGACCTGATGCAAGCGGCGCGGCGCACCGAGACGCTCCGGCTGTTCAAGCAGTACGTGCGCGACCTGCGAGCGCGAAAGCAGGCGGAGCGGGACGCCGAGCGCCGGGCGCGGGGCGATACGACGGCGGTGAAGACGGATACCGTCAGGGTGGTGCCGTAGTCGCCGCTTGCAATCGCTTCAGCGCCGCCTCTTTCCCCACCACGTACAGCAGCTCGTTCACCGGCTCCGATACCGTACCGCCCGTCAGCGCGATGCGGATCGGCTGGAAGATCTTCCCCGCCGCAACACCCTTCTGCTCGGCGAGCGCGCGCAGCCGTCGCTCGAGCTGCTCCGGCGTCCAGTCCGTGTCCTTGAGCGCCGCGAGGCTCGCCTCGAGGGACGCCTTGTAGCCGGCCGGATCCTTCGCGATTTCTTTCTGCGCCTTCTCGTCAACGACGACGTGCTTCGGGTCGAGCCGGGCCGCCACCTGGCGCGCGACATCGAGCGTCGTGCGTGACCGGGTCTTCACGGCGGCGATCGC
>QHUD01000144.1 GCA_003221085.1 Gemmatimonadota bacterium
CGCTTCAGCGGTAAGTGCCGAGCCGCGGCTTCAGCCGCGCATCCCAAGCGACCGCAGCATGACGGTGGCCGTTACCACCTGCCATAACACCGGAAGCACGAAGGCCGCCTGGTCGGCCTTCGTGTCTTCCCGAAACGCGAGGGCGAGCCCCATGGCCACGACGCCCGCGGCCAGCCCGCCGGTGCCGAGCCAGCGGGGCAGCACTTTCCCCTCTGACAGACCCCAGCCGAAGAGACAGGTCGAAAGCCCGAGCGCGAATCCGGCCGCCCGCTGGGTCACGAGCGCGAACGGATGGATCATGTCGAACAGGAACACCGCCCGCGTGGCGGTCATGCCGGCCTCTGCCACCGTGAAGCTGTGCGCCAGGAACCACCCCGCGCCGCCCATGAACGCCACCGTCACCGTCCACGCGCCGTAAGCGAACGTCCCGACGATCACAGCCGCGCGCACCTCGTTCTCCCCTGAGATCCCTGCGTGTACGCGCGCCAGGCCGACAAGCCCCGTCAGCGCCAACGGGAAACTGAAGAGGAAGGTCCAGTGGATCGCCCGCCACCCGGCGCACTGCGCGATGGTCGTGAGTTGGGCCGCGCCGTCCCCCGCGAGATCGGGATGCAGCACCCCTGCCACCACCGCGAGCAACGCGCCGACGACGAGACACAGCGGATAAACCGGTGGGCGGGCGGGCATGCGCTCCAATCTAGCTGTCACGGAACGCCACGCTATATTGGCGGCAGAGCGAAGCCCTGGAGGGCGTTCATGCAATTGACGCGGATTCTGCGCGAGGGGTTCATCGCCGGCCTGATCGGCGCCGCGGCGGTGGCGCTCTGGTTCCTGGTCGTCGATGTGATCGCCGGCCGGCCGTTCTTCACCCCGGCGATGCTCGGGTCCGCGGTGTTCTGGGGGGTGCGCGACCCCGCTCAGGTCGTCATCGAATACTCCCGCATCATCGGCTACACGATGATCCACGTGAGCGCCTTCATCATCGTGGGCACGATCTCCGCGGTGCTGGCAGCGGAAGTGGAAGTCGCCCCGCCGACGCTGTATCTCCTCGTGGTGTTCTTCGCGATCTTCGAGTTCGGGTTCTACGTCACGGTGGCGATCCTCGCGCAGCCCCTGCTCGGCTCGCTTGCCTGGTGGAACGTGGCGATCGGTAACGCCATCGCGGCCTTCGGCATGGGCTATTACCTGTGGCGGGTACACCCCAAGATCGCCCAGACGCTCAAGCTGCACCCACTAGGCGAGACTGACGAGGGGGAGTAGCGTCAACGAGGGCCCGCGCCGACCTCGAACTCCCCTTCTAGTCCGCCTACCGAGCTGCCGCCCACGAACACCCGGAACTTCCCGGGCTCCACGACGAACTTCATGTCCTTGTTGTAGAGCCCCAGCTCTCTAGGCGTGAGCTGGAAGTCTACCGTACGCGCCTCACCCGGCTTGAGGGAGACGCGACGGAATCCGGTCAGCGCCCGGACCGGCCGCGTCACACTCGCTACTTCGTCGTGCACGTAGAGTTGGACCACTTCGGCCCCTTCGCGCGTACCGGTGTTGGTGACCGTCACGGATACGCGCAGCGTCCCGGCCGGCGTGATGCGGGGCGCGCTGAGCCGCAGGTCGCTGTAACCGAAGGTGGTGTAGCTCAGCCCGTGGCCGAACGGGAAGAGCGGCGTCACCGGCAGGTCGATGTACTTGGACGTGTATTTGTCCGGCCCGGTGGGGCGCCCGGTGTTCTTGTGGTTGTAATAGAGGGGGATCTGACCGACGGCGCGCGGGAAGGTCACGGGCAGCCTGCCGCTCGGGCTCACGTCGCCGAACAGGACGGCGGCGAGCGCGGGGCCGTCCTCGATCCCCAGGAACCAGGACTCGAGAATCGCCGGGACGTGCTCCGCGGCCCACGGGATGGTGAGGGGCCGGCCGCTCATCACGACGAGGACCACGGGCGTGCCAGTGGCCTGAACGGCCTCGAGCAGCTGCGGCTGCACGCCGGGCAGATCGATATTGGCGCGACTCGCTGCCTCGCCGCTCATGTCTCCCGCTTCGCCCAGCACCAGCACGGCGACGTCAGCCTGTTTCGCGGCTGCTACCGCGCCCGGGAACCCCGTAGTCGCGGTGTCGATGATGCCGCAGCCCTTCTCGTAGACGACGCTCACGCTCCCGGCGCGGGCCTTGATCCCCTCGAGGGGGGTCACGGCGTCCCGCGGATCGCCGCGGCCCGGCCAGGAGCCGAGGGCTGAGACTTTGTCGTCGGCGAGGGGGCCGATCACAGCGATCGTGTGCACCCGGGATCCGAGCGGCAGGAGCTGCGCGTCGTTCTTGAGCAGCACGATCGCCTCTTCGGCCACGCGACGCGCCAGCTGGCGGTGCTCCGGCGCGAGCAGCATCGATCGCTCGCGCTCGGGCGTCGCGCCGTGGTAGGGATCGTCGAACAGCCCGAGGGCGGCCTTGCCCCGGAGCACCCGGCGCACCGCCTCGTTGAGCACGGACATGGGGATGCGACCCGCACGGACCAGCGCTGGCAGATCATCCACGTAGATCCGGCTCACCATGTCCATGTCCACGCCGGCTTCGAGGGCGAGCTTGCCCGCGTCGGCACGCGAGCCCGCGACGCCGTGGTTCAGAAGCTCGGCCACTGCCGTCCAGTCGCTCACCACGAAGCCCCGGAAGCCCCATTCGCGGCGCAGCAGCGTGGTCATGAGCCAGGGGTTGGCGGTGCTCGGGATGCCCCCGATCTCGTTGAACGACGTCATCACGGTAGCGGCGCCCGCGTCCACAGCGGCGCGGTAGGGCGGCAGGTACACCTCGCGCAGCGTGCGCTCGGACAGGTCGACGGTGTTGTAGTCCCGGCCGCCCTCGGCGCCGCCGTAAGCCGCAAAGTGTTTTACGGTGGCGAGCACCGCGTCGGGGGCGCGAGGGTCCGTCCCCTGAAAGCCCCGGACTCGCGCCGCCGCCATGGCCGATCCGAGGTAGGGATCCTCCCCTGAGCCCTCGGCGATCCGGCCCCAGCGAGGATCGCGGGCAATGTCCACCATGGGCGCGAACGTCCAGTGCAGGCCAGCCGCCGCGGCCTCGCGGGCCGCAACGCGAGCGGCCGCCTCCACGACTTCCGGATCCCAGGACGCAGCCTCACCCAGGGGAATCGGGAAGACGGTCCGGTAGCCGTGGATCACGTCCTGGCCGGGCTGCCCACCAGGCCCTTGCGAACCAGCGCCAGCTGCTCGGGCGTCGGCTGATTGTCCACCGAGAGCTGGTTCAGCTGGCCGAGTTTCTCTTCCAGCGTCATGTGGGAGAGGAGGGAGTCGATTTTTTGCTCGGCGGCAGAGCGCTGCGCGAACGCAGGCCAGGCGCTGACCAGCGTCAGTGTAACCAGTAACCCCGTGAGGAAACCGTTGTGCGGGCGCATCGGATCCGTTTCAGAAGGAGCGAGTGGGAAAACGGCGATCCCAATCTACGCGGCCACCACCGACCTTGACAAACCCTAGGGCGCGCGTGATAAGGAATGCAACTACGCGCACAGGAGACGGGCTCATGAGCGGCGGATCGTTCGGGCAACTCGGCCGGTGGCTGTTTCTCAGCTTGGCCTTCGTCGTGATCACCGCGCCGGCGGCCTTCTCGCAGACCAGCACCGGCAGCATCCGGGGATACGTGACCGACTCGAGCGGCAGGCCCATCGCGGGAGCCCGCGTCATCGCGGTCAACCCGCTGACGTCGGCGCAGCGTGAGGTCGCCACGCAGAGCAACGGGTTCTACGCCCTGCTGGGCCTCGTGCCGGCTGAATACGACGTGACGGCCCGTCAGATCGGCATGGCGCCGCAGAAGCTGCGAGTCCGGGTGTTGATAGGCGAGGTGTACCCCCTGGACTTCAAGCTCGGTGCCACCGCGATCCAACTCGAAGCGGTGACGATTGCGGCAGCCCGTGGCGTGGAGACCCGCACCTCGGAGGTCGCGACGAACGTGAGCCAACAGCAGATCGAACGGCTCCCGACCTCAAGTAGGAACTTCCTCGATCTCGCGGCCCTCGCCCCTGGCATTACGGTTGCCGAGGACCGCGTCAACATGGGCGCCGGCCAGTTCACTCCAAGAAACTTCTCTTCAGGTGGTTCGGGCCCGGGCGAGGTCAACGTCTTCATCGATGGAGCGAGTTTGAAGAATGACCTCACCGGTGGGGAGGGCAGTGGCAGCGGAGTCGCAGGTCAGGACGCGAGCCGCGGAAACCCATTTCCTCGAAATGCGGTGCAGGAATATCGTGTTATCACGCAGAACTTCAAAGCCGAATATCAGAAGGCATCGAGCGCGATCATCACGGCAACCACGAAGTCCGGGAGCAACGCATGGCATGGGAACGCCTTCTTCGGCTACCAAAACAAGGACCTAGTGGCTCTCGACACCTTCGCCTTCAAGGGCGCTAAGCCGGACTACAGTCGCTATCTTGCTGGCCTTAGCGCGGGCGGTCCGCTCATGAAGGACCGATTGTTCTTCTTCGGCTCCTACGAGGGGAATTATCAGAACCGCGCCCAGGATGTGACTATCCCAGTGCCCATCGCGGGCGCCTTTCCCGCCCTCGATACCGTGCAGTTCGCGAAGTACAACGGGAACTTTCCATCTCGGTTTCGGGAGACGCTCCTCTTCGGCAAGTTGACCTATGCCATTAACGACAGGTCGAGCGCCGAACTCAGCATCAACAATCGGCACGAGACCGACGTTCGCGATTTCGGCGGAAATCTCTCGGCGCAGTCGGCAACCAACTACAAGAACGACGTCACTCTCGGGACCTTAAAGCACACCTACTCCACGGGGCCGTGGCTCAACGAAGCGGCGGTCACCTACACGCGCTTCGAGCGCAATCCGACAGCCAACACAGCCGATATTGTGCACCGGTGGTACGCCCTTCCAGGGGGGTGTTGCATCGAGATCGGCAGCTACCCCAGTCCGCAGGACTTCACGCAGAAGCGGATCGGGTTACGCGACGACCTGACGTACACAGGTTGGCACCGCAGATGGGGTGAACTGCAATCCGACCTGCACCGGGAACGAGAGCTACGGCTATCGGGTGCCTTATCAGCTCCACTGGTCCACGGGCAATCCCTTCTTGAAGGCCAACAATGCGCAGGTCGGCGCGTACATCCAGGACGACTGGAGCCCGACTCCCCGCCTCACGTTCAACCTGGGAATTCGGTGGGACTTCGAGACGCACATGTACAACTATGACTATGTCACCCCGCTTGACGCGCGGGCTGCGATCGATACGTCCATGCGCACGCCAGTCACGAAGGGCGACTCGCTGGTGAGACAGTTGCTGGATACGACGGCATACTTCACGAACGGCACCCAGCGGAAGAAGTTCTACGGTGCCTTCCAGCCGCGCGCGGGGTTCTCGTATGCACTGGATCCGGAAGGCAAGACGACTCTATTCGGCGGCTTCGGGATCTTCTACGACCGGTCATACTTCGACTTGTCCGTAGACGAGACACTGAAGTTGACCCATCCAGAGTACACCATATTCTTCGCCGACCCGGACTCCGCCGCGCTCGGTCACATTGCGCCCGGCCAGGTGGCGTGGAGCAACAATTACCTGACGACGGATACGACGGTGCTGAAATCCCTCGTGGCCAGTGGCCGAGCGGCGGGTAAGGAAATCTGGCTCATCAGAAACGACGTGAAGGTACCTCACTCTACTCAGTGGAACGTCGGCCTGCGGCGGATGTTCGGCAATGTGCTTGTATCCGCGGCCTACGTTGGTGCCCGGGGCTACGACCAGTTGGTTTTCAACTGGGCTAACATCACTCTCGACGCTAACGGCAACTGCTGCGTCGGTGCTAACCTGGGTCGCGGATTCAGCAACGTCCTCTTCAGCACCAGCAGCGGACGGACGTGGTACGACGCACTGCAGGTTCAGGTGAACCGGCCCTACGCGAGAACAGAGAACTTCGGTTGGGGTGCCGGGTTGGCGCTCACCTACGCTACACGATCCCTCGAGGGCGTGGACAATGTGGACGATCACTTCGCTTTCACACAGGCGTCACTGATCGGGAAGCATCATCCCAATGACGAGAAGACCCGCGTTGTGGCCAACTGGACGCTCGACGTTCCGTACGCGTACGGGGTGCAATTCAGCGGCCTGATCACGCTCGGCAGCGGCCAGCTCGTTGACAAGGGAAACAATCGACCGGGTGGCAACTACGTGCCCGGTGGCTTCTCGCCGCCGAAGTACGGCTTCATCATTCCCGGGGCCTGGCGGTATCGGAGCGTGGATCTGCGGCTGAGGAAAGACTTCCCGAACATATCGGGTACCAGTATGGCGGTGACCGCCGATCTTTTTAACAGCTTCACCTTCAAGAACTACGGCTGCTACAACACCGGCAACGGAAACCCCGGGTGCCTTGTCACTGACCCCCGCCGGCTCCAGATCGGCGCCGAGTACGGCTTCTAACGCTGACCCATCGCGGGCCACCGGTGCACACAGCACCGGTGGCCCGCACCAGGGGTTCGCGGCGATATTCTCCCTGCATGACGCGTAGCACACAGCTCGCCGTCGGTCTGGTCGCGGCGATCCTCACGGGGTGCGGTGCCAACCACTCCGAAGGCCCGCCGCCTCCGGACTCGGCGCAGGCAGCCGCGCTCCTCGACACCCTCGAGGAGCGCACCTTCCATTACTTCTGGGATCTCACGAACCCGCAAAACGGGCTGACGCCGGACCGCGCGCCGTCCCCGTCGTTCTCGAGCATCGCCGCCGTCGGCTTCCCCCTCACGGCCTACCCGATCGGTGCGGAGCGCGGCTACATCACGCGCGCCCAGGCGGCCGCGCGGACGCTCACGACGCTGCGCTTCTTCTGGACCGCGCCGCAGGACTCCTCTCTCTCGGGCTCCACGGGCTACCACGGGTTCTTCTACCACTTCCTCGACATGAGCACCGGGACCCGCTTCCAAAACGTGGAGCTGTCGACCATCGATACCTCCCTGCTGCTCGCGGGGATCCTGTTGTGCCAGGCGTACTACGACGGCACCGATGCGGTCGAAACCGAGATCCGCGGGCTCGCCGACTCGATCTACTTGCGGGTGGACTGGAACTGGGCGCAGGCCCGGCCCCCAGCGGTCAGCATGGGTTGGCACCCGGAGGGCGGGTTCATCCCCACCGATTGGATCGGCTACAACGAGGCGATGATCCTGTACCTCCTCGCCCTCGGCTCGCCCACACACCCCGTCGATTCCACGGCCTGGGCCAAATGGGTAAGCGGCTATCAGTGGGGGACGTTCCGTGGCCAGACCTACGTGCAGTTCGGCCCGCTGTTCGGCCACGAGTACTCACACGTCTGGATCGACTTCCGGGCGATCCAGGACTCGTTCATGCGTGGCCGCGGCATCGACTACTTCGAGAGCTCGCACCGCGCGACCTACGCGCACCGGGCATACGCCGCCGCCAACCCCATGGCATGGACCGCCTACTCGAACCAGATCTGGGGGCTCACGGCCTCGGATGGCCCGGCCAACACGACCCTGGTGCTGAACGGGCGCTCGCGCCAGTTCCACACCTACTGGGCGCGAGGCGTGTCACAGTTCGACTCGAATGACGACGGGACCCTCGCCCCCACGGCCGCGGGCGGGGCGATCCCATTCGCCCCCGAGATCGCGATTCCCGCCCTCTACACCATGCGTCAGAGTTACGGCAGCAACCTGTTCTCGACCTACGGCTTCCGCGATGCGTTCAACCCGACGTTCACCGCCACCGGCGCCCCGGTGGAGCGCGGCACGGTGGACCCTACGCTTGGCTGGTTCGACGTCGACTACTTGGGCATCGATGAAGGGCCGATTCTCGCGATGATCGAGAACTACCGCACGGGACTCGTCTGGCGGCTCATGCGCGGCAATCCCCACATCGTTCGCGGGCTCTGCCGGGCCGGGTTCATGGGAGGATGGATCGCCGGGAAGTGTCCGTGATGAAGCGAATTGCCGTGCTGACGAGTGGAGGAGACGCGCCCGGGATGAACGCGGCGCTCCGGGCCGTGGTGCGCGTCGGGGTGTCGAGCGGGCTCGAGGTGATCGGCGTGCGGCAGGGCTACACCGGCCTGATCGAGGGCCAGCTCCAGCCGCTCGGGCCCCGCGACGTCGCCAGCATCATCCACGTCGGCGGCACCATGCTCGGCAGCGCCCGATGCGCCGAGTTCCGCACCCCTGAGGGGCGGAAGTGCGCGCTGCAGGTGCTCGAGCAAAACGCGATCGAGGGGCTGGTCGTGATCGGCGGCAACGGCTCGCTCTCGGGCGCCCACGCGCTGTCGCAGGCTGGTTACCCCGTGGTGGGCGTCGCCTCGACCATCGACAACGATCTGAACGGCGCGGACATCACCATCGGCGTCGACACCGCCCTCAACACGGCGCTCGAAGCGATCGACCGCCTGAAGACCACGGCCACCTCCCACCAGCGCGCCTTCGTGGTCGAGGTGATGGGGCGCTCCCACGGTTATCTGGCCTTGATGGTAGGCATCGCCGGCGGAGCCGATGTGATCGTCATTCCTGAAGTGGAAAGCGACCCCGACAACGTGGCCGCGGCCCTGCACGACGCCTACGTCCGCGGCAAGCGGCACGCCATGGTGGTCGTGGCCGAAGGGGCGAAGTGGAACGCGACGGCGCTGGCGACTTACGTCACGAACCACCGGGACCGGATCGGCTTCGAGCTCCGCGCCACGATCCTCGGCCACGTGCAGCGCGGCGGCGGACCGGGTGCGTTCGACCGGCTGTTGGCCAGCCGCACGGCCGCCCAGGCGGTCGACCTCCTCGCCGCCGGAAAATCCGGCGTCTATACGGCGCTGGTGAAGGGCCTGATCTCCGCGCTGCCGCTCGAGCGCGCGCTCGTTCCTAAGCCGCCGCCCGATCCGGAGCTGGTGAGGCTGGCGCAGCGGCTGGCGCGCTGAGGCGCGCCACAGCAATAGATCCTTCGCTTCGCGCGCGTACCGCGCGCTCGCTCAGGATGACAAGCTCACTCGCTCCCCGAAGAAAGAGAAAGGAGATGACCTCCCTCCTTTTTTCTCATCTTCTCAAGGCACCCGGCGGCCTGTCATCCTGAGCGCCGAAGGCGTGAAGGATCCGCTTCTGGGCTAGCGCTGCCTGCCGATCCATTCCCGCACGTCCTGCTCCAGGAGATCCATTGGTAGTCCCCCGTTCCGGAGCACTTCGTCGTGGTAGGCCCGGATATCGAACCGCGAGCCGAGGGCGGCGGCCGCGGAGTCGCGCAGCTCGCGGAACTTGAGCTGCCCAATCTTGTACGCGAGCGCTTGCCCGGGATTCACGATGTAGCGATCCACTTCGACCGTGATGTCCTGCTCCGCCTTGGGGGCGTTGTCCTTGAAGAACTGGAGCGCCTGCTCGCGTGTCCAGCCCATGGCGTGGATCCCGGTATCGAGCACCAGACGGACCGCGCGCCACATCTCGTAGGTGAGCTGGCCGAACTTGGAGTACGGATCCTGATACATGCCGAGCTCGGGCCCGAGGCCCTCGGCGTAGAGCCCCCAGCCTTCGACGAACGCGGTGTAGCCGCCGTAGCGACGGAACTCGGGCAGACCGTCCAGCTCCTGCGCCAGCGCGATCTGCAGGTGGTGGCCGGGCACCGCTTCGTGCAGGCTGAGCGCTTCCATTTCCCACTTGGGGCGTGACTTCAGGTCGTACGTATTGACGAAGAAGTACCCCGGCCGGCCCGCCTGTAACGAGCCCCCCTGGTAGTAGGCCGTGGTCTGGGACTTCGCCATGAAGGAAGGGATCGTCGTCACGCCGTACGGCAGGCGCGGCAGCTTGCCGAACAGCTTGATCAGTCCCGGG
>QHUD01000145.1 GCA_003221085.1 Gemmatimonadota bacterium
TCGACCGAGGTGTTCCTCACTCCCGGGCCCGCGCACCAGAGCCCGCAGGCCTTCGAGCGGGCGATGGAGCAGAACGATCCCGCCATCACGCCGTCGATGCTCTACGCCTATGCCGCCCTCATGGAGAACGTGCCATTCGCGAACGGGGCCCCCAATCTCACGGTCGACCTACCCGCGCTCCAACAGCTGGCCGACGAGCGCCGGCTGCCGATCGGGGGCAAAGACTTCAAGACCGGCCAGACGATGATGAAGACCGTGCTCGCTCCCGCCTTCAAGGCGCGCATGCTCGGGCTCGCGGGCTGGTACTCGACGAACATTCTCGGCAACCGGGACGGGGAGGTCCTCGACGATCCCGAATCGTTCAAGACCAAGGAAGAGTCGAAGCTCGGTGTGCTCGAGTACATCCTGCAGCCGGACCAGTATCCCGAGCTGTATGGGAACGTGTTCCACAAGGTGCGGATCAATTACTATCCGCCCCGCGGTGACAACAAGGAAGGGTGGGACAACATCGACATCTTCGGATGGCTCGGCTATCCGATGCAGATCAAGGTCGACTTCTTGTGCCGCGACTCCATTCTCGCGGCGCCCATCGTCCTCGACTTGGCGCTGTTCTTCGACCTGGCGCAGCGGGCGCGGCTCTCGGGTATCCAGGAATGGCTGTCGTTCTACTTCAAGAGCCCGCAGACGGCGCCAGGACTGTATCCTGAGCACGATCTGTTCATCCAGCAGACCAAGCTCAAGAACACGCTGCGGTGGTTGATGGGCGAGGAGCAGATCACCCACCTCGGCATCGAGTACTACGAGAAGGCGTGAGCGTCTCGCAGTACGTCGTCACGGCCGTCGGACTCGCCGCCATCGTATGGGTGCTGTGGTATTTCCTGCTCTCGAAGGGATCCGCCACGGGGGCGCTCACGGTCGCGGGTGCGCGGGACGTGCGACGCCCCTCTACCTCACCGCACCAGCTCCATGAGTAAGGCCCGCATCGTCCTGCCGATCGAGGGAATGAGCTGCGCGTCGTGCGCCGCCACCGTCCAGGACGCGTTGCGGAGCGCCGGCGGCGTCGCCACCGCGGGCGTCAATTACGCCACGGGCAAGGCTGCCGTGGAGTACGACGACGCGCAGACGAACGTCGCCGCGCTGATCAGGACGGTCCGGGCCGCGGGCTACGACTCCGGCCAGGCCGGCGTCACGTTCACGGTGGACCAGCTCCACTATGCGCCGAGCGTCGCGCCGCTGGAGCAGGCGTTGCGCGGCGTGCCCGGCGTGATCCGCGCCGCCGCCAACCAGGCGACGGAGACCGTCACCGTGGACTACATCCCCGGCGCCACCACGGCCGAGGCGCTCGAGCAGGCCGTCGAGCGGGCGGGGTTCCGAGTCGCGGAGCCGATTGCCGCCGAGGATCCGCTCGAGCGCGAGCGGCTCGCCCGCGAGCGCGAGGTTCGCGCGCTCACGCGGAAGTTCGCCCTCGCGGCAGGCGTGACGATCGTCAGCATGCTCGGCTCGATGCTGCTCATGGCCCACGACGCCGATGCGACGCTGAAGCAGGTCGACCTGTTCGGGCAGCTGCTCATGCCGCTCGCCGTGCGACTCCAGGAAGCGCTCGCCGGGCGCGGCGCGCTCGACCCGTTCTGGATCAAGGTCGGTTTGGCCGTCCTCACGCTGCCGGTGGTGGTCTGGTCCGGCGGCCAGTTCTACCGGGGCGCGTGGAGCGGGCTCAAGCACCGCACGGCTGACATGAACACGCTCATTGCCGTGGGCACGGGGGCGGCGTACCTGTATTCGCTCCTCGCCACCTTCGCCCCCGCGGGCCTCGTCGCCGCCGGCCGTCCGGCAGACGTCTACTATGAGGCGGTATCCGCCATCATCGCCCTCATCCTCCTCGGGCGGCTGCTCGAGGCCCGTGCCAAGGGCCGAACCTCGGCAGCGATCCGGCGCCTCGCCGGCCTTCGCCCACGCTCCGCGCACGTGGTGCGGGAGGGGAAGGAGACCGACATCGCGGTCGAGGCGGTCATACCGGGGGATCTCCTGATCGTGAAGCCGGGGGAGAAGATCCCGGTGGACGGCATCGTCACCGAAGGCGCATCCGCCGTCGATGAATCGATGCTGACCGGAGAGCCGATGCCCGTGGCGAAGAAGATCGGCGACGAGGTGATCGGCGCGACGCTGAATACCACGGGGAGCGTGACGTTCCGCGCCACGCGAGTCGGCAAGGACTCGGCGCTGGGTCAGATCGTCCAGCTGGTCGAGGACGCACAGGCGACCAAGGCGCCCATCCAGCAGCTCGCCGATCGGGTGGCGGGTGTGTTCGTGCCGATCGTGATCGCCTTGGCGATTGCGGCGTTCGTACTCTGGTACGATCTGGGGCCCGCGCCGGCCCTCGTGTTCGCGACCGTCGCGCTCGTGACCGTGCTCATCATCGCCTGCCCCTGCGCGCTGGGGCTCGCGACGCCCACGGCGATCCTCGTGGGAACGGGCAAGGCCGCCGAGTACGGTATTCTGATCCGGAGCGGGGAAGCCCTCGATCGCCTCGCCGGCGTGCGCATGGTGCTGCTCGACAAGACCGGCACCATCACCGAAGGGCGTCCCAGTGTCACGCACGTCGTGACGGCCAAACGGCCCGACGGCACGCCGCTCTCGCCGGGCGAAGTGCTCAAATGGGCCGCTTCAGTGGAGCAGCGCTCGGAACACCCGCTCGCCCTCGCGGTAACCCGGGCGGCCAAGGATCGGCAGGTCGACGTGCTGCCGGTCGAGAAGTTCGCCGCCATGGAGGGGCGGGGCGTGCGCGGCACCGTGGATCGCCGCATCATCGAGGTCATCTCCTTGCGCCACGCCCGCGAGCGCTCGCTGGAGCTCGGGACGCTCGGTCCCGATGCCGACCGCCTGGCGGCTCAGGGGCGCACTCCGGTGATCGTGGTCGTGAACAACACGGTGTACGCCGTCATCGCGATCTCCGACCCGATCAAGTCGACCACGCCCCAGGCGATCGCCTCCCTGAAACGCATGGGAGTCGCGGTGATGATGGTGTCCGGCGACTCGAAGCGCGGCGCGCAGGCGGTGGCGAAGGAAGTCGGGATCGACGAGATCCTGGCCGAAGTCCTGCCGTCGCAGAAGGCCGACATCGTGAAGAAGCTGCAGCGGCAGGGCAAACAGGTGGCGATGGTCGGTGACGGGATCAACGACGCGCCGGCCCTCGC
Source organism: Gemmatimonadota bacterium (assembly GCA_003221085.1). Lineage (GTDB taxonomy): Bacteria > Gemmatimonadota > Gemmatimonadetes > Gemmatimonadales > GWC2-71-9 > AG41. The sequence continues at coordinate 3,195 of QHUD01000145.1, forward strand.
GCAGGCCGACGTCGGCATCGCGATCGGGACGGGGGCCGACATCGCCATGGAAGCGTCCGACGTGACGCTGATCCGTGGCGATCTGCGCGGCGTCGTGACCGCGATTCAGCTGTCGCGCCGCACCATCGGGACGATCAAGCTGAATCTCTTCTGGGCCTTCGTCTACAATGTGATCGGCATTCCGGTGGCGGCCGGGGTGCTGTACCCCTGGCTCCACGTCCTGCTCTCGCCCGTGTTTGCGAGCGCGGCGATGGCGTGGTCGAGTCTGAGTGTGGTGCTGAACAGCCTGACATTGCGGCGCTTCAAACCGGCATGGGAGGGCAGCCCGTGAGGTATTTCCATCGGACGACCCTCGGTCCCGACGAGGTGTTGGCGCAGGCCAAGGCGTTCTTCGGGACACGCCTCGCCCCGGCGGACGAGGGAGCGCGGCGGCGCACCTACGCGGGCGCGCTCGGCAAGGTGACGATCACGGCGCGCGCCGAGGGCGGGCACTACACGCTGGTGGAGGTCAGCACCGATCAGGTCGGTGAGTCGGAGCTCGACCGCCTCGCCAAGCGCTTCCTGGCGGAGGTGCACAAACAGGTGGAGCCCGGGCACGAGCTCCGAGGGGCGTACTAGCCCGCCACCTTGGCGCGGTAACCCGCCTTCTCGATGGCCGAGATGAGCTGGTCGGTGGTCGTGGTGTCGTCGTTGAAATCCACTTCCGCTTCGCCGCCCGAGAGATCGACGACCGCGGAGCAGACGCCGCTCGCTCCCAGCAGCGCCTGCTCGACTTTCATCTGACAGTGCCCGCACGTCATGCCTGACACGCGCAGCTTCAACGTCGCCATTTCGCCTCCCCCTGACTACAATTTACGTCATGCCATCGCGCGCCGCACCGACCACGCAATCGCCGCCCGTCCCGGCGGGTCTCACGCGCGACCAGCTGCTGGAAATCTATCGTTATTTGCGACTCACCCGGACCTTGGAGGAGCGGCTCACCGCCCTGTATCGACAGAGCAAGGTGATCGGCGGGCTGTTCCGCTCCCTCGGTCAGGAGGCAGAGTCGGTCGGGTCGGCGTACGCCCTTTCCCGGGGGCCCAATCAGGACATCCTGTCGCCCTTGATCCGTAATCTGGGCTCCATGCTCGTCATGGGTGCCGAGCCGATCGCCATTCTGCGCCAATACATGGCCAAGGCCGAGAGTCCCACGCGCGGACGCGAGCTGAACGTCCATTTCAACGATCTCGAGAAGGGTTACCTCGGCCAGATTTCCCATCTCGGCGACATGGTCCCGGTGATGGCCGGGATCGCACTGACGTTCAAGCTGCGCGGCGAGCCGCGGGTGGGGCTGGTCTATGTGGGCGACGGCGCCACCTCGACCGGGACGTTCCACGAGGGCCTCAACTTCGCGGCGGTGCAGAAGGTCCCGCTCGTCGTGATCGCGGAATACAACCGCTGGGCCTATTCGACGCCTCCCGAGAAGCAGTTCGCGGTGAAGGACCTGGCGGAGAAGGCGAAAGGGTACGGCATCCCGGCCGTCACGGTGGATGGGAACGACGTACTCGCGGTGTACGAGGCGACCAAGAGCGCGGTCGAGCGGGCGCGGCGCGGTCACGGAGTGCAGTTCGTCGAGGTCAAGACCTATCGTCGCAAGGGCCACGCCGAGCATGACGACCAGCACTACGTGCCCAAGGAGGAGCTCGACTGGTGGGCCAAACAGAACGACCCCGTCGATCGCTACGTGACGCAGCTGGTGCGGAACGAGTGGGCCGAGGAGCGCGAATTGAAGGCGATCGACGACCGCGTGAAGGTCGAGATCGATCAGGCGACCGACGCCTGCGTCGACGAGCCGTTGCCGCCGGGGGAGTCGGCCCTGAGCGGCGCGTACGCCGATCCAAGGACGGCCCCCCGACACTGGTACCGGAGCCTGTGATGGCCGAGGTCACCTACCTAGAAGCGCTGCG
>QHUD01000075.1 GCA_003221085.1 Gemmatimonadota bacterium
CGCGTCCAGGCGGAAGATCTCGAAGGTGCCGCCGGCGGTCTTGAGGGGTGCCCGCGCCCCAAAACTGTTGGAAGTCGTCATTCCACGACCTTCAGGCCCGCGACGAAGTACTCGGTTTCTCCGAAGCAGCTCGTCGGGATGCCTTTGTGCTGTTGGTACATCACCGCCACCCGCTTGCCGATGGTCTGGTTGATTAGCGTGGCGATGGAGTCGTCCCGCACGGTGAAGTAGAACTTTTCCGACACCGTCCCCGGGATGGATACCAAGGCCATTTCACCCTCCCAGGTCTTACAGATCCACCCCTTCTTCGAAAGCTTCTGCACGTAGCCGGCCCGCTCGCCGCTCGAGTAGGTCCACGTCAGGGCCGACCAGGTGTAGAGCGCGAACACGATGACCGGCAGGATCAGGACGGCGGCGATGATCAGCTTGTGCGTACGAGAGAGCGTGAAGTTCACGAGGGGAATCTAGTGGTGTCCCCCCGGAACCGTTAAGTGGTCGCACGTAAAGATTTGTCTGTGCCTTGAAAGGCCGGCTCGGCCGACGGCACGCCCTGAAGGGCTGAGAGCGCGGGGCGTCCTTCAGGACGCGCATTGCGCCGAGCCGGCGCTTCAGCGCACGGATGGGACGGCAGGGATGGTCGCCGCCACGACCGCGTCTTCCGAGTGGTGGCTTGCTTGATTCAGTACGTACTGCTTCACCGCCCCGAGCTGCCGCGGACCGACGGAGCGCAGATCGTAGCCCTGTGCCGAGCGGAGCGACTCGTGCAGAGCGATATGGTCGCGGTTCGCGACTCTTGCGCTCGCCCCCCTTCAGTCCCTGCACCAATCGCGGGACGTTGAAAGACGCGGGAAGCTCCAGCAACAGGTGGACGTGATCGCGGACCATCCCAATCGCCAGCATTTGTGAACCGTGCCGCTGGCACTCAGCCGCAAGAAACCTCTCGAGGAACGTCGCTACGGTCGCGTCAATGAGCGGTAGGCGCGCAAACGTGGTCCAGGTGAGGTGGGCATAGATGCGAACGGGCACGAGACTCTCCTCGGACCCCAATGTGTACTGAATCGCTCCGACAACAGCACCGGAATCACTCGCCAGGGATCAAGAGATGGCGGCAGCGCACGGCTTCGAGCCGGCCCGCGTCTCACAAGTCTTCGACTCGGTAGGTCTCCGTCTTGTACGGCGCGAACCCGCGCTTCTGATAATTCGGCAGGGCATGCGGATGATCGAGCGTGCAGGTATGCAGCCACACGCGCGAGGGCACCAGGGCCCACGCGTCGCGCACCGCGCAGGAGAGGAGATGTTTGCCAAGGCCTTGGCCGATCGCGCCTGGGAGGAGCCCGAAGTAGGCGATTTCCACGGAGCTGTCTTCGGGCACCCGGCGCAGCTCGTACCAGCCCACGAGCGCACCCTGTCGCCGCGCGACGTGCAGCGTGATCTCGGGCTGCGCGACGTGCGCGCGGATCTCCGCGTCGGTCCAGTCCCAGCGGTCGCGCCAGTGGTATGCCTCGCCGACGGCGCGGTAGCACTCGCGATACAGCTCTGGCGTCGGCCGCTCCACCCGTTCGATCACGAGGTCGGGGAACGCGCCGAACCCGGGCTTGAACTGGCTCTGGCGCGAGAGCTCGAGATATGTACGCGTGGCTTGCATGGGTGTCAGGTGTCAGGTGTCAGGTGTCAGGTGTCAGGTGTCAGGTGCCAGGTGTCGGGGTTTGCTGACCCCTGACACCCGACACCTGGCACCTTATTTTCCTTCCATGACTTTTAACCGCATGGGGACCGTTCCCCTCCCGCTCGCGCTGCACCTCGCGAGCTACACGGTACTCGGCCTGTTCTGCTTGTTCGCGGGCGGCCTCAATCTGATCGACCCCACGAAGATCCCGCACGGCCTCATGTTCCTGGCGGTAGGCGGGTTCAGCTGGGGGTACGTCTTCGGCATTCTCATGGCGCGGAAGGAAGTCGTGATCCTCGGCTTCCTCGCGAGCGCCGCCTGGCTCATCGCCGCCGCCGTGGGGACGGCGCGGTTCGGGTTCGACTGGCGACTCACCGCGCTGCTCGTGGCCCTGGGCGCCTCCGGCCTGGTGGTGCTCGGCCTCTACCGGACGCGCATCCTGGAGCACTGAGCGCCGGCTCAGCCGATGTGCCTCGTCTCCACATGCTCGGGGGCTGCCGGCAGCTCGACCACGAACCGCGCCCCTCCGAGCTCCGAGTCCTCGAGCCAGATTTTCCCTCCGACTTCAGTCACCACGCGCTGGCAGATCGCGAGGCCGAGGCCCGTGCCCTCGTCGGGGCTCTTGGTGGTGAAGAAGGGATCGAAGATGCGCCCGCGGATCTCCCGGGGGATGCCAGGCCCTGAGTCCTCCACCGTCAGCCGGACCCACCCCTCGCGAGCCTGCGTCCGCAACTGCACGATCGCAGGATTCCGGCCCCGCACCACGTACTCCGCGTTGGTCACGAGATTGATCACCACCTGCTGCAGCTCCTGACCGAGGCCCAGCACTGCGGGCGCCGACTGGTCGAGCGTCGTGCGAAACTGGACGCTCTCGGCGCGCAGCACGCGCTGACGGATCTCGGCCACGTCGTGCACCAGGTCGTTCATCTGGACCCGCGTCGGAGTCGTGTCGGCGCGCCGCGCGAGTCGCAACAGGCTGCGGACGATGCGGGCGGCGCGGTCCACCTCACGTGTGATGGTCGCCGCCGTGGTGCTGGTCTCGGGATCCTTGCTGGCTCGGCCCAGCAGCTCCGCCTCCATCCGGATCGCCGCGAGCGGGTTGTTCACCTCATGCGCCACGCCGCTCGCGATCTCCCCTACGGTCGCGAGCTTCTCGCGGGCGATCAGCTCGCGCTGCGCGCGCAGCTCGTCGGTGCGGTCGTACAGCGCGACCAACAGGCTGTCGGGCCCGACGCCCGAGAGGCCGGTGATCGTGCAGTCGCAAATGCGGCGGTCCCCGGAGGGCTGGGTGACGAGCACCCGGCCGTGCCACGGCGAGCCGTCTCGCGGCCGGGCCAGCACGAGGTGCAGCGAGATCTCGCTGGGGGAGAGCCCGAGCGCCTCGAGGTTCGTCCCCAGCGCCTGGGCTTCGGACGGGATGCCCAGCAGGCGGCAGGCCGCCTGGTTGAGCTGCTGAACGCGACCGCTCCGATCCACCAGGGCCATCGGGAGCGGGCTGCCGTCCACCATGGCATGCGCCCGCTCCGCCGCGGCGCGCGCCCCGCTCACCGCTTCGGACAGCTCGAGCCCGCCCGCGATATAGGCCGCCACGGCGGTGAGGTATTGGAGCTCCATGAGCGTGAACGGGAGCGGTTCTCCGGCGCCGGTGCGCAGGTAGCGTACCACACCCACGGCGCCCGCGACACCGCTCGACGTCCGCAAGGGCGCGATCATCGCGGCCCGCGCCATGCCGGACGGCGACAGCCCCCGCTGCGCCCCCGGATCGGTGTGGATGTTGTCCGTGAGAAATGGCTCGCCGGTGCGGATCACGCGCCCCGTGGCGCTCGTGTCGATCGCGATCTCGGCGCCCTCGAGCTCCACGCACTGCCCCACGGTCGACGCGACCCGCAGCGTGTCGGGGCCCACGCCGCGCAGGGCCACATACGCGCCTTGGGCGTCGACCAGGCTCGTGACGCTCTGCAGCGTGTAGCGGAGCAGCAGCTCGCGCTCCGGCGCCGCCAGGAGCCAGCGCGAGAGCTCCACGAGGAACGTGCCGAGCCGGCGCTCACGCTCGAGCGCGCTGCGACGTGCCACCATCACCGCCAGGTGGGTCGCGATCTCCACGCCTGAGCGGAGGACATCGCCGGGGAAGCCGGGCGGAAGCCCCTCGAAGCGCGCACTCACATGGCGGCCCTCGGCGTCGTGGTAGTCCGTGAGGAACGTCTCGCCGCTCTGGCCGGATGCGCCCGCTTCCAGGGTCCCCGATTCGACCAATCCCTTGTACGTGAGCTGAACTCGTGCGCCGCCCGCCCACTCGCCCAGGATCTCGGTGGCGGATTGCCAGAAGGCGCGGGTTTGTTTTGCCTTGCCAGCCTCCGTCAGGAGCTTCCGAATGGGATCGAGCATGACTTCAAACTACGTCGAGTAGAGGCGTCCCGCAGAGGCGTCGCGCACAGACGTCGCGCAACGTCGTGGGTCCACGGTTTTGTGCGACGGTGTCGCGTGACGATTTGGCGTGACGCCTCACGCTTGACGTCTTTCGCTTAGGGGTTCGTCGGCCTGATATCCAATTCGCTGATCATCGCTCGATCCGACACCGTCAGGGTGGATAGCACGGCATGTGCCACGTCGTCGGCGGTGACGGCGCGGTCGTTGGCGGGGCGCGCGCGTCCCCGCTTGTCCATGAACGGCGTCGCCACGGAGCCCGGGCAGATCGCCACGACGCGGAGGCCGTGCTTGCGCACTTCGAGCATCAGGCTCTTGGAGAAGCCCAGCACGGCGTGTTTGGACGCGCAATACGCCGTCCCTCCTTCGATGCCGTTCTTCCCGGCGAGCGACGCGATGTTGACAATGGTGCCGGTCTGGGCGTCCAGCATGCCCTTGAGGAACGCCCGCGTGACGAGATAGAGGGAGCGCACGTTCACGCCCATCGTCTCGTCCCAGTCCTCGAGCGAGAGCTCCACCAGCGGTCTGAAGCGCCCGATCCCGGCGTTGTTTACGAGCACCTGCGGCACGCCCCGCTCCCGGGTCACGAAGGCGGCGAAAGCGCCGACGCAGGCGGGGTCCGACACGTCGCACCGCATGCCGATGGCGTCGATGCCGTCCGCCTTCAGATCGCGCGCCGTGGCGTGGACGTTGGCCTCGGTACGGGCGCAGATGGCGACCCTCGCTCCCGCGCGCCCCAGCGCGAACGCCGTTGCGCGCCCGATGCCTTCGGTCCCGCCCGTCACAACCGCGAGCGAGCGTGCAAGATCCATAGGGACACAAATATACGCCGACTATAGCCGCGCGGCCGGGGAACCCGGTCGCGTTCTGGTGGGAAATGAGGAGGGAAGATCCATGAACGCTGCACCCGTACTCGTGTCCGACGAGACGGTCGTCCCACCCCACACCGCACCACGTCCTCCCGCGATGCGCGATGATGAGTTGCTCGACGCCTATTCCCAGGCCGTGACCGGGGCCGCTGAGAAGGTCGGTCCCGCCGTGGTGAGCGTGGAGGTGCGACACAAGGTCGAGCGCCGAGGCCGGCAGGCGCGTGAGGTGCCGGGGAAGGGCTCGGGGTTTGTATTCACGCCCGATGGGTTCGTCTTGACGAACAGCCACGTGGTGCATGACGCCACGCGAATCGAGGTCGCATTCGCCGACGGTCGCCCGGTCGACTCGGCCGCGCTTCGGGTCGGGCAGCTGGTGGTGGCGATCGGCAACCCGCTCGGCTTCCAGAGCTCCGTCACGGCGGGCGTCGTGAGCGCGCTGGGCCGCTCGTTCCGCTCCGTGGGCGGACGGCTGATCGACGATGTGATCCAGACCGACGCGGCCCTCAATCCGGGCAACTCCGGCGGGCCGCTCGTAGACTCGCGGGGCCGCGTGGTCGGCGTCAACACGGCGGTGATCCTTCCCGCCCAGGGGATCTGCTTCGCCGTCGGGATCAATACGGCGAAGGTCGTGACGGGCCAGCTGATCCGGCACGGCAAGATCCGCCGCGGCCGAATCGGGGTCGCGGGGCAGAACGTCCCACTGCTGCGGCTGGCGCAGCGGGCGCTTGGGATCGACGCGAAGAGCGGAGTGCTCGTGACCGGGGTGGAGCCCGACAGCCCGGCGGCCCGAGCGGGCGTCACGTCGGGGGACATCATCATCGGCTTCGACGGGCAAACCGTATCGGGGATCGACGACCTGCACCGCCTGCTCGTCACGGAGCGGATCGGGGCGCGCACGACGATCGCGGTGCTGCGCAACGCCGACCGGCTCGAGTTGCCGATCGTTCCGGAGGAATCCGAGAGTCAGAACCGCTGAGAAAGGAACATCCCATGGCTGACGCACATCCGCTTCCGGCCGGGACTCAGGCGCCCGATTTCAGGCTCCAGCGCGCCCCGGATCAGACCGTCTCGCTCGGTGACTACCGCGGGCAGCCCGTGATTTTGGCGTTTTATCCCGCCGACTGGAGCCCGGTCTGCGGCGATCAGATGGCGCTGTACAACGAGGTCTTGTCCGAGTTCGAGGGCTACGGGGCCAAGCTGCTCGGCATCTCGGTGGACGGCGCTTGGTGTCACCGAGCGTTCGCGGACGAGCGCAAGCTGCACTTTCCCCTGCTCGCCGACTTCGAGCCGAAGGGGGCGGTGGCGCGCCGCTACGGCGTGTACCGCGACAGCGACGGGTGCAGCGAGCGGGCGCTATTCGTGATTGACGGTGACGGGATCATTCGCTGGAGTTACGTCTCGCCGATCGATGTGAACCCCGGCGCGGACGGCATCCTGCGCGCCCTCGACGCGGTCGCCAGCGAGGGGACCCCCGCGTGACCAGGCGCGACGCGGGCGCGGCGTTGACGCTGCCCGTGGGTAAGCGGGACCACGTTCAGGGTCCGGTAGACGCGGCCGTTACGCTGGTCGAGTACGGCGATTACGAGTGCCCGCACTGCGGGCGTGCGTACCCCATCGTCAAAGCGATCCAGCAGCGAATGGGACCGAGGCTGCGGTTCGTGTACCGCAACTTTCCGCTGCGCGAAAGCCACCCCCACGCTCAGCAGGCGGCGGAGGCAGCCGAAGCCGCGGGAGCGCAGGGCAAGTTCTGGGAAATGCACGACCGCCTGTTCGAGCGGCAGTTCGCGCTGGACGGCGAGTATCTGATCGAATACGCGGGCGACCTAGGTCTCAATGTCGCGCGCTTTCGGAAGGAGCTCGAGGGCGGGGTGTACGAGCCGCGGGTGCGGGAAGACTTCCGGAGCGGTGTCACGAGCGGGGTCAACGGGACGCCCACCTTTTTCATCAATGGCGCGCGGCACGACGACTCGTGGGAATTCGAGCCGCTGCTCGCGGCACTCGAGAAGGCGGCGGTCGTTATCCGCTGATGGCGCCGGGGAAGCGCGCTGGGTCGGGCATGAATCCCGGGAAGATGGCGGACAGGTCTCGCGCGCCAAGGTGGCGGGCGAGCAGCTCGGCGAACAGGTCGCGAAAGTCGGTCGTCACGGCGACGTCCCGCGCCTCGAAGCGCTGTGCGGCATCGAGCCCGGGCCACTTCCCCAGCACCTTCCCGCCGTTCACCGGGCCACCCAGCACCAGCATGGCGGTCGCGTGCCCGTGATCGGTGCCTGAGTTCCCGTTCTCCCGCACTGTGCGGCCGAACTCGGACATCGTGAGCACGACCACGTCACGCATCCGCTCACCCAGGTCCCGGGTGAACGCCGCGAGCGCCTGCCCCAGCTCGCCCAGCCGCCCCGCGAGCTGCCCCTCCGTCGCTCCCTGGTTCACGTGCGTATCCCACCCGGTCACATCCGCGAACGCCACTTGCAGCCCGACATCGGCCTGGATGAGTTGGGCGATCTCGAGAAGCGCCTTGCCGAGCTTGCCGCGCGGGTAATCGGCCTCGTTGGCGGGTCGGTATTGGCCGGGATCCAGCCGCTTGAGCATCTCGACCGCCTCGAACGCCTCCCGGGAGGACGCCGAGAGGAGCCCGGTCGCGGCGCCGGCGTACAGCTCCTCGAAGGCGCGGGTGAGCCGGTCGCGCGCGACGGGTTGCGGCGCGCGCAGGCCGAACGCCTGCAGGTCGTCGATCGCGAGGGTCGGCGCGCTACCGGCGAGGATGCGGGGCAGCTGCGGACCGAAGGCGACGGCGCGGAACGGCGTGTCCTGGTGCTCACGATCGTGCTGGCAGTAGCGGTTGAGCCAGCCATCCGACGTCGCCTTCACCCCCGGCGTGCCCGACTCCAGGTAGTCCTGCGCATCGAAATGGCTCCGGGTCGCGTCGGGAGAGCCGACTGCATGGATTGCGGCGAGGCTCTTTGAGTCCCACAGGGGCTTGAGCGCCGCGAGGCGCGGGTGGAGCCCGAAGTAGCCGTCCAGGTCCACGACGTCTTTCTCGGGTACGGCGATGCGGGGCCGCTCCCGGTAGTAGATGGGGTCGCCGTGCGGGACGATCATGTTGAGCCCGTCCACGGCGCCGCGTTGGAAGAGACACACCAAAATGCGGTCAGAGGGACTGGCGGGCGGGCGGACGGCGAAGGCGGCTCGGGCAAGGAATAAGGGATCCAGGCCGAAACTGAACAGCGCCAGCCCGCCCGACTTCACGAAGACTCGTCTCGAAATGGTCATTGTCTCTGAAACTCCGGTCCCCCAATTGCGAGGCCGACCACGAGCGCGCGCGCCTGGGTCGGATCGTTGATGCCTGCCAACTGACGTCTGAGGACTTGCTTCGTGTTCTCGGACATGGCTCCGCCCAGAATTTTCTCGTTGACCACGCCGATCAGTTGTTCGGCGTCGCCTACAGAAACGATAGAGTCGAGGGCAACGGTTATGCCCTGCAGCTTCCCTGCCGCAAGGGCGACCGCGGCGTTCATCCGGTCGAGCAGCGCACCGCTGTTCACCCATGCCGCTTCGCGCTCGGGGTACCCGTCGGGCGCGACGTGGAGATAGAGCGGCTCACCGAGTCGCGCCACCACCTGGGCCAGGCGGGGAGAGGTGTCGGGCTGGGCGAGTACCGCCCGTGCCGCACTGACCACGAACTCGAGCGGTGTCTTCACCTTGGCGCGCACGTTCTCCACCGCCCAGAAGTCGGGCCCGTGAAAGATGGCCCGCAGCACCTCGCGGATGTCGCCGTTCGAGCGCCTCCAGGCCGCCACGGCGTCGTCCACGCAGCCGTCGGGCGGGTCGTCGTTCACGAATCGCTCGCACAGCTTGCGGCTGACGTGGTGCATGGTGGCAGGGTGGTTGGCCAGGAGCTTGAGGAGCCGGATCCCTTCGTCCATGTCGTGGCCGCCCTCGAACCTGACCCCCAGCACGTGCTTCTCGCTGCGGTCATGCGCCCAGTCGTGGAACTGGAAGTCTCCGGCCTGTTGGGGACGCTCGATGCTCCAGCCGGTGAAAATGCGCGCGACGTCGATCACATCCTGCTGGGTGTAGCCGCCGTCGACGCCGAGCGTGTGGAGCTCGAGCAGCTCACGGGCGTAATTCTCGTTGATCCCTTTCGGCATGCGCTCGAGGGCGCGGCGGCGCACCGAGTCCTGCCGGGCCGGGTCGTGCATCGGGTCGAACAACCCCGGTCGGCGCCCGAAGAACGGCCGGGCGCGCACGCGTAGCGCCGCTGGTGGGACGGAGCCGGGCGCCACGCTCTCCCAATTGTCGAGGTAGAACAACATCGCGGGACTCCGGGCGGTGGCGATTAGGAGATCCTCGAACTTGCCCATCGCGCGGGGGCGAATCGTGTGCTCGATGTAGTCGGGCGTGAGGAAGCGATCCGCGCCTTTGGCGACATAGACGTTGAAGTGATTGGTCCAGAAGTCCACCATGACCTCGTACAGCTGCCGCTCGGAGAGGGCGGCGCGGACGATCGCCAGGTCGGCGAACTCGCCCGCCAGGCGCCTGCCGCGTTGGGCAATCGGGCTCGCCGCCGGGTCGGCCATCGTGTCGGCTGCGGCAGCCAGCTTGCGCTCCCGCCGCTCGCGCTGCTCTTCGGTGTACATTGCGGCGAGGTCGGCGCGGCCGTACGCGAGGATTTGGAACTGGCGCTCCCGCTCGGCGAGACGGTCGTCGTCGATCCGCTCGGGCGCGAGCTGACGATCGATCCAGGGCATCACGCCATCGGCGGCCACGCGCGGCACGTCGCCGGGTCGGGGTCCGTAGGCGAGGCGGTTCAGGGCGTGGAATGCCGAGTCTTGCGGGGTGAGCGCCGCATGCTGAGCCGCGACACGGACCGGCATCCACGCCAGCGTCAGGAGCGACAAAACGATCGCCGTTTTCATGCGGTTATATTGACGCACCGTCCCTTGGAGAAGTTAAGGTCGTGACGGCCTCGACGCCCCGCTTCACCCCGCACGGCATCGTACCGCGGCCCAGGAGCGCGCTATCCGGGGCCGACGGCACGCCGCCGACCTGGTCGGAGCGGCTGCAAGCGCTCAAGCACGTCCCGCCCCTCCTCAAGCTCGTGTACCAGACCCACCGCGGCTACACGGTGGCCATCCTGGCGCTGCGCGCGGTGCGCTCCTTCATCCCGCTCGCCGTCCTGTGGATCGGCAAGCTGATCATCGACGGTGTGGTCGCCGACATCCGGTTGCGCTCGGCCGGGGGCGCCGTGAACTGGTGGTCGCTCGGGGGGCTGGTCGGGCTCGAGCTCGCCATCGCCATCGGTGGCGAGGGGCTGGCCCGCCTCTCGTCGCTGTTCGAGAGCCTGCTCGGCGACTTGTTCTCGAACCGTATCAGCGTGCGACTGATGCAGCATGCGGCGACGCTCGACCTGGCTCAGTACGAGGACGCGGAGACCTACGATCACCTGGAGCGCGCGCGCCGCCAGACCGTGGGTCGGATCGGG
>QHUD01000076.1 GCA_003221085.1 Gemmatimonadota bacterium
CGAGGTGTTCCTGTTGACGCGCGTGAAAGAAGTCTTCGACAAGACCGGTCGCAACGACCACGCCACCATGGAGGGTCTGTCGGCCACAGCCTCCACCATCACGAGCGCCGCCCTGATCATGATTCTCGTGTTCGGCACGTTCGCCTTTACGCGCGTGCTCGCCGTCCAGCTGATCGGCTTCGGTCTCGCCGCCGCCGTCCTGCTCGACGCGACGCTGATTCGCATGGTGCTCGTGCCGGCGATCATGCACATCGCGGGCAGGTGGAACTGGTGGCCGGGCGTCCGGGCGCCGCGCCTGGAGGCAGGGAACAGCGACTAGGGGTGGTTCACAGCCGCTCGAGACGCCACCCCAACACATCCCAATGCCATGCGGGCACCCTCGCGCCCGTCCTTGGGTCCTTCAGCGGCTTGTATTGCAGCCACGCCGGCTCGAGTCGCAGGGTCGGGCCGAGGGCGAGCAGGCGCTCCTTATCCGAGCTGACCAGATGCACCATGGGCTCGCCCCGGAGCGTGTGGCGATGAAGCCACACGCCGCCGTCGAGGGCGAAGCACATCCCCTCGCGGCGGCGTGTGAACTCACGGTAGGGCGGGTCTACTGACAGGTAATGCGTCCCTCCACGGTCGCCGGCGCCAACGGCGCCGCCGTCCCGGAGAATAAGGCGCACTGGCGGCCCGGCGCGAAGGCGGTCGTCGTCGACGCGGACCACCCCGACGCTGTGGCATTCACGACCATGGTCACGCCCGTCGATGGATTGAAATTGTTCATGAGGGCGAGGTTGGTCGTGTACTTCGCGCTATCATAAAAGAAGGCTTCCTCCGCCGTCGCGAGGTTCCGAAGATCGGACTTCATCGCGCCGACGTAAGCCTTCTCCTTCGTGTTGGAGAACTTCGGGATGGCGATGGTCGCCAGCAACCCGATGATCACCACCACGATGAGCAGTTCGATCAGGGTGAAGCCGTTTCGAGACATCGCTGCTGACCCTCCGGGCGCTAACGGGCGCCGGGCCCGTAAGTCCCTGGCTCGGTGCCACATATAGTTAGCGTCGGGCCCCATTCCTGCAAGAGCCATGCTTACCCCTTCGCATCGACCCAATTCATTCCCATGCCGACACTTACGACCAATGGGACGCGCAACTCGGCGGCTCGCTCCATATGGCGTTTTACCACGTCCGTCGCGGCTTCCTCCTCGCTGTGTGGCACCTCAAGTACAAGCTCGTCATGAACTTGCAAGACCATGCGAGACGCAAGTCCCTGCTCTTTCAGCGCGCCGGCGATGCGGATCATGGCGATCTTGATCAAGTCCGCCGCCGAGCCCTGCAGCGGGGAGTTGGTGGCGGTCCGCTCACCGAATGCGCGGATGTTGTAGTTGCGGTCCTTGAGCTCGGGTATGTAGCGCCGTCTTCCGAACAGTGTCTCGACATAGCCCTTCTCCCGCGCTTCGGCAACGGTGCGATCGAGCCAGGCCCGGACACCGGCGAAGCGGGTGAAGTACTGCTCGATGAATCGCTTCGCGTCATCCTGGGGGATGCCGAGCTGGCGGGACAGTGCGAACGCCCCCTGCCCGTAGATCGTGGCGAAGTTGATCGTCTTCGCGCGGGCTCGCATTTCCGGCGTAACCTGGTCCTGCGCTACGTCGAAGATGATCGCCGCCGTCTGGCGGTGAATGTCCCCGCCCTGCTCGAACACTGCGACGAACGCCGGGTCCCCCGAGAGATGGGCGAGCAGGCGCAGCTCGATCTGGGAGTAGTCGGCCGTCAAGAGCATCCCGCCCGGCGGAGCCACGAAGGCGCGGCGAATGGCTTCGCCGCGCGGGGTGCGCACGGGGATGTTCTGGAGGTTCGGATCGGAGGACGACAGGCGTCCCGTGGCCGCCCCAGTCTGATTGAAGCTGGTGTGGATGCGCCCGGTCACAGGGTTGATGAAGCCCGGCAACGCGTCCACGTAGGTGGACTTGAGCTTGGACAGCTCGCGGTACTCGATCAGCAACCGGGGCACCTCGTGTCCCATCGCGGCGAGCTGCTCCAGCACCTCGTAGTCGGTCGAGGGACCCGTCTTGGTCTTCTTGAGGATCGGAAGCTGGTGCTTCTCGAACAGCACGTGGCGGAGCTGCAGGGTCGAGTTGATGTTGAACTCAGTACCCGCGGCCTGATAGATCGCGCGCTCGAGCCCGGTCAGCTCACCGGCAAAGGTGCGTGAGATCTCGGCCAGCCGGGTCAGGTCGATCGACACCCCGCGCGATTCCATGTCCACGAGCACAGGCATGAGGGGCAGCTCGATCGTCTCGAGCAGGCGAACCAGGTGATGGTCTTCGAGCTCCGGGCCGAACGCGTCGTGCAAGCGCAGCACGATCTCGCTGTCCGCCGCGCAATAACTGGCCGCGTCCGCCAGGGGCACCGCGGCGAAGGGACGCTCCGCCTTCCCCCGACCCACGAGGTCTGCGTACGTCCGCACCGCCAGGGACAGACGCTCGCGCGCCAGCTCGTCGAGGGCATGCGAGCGGCGCCCGGGATCGAGCACGAAGCTCGCGAGCATCGAGTCGTACGACACGCCGCCGAGCTCCACTCCCGCTCGACGCAACACCAGCCAGTCGTACTTGATGTTGTGCCCCGCCTTGAGCACTCGCGGATCGGCGAGCAGCTCTCGTAACGGCGCCAGCGCCTCACTCGTGAGCGGCGGGAGGTTCTGCGGCGGCGTGCCGCCGGCGAGCTCGCCGTCGGGCGCCACGTGCCCGAAGGGCAGGTACCACGACCGCCCGGGCGCCACCGCGAGCGACATGCCGACGAGCTCGGCGCGCATTGGATCGAGCGACGTGGTCTCCGTGTCGAGCGCGAGCAGCGGGGCCCGGCGCCACTCCGCCACCGCGGCTGCGAGCTTGGCGGGGTCGTCGACGATGACGGGCTCGGACCGTGCTGCCGTGAGGGTCGTGAGTGCCGGGGGCCCCGCGACGGCGGGTGCCCGCTGGGCTGCCGGAGCGGGGCTGCCGGCACCCACGACGTCCAGCGACGAGAGCTTCGGGATCAGCGACCGGAACTCGAGCTCGGTGAACAGCTCGGTGAGGCGCGCGACATCGGGCGGACGGACCCGCAGCGGGTCGAGCTCGAGTGGCAACGGCACGTCGCGCCGGATGGTCACGAGCTCCCGCGACAGCCGCGCCAGATCGGCGTACTGCTGCACCGCCTCCCGTGCGCGCTTGCCGGAGATCCGGTCCGCGTTCGCCAGGATCCCGTCGAGGTCGCCGAAGGTCTTGAGCAGCTCGAGCGCCGTCTTCTCCCCCACGCCTTTCACCCCCGGAACGTTGTCCGAGCTGTCGCCTACCAGCGCCAGGTAATCCACCACCCGTTCCGGGGGCACGCCCAGGCGCTCGCTCGCGTTGGCTTGATCCACCCAGTGTTCTTCGACGGCCGCCGGGCCGCCGCGACCCGGGTTCAGGAGCGCGATGCCGGGGCCGATCAGCTGGTAGAAGTCTTTGTCGCCCGAAACGATCACCACCTGCAGTCCCCGCGCCGCACTGGCCAGCGTGCCGATCACATCGTCCGCTTCGTACCCTTCCACGCCGACCAGGGGTACGCGGAACGCCTCCAGGATCTGCTCGATCCGCTCGACCGACCGGTCGAACTCCTGTTGCAGCTCGTCCGTGAGCTTCTGGCGCGTCGCCTTGTATTGGGGGTAGGTCTGATGACGGAAGGACTCGCCCACGTCGTGCACCCAGGCGAGATAGTCGGGACGCCTCCGCTCGAGCAGCCGCAGCAGGAAGTTCGTGACCCCCCAAGCCGCCGAGGTGTTTTCGCCGCGGCGGGTGGTGAGGGGGCGGGCGATCATCGCGAAGAAAGCGCGGTAGATGAGCGCATATCCGTCGACGAGATAGAGCGCAGCGGTGGGGCTGGAACCAGGCATGTTGCGAAGCATAACGCCGCCGGGGAGGGGGTGAGGGAGGATGGGGGAGGGGAACAAAAAACCCCGCCCGAATGCGCGGGCGGGGGACGCCGAATGGCGCGAGTCCGGTTAACCGCGAACGACGTTCGCGGCGTGCAGCCCTTTCTCGCCAGCCTTCACTTCGAACTCCACGACCTGACCCTCGGCGAGGGTCTTGAACCCGTCCATCTGGATGGCCGAGAAGTGTACGAACACGTCCTCGCCGCCCTCCTGTTCAATGAAGCCATAGCCCTTGGCATCATTGAACCACTTCACTTTTCCCTTAGCCATTCGGTCTGCCTCCTGCAGAGTCACACATGGGGCGCAAAGCACCCGGCCCGGCACCGTGTCGGGCGCGATAGAAATGACACGCGGCGGAAAGGTTGTCAAGAAACCCCGGCGCCACCCCGACCGGCACTCATAAATGAAGCTCAATCAATTGGTTGGCGTCACGTACAGGGCGCGGTACAACTCGCGATTCCGCAACACCGCGCGTACGTAGCCGCGCGTCTCCTGATAAGGAATGAGCTCGATGAATTCATCCGGATCGTCGGCGCCGGGCCGCTCGAGCCAGCGTTTCACCGGCGCGCTGCCCGCGTTGTAGGCCGCCGCCGCCGCGTCCACCCGCCCTCCGAAGCGCTGCAACAGCTCCTGCAGGTGCGCGGCGCCGAGGTGCAGGTTCAAGTCCGGAACGGTGATCCACTCGGGATAGAAGGTCACGTCGAGCCCACGCGCCGTGAGGGCCGCCGTGCCCGGGAGGAGTTGCGCCAGGCCCCGCGCGCCGGCGGGCGAGAGCGCCTGCGCGTCGAACACGCTTTCCTGGCGCACGATGGCGACCAGCAGCAGCGGATCGACGCCGAACTCGGCGGCCTCGGCCTCGACCGCGCGGCGGTTCGGCCACGGGAAGATGACGCGGAGCACGCGCGAGTCGTTCGGCGACTTGAGCGCCGCGTGCCAGCCGAGACGCACGGCGGCGGGGCCGAATCCACGGGCCGCGAGTCCGTCGCCCCATGCGAGCAGGGCGTCGATGTCCTGCTGCGCCGCGCGAGCCAGGACGGCGCGCACCTCCGCCTGCGCCGCCGTGTCGAGCCCGGCGAGGAGGAGCGTGTCGAGGCGGCCTAGCCACGCCGCGACGGCGGGCGAAGCAGCCGGCAACGGAGCGGCGGCAATGCGGAGCGGCGGCAGGTCCACCTCGCGGCGCGCGCGCAGCCCGTAATAGCCGATCGAGTCCTCCCGCACCAGCGTTAGCCAGATGGCGCGTGCCTTCGCCGTGTCGCCACCCATGCGCGTGAGCCTGCCGAGCCAGAAGCGCGCGGTCGTGCGTTGGGGACCCGCGGCCGTCACTTCCGCCTGCAGCAGGGTAGCGGCGCTGTCGCGCAGGCTGTCGCGCAATGCCTGCGCAGCGAGTCGGAATCGCGCGAGCGTCCCCCTGATCCGCGAGCATGTCTCCGAGCATGTAGAGCGCGGTCGGCGCGGCGGTATCAGCGGGAAAAGCCTGCGCGAACCCCGACAGCGCTTCCCGCGCGCCCGCGTCTCCCAGGCGGACGAGCACGCGCGCGCGGCGGTAGATGGCGAGCGGGCCCAGCGCGGGATCGGCGGCCGCTGACCGGTAGACGCGCTCGGCATCGCGCAATCGACCGGCGGTGGCGAACAGCTCGCCGGCGAGCACCAGCGTCGCGGCGCTCGAGTCACCCTGCCGGAGCGCGCGCTCGACCTCGACTCGCGCGTCCGCGGCACCCCCGTGTCCCTTCATGGCGCGGGCCAGCGCCACGCGCTCAGGCGGGGTTCGGGGTCCGAGCGCCTCCAGGGCCACGCCCACGGCCGCGGCGGCGTCGTCCGTTTCCGGCGTCCGTGCCATCAGACCGTACAGCGCGTCGCGCGCCCGGCTCGAGTCCCCGCGCGCGAGCGCGAGCCGGGCGAGATCGAGGGATCGGCCCGCCTGGGCGAATGCTTCCAGGGCAGCCGCCGAGTCGCCGGCGGCGAGCAGCGCCTGCGCCCGGGCGGCGCCCGCCTCGCGGGCTGCAGGTGCCGGCAGGTCGGCGAGCAGGCGGAATGCCACCGTGGTGTCCCGGCTGACGCGCGCCTGCCGGAGTCGCAGCCACGCGTCGATCGCCGGCAGGCCGGCCGCCCGCGCCGCCGCATACGCGGCCGCTGCGGAATCCCGCGCGCCCGCCGCTTCCCACGCCAGTCCCTCGCG
>QHUD01000201.1 GCA_003221085.1 Gemmatimonadota bacterium
ATCCGCAACGGGCGCCATCCGCTGCTTACCTCACCCCCTGACCCCCTTTCCCCGGGTGAGGCGGTCGTCCCGTTCGATCTCGTGCTCGCGCCCGACGAGTGCACCGTCCTGGTCTCGGGTCCGAACACCGGCGGCAAGACGGTGCTCATCAAAGCGGTGGGCTTGCTCGCCCTCATGGCGCAAAGTGGTATCATCCCGCCGATCGGCCCGCAGTCGACGCTCCCGGTGTTCACGGGGGTGTTCGCGGACATCGGTGACCGCCAGTCGATCGCCGCGAGCCTCTCTACCTTCTCCGCGCACGTCGCCGTGCTGCGCGACATCCTGGAGCGTGCCGGCGCGGGATCGCTCGTCCTGCTCGACGAAATCGGCGGCGGCACCGACCCCGCCGAGGGCGGCGCGCTCGCCACGGCGATGCTCCAGACGCTAACCCGACGCCGGGCGGTGACCCTGGCCACGACGCACCTGGGCGCCCTGAAGCAGCTGGCGGCGGAGACGGTGGGAATCGTCAACGCGTCGCTCCAATTCGACGCCGACACGCTGACACCGACCTACCACCTGTTGAAGGGCGTGCCAGGCCGATCGTACGGGCTCGCCATCGCGCGCCGGCTCGGGATCGCGCCCGCGGTGCTGGATATCGCCGAGCGGGCCGTGCCGCGGGCCGAGCGGGCGTTGGATGCGTTGCTCGCCAGCGTCGAGGCCCGACAGCGCGAGCTCGACGCCACAGAGCAGGAGCTCGCCGCACGGGACGCGGCACTGCGCCATGACGCGGCGCAGCTGGACGGGCGCGCCACCGAACTGGGCGCGCGCGAGCGGGACGTGAAGGCTCGCGCGCAGAGCCTCGAACGTGAGGCGCGCGAGCAGGCCCGCGCCTACTTGCTCGAAGCGCGCAAGAAGGTCGAGGAAGCGCTCGGCCGCGCCCGGGCGGCGGTGGACGAGGCGACGGCGCGGGAGGCCCGCCGGCTCGTGGAAAAAGCCATCGACGAGACAGCCGGGGAAAGCGCCGGGGAGACGCCCAGGGAAGGGTGGATGTCCTTGGAGGAGCTGAAGCGCGTGCGCAAGGGATCGCCCTCCACCGCCCTCCACCATCCTCCACCGCCCTCCGCCGCCCACCCACCCGCCGTCAACGCGGCAACGGAGATTTCTCTTATCGGGCTCCGGGTATCTGAGGCCGAACCGCTGCTCGTCAAGGCGCTCGACGACGCCGTCCTCGCCGATCTCCCGTCGCTCCGCGTGGTCCACGGCAAGGGGACAGGCGCGCTGCGCCAGTTCGTGCACGAGGTCCTCTCGTCCGACCGGCGCGTCAAACGCTTCGGGTTCGCCGCGCCGAACCAGGGCGGCCACGGCGTCACCGTCGTGGAGTTCAAGGCGTGAGCCTCATCCCCGACGATGTGATCGAGCAGGTCCGCGAGGCGGCCGACATCGTGGGCATCATCGGCGAGCACGTCGAGCTCAAGCGTACCGGATCCGATTTCCGCGCTCCGTGCCCATTTCACGGAGGCACGCATCGCAACTTCGCCGTCATCCCCCGCAAGGGGATGTTCTACTGCTTCGTGTGCCATGCCGGCGGGGACGTGTTCACGTTTTTCATGAAGCAGCTCGGCATGGACTATCCCACCGCCGTGCGCGAGGTGGCGCGCCGGGTGGGGATCACCATCCCTGAGCGGGGGCCTACGGGTCCGGATCCCCGGGAGCCGCTCTACAGCGCCGTCGCCGCGGCCGCCGATTGGTTCGCGCGCCAGCTGCTGGAGAGCCCCGAAGCGCAGGTGGCGCGTGTTTACCTGGCGACGCGGCACCTGGACCTCGAGACGGTCCAGCCGCTGGGCCTCGGGTACGCGCCCAGGACCAAGGCCTTCCTCGATGCAATGAAAGGGTTGGGCGTGCGTGACGAGGTGTTGCTCGAAGCGGGTCTCCTGGCTAAACGGGAGGATGGCACGCTCGCGCCCCGCTTCCGCGGTCGCCTGCTCTTCCCCATCCACGACCTGCGCGGCCGGGTGGTCGGTTTCGGGGGCCGCATCCTCGGCGAAGGAGAGCCCAAGTATCTCAATTCTTCCGATACGCCGATCTTTCACAAGGGGAAGCTGCTGTACAACCTGCACGTCGCGAAGCACGCCATGCGCAAGGCGGAGCGCGCCATCCTGGTCGAGGGGTACTTCGACGTGCTCCGACTCTCGCTCGCCGGGATCGAAGAGGTCGTCGCGCCGCTCGGCACCGGCCTCACCGCGGAGCAGGCGCAGCTCGTGAAGCGCCACGCTCCCCACGTGATCCTGCTCTACGACTCGGACGAGCCTGGCCTCCGCGCCACGTTCCGCGCCGGCGATGAGCTGCTGCGCGAGGGACTGCGGGTGAGCGTGGCCACGCTCCCTGGCGGCGAAGACCCTGACACTCTGGTGCAAAAGCAGGGCGCCGCGGCCCTGGAAGGGATTCTCAAGGACTCGGTCGATGTGCTGGAGCGGAAGATCCAGATCCTCGACCGTAAGGGGTTTTTCGGCACCTTGCCGGGCCGGCGCCGCGCGCTCGACCGTCTGCTCCCCACCATCCGCGCAGCGAAGGACCCTATTACGCGGGAGCTGTACATCTCCCGGGCCGCAGAGGCTGCCGGCGTCCGGAAAGACGTTTTGGAACGAGAAGCCGGGATGCGGGATGCGGGAAGCGGGATGCGGCCCACTGCCCCCACCCATCCCGCATCCCGCATCTCGCATCCCGCCCTGCCCGCTAGCGCCGAGAAGGCCCTCTTGCTGCTGTTGCTCGAGGGCGAGCCCTGGAAGTCTCGCGTCATCGAGGCCGTCGACCCCGAAGAGCTCGAGTTCCCGCCCTATCGAGCCGTCTTCGAGAGCGTCGCCGACGACGCGGTGCTGGCGCTCGACGACACGTCGGCCCGCGCGTACGAGCAGCTCAAGGCGGAGGGACTCGGCGGGCGGGACCCGAATGAGATGTACGAGTTGGCTGTCAATTGGATGGAAGCCCGGCGACTCGAGCGGCAAATGGAGCGGCTGGACGATCAACTCCCGTTCGAGAGCCCCGATCGGCAGGCGTCCCTGATTGCGGAGAAGCGTCGCGTGTTCGACGAGCTCCGCAAGCGTTACCCGCGGTACAAGATCGCTAAGAGGAGGCGAGGTGCACCCGGAACTTGAAGCGTTGTTGGCGCTGCAGGAGAAGGACCAGGCGGTAACGGCGACCGATGCAGCTCTCGCCGCGCTCGCCCCCGAGCTGTCCACGCTCGACGAGGCGCAGGCGGCGGCCGAGCGCGCGCTCGCGGGCGCGCGGGCGGGAATCCAGGCCGCGATCGACCGGCGCGACGAGCTGGAGGGGAAGATCGCCAATTATCGCTCGATGCAGGAGCAGCGGCGCCAGCGCCTCGAGTGGGTGCGGGGGGCGAAGGAGGCCTCGACACTCATGGCGGAGCTGGACCTCGCGCGCTCCGTGCTGGCGAAAGAGGAGGCGGAGTTCATGCGCTCCGGGGACGCGGTGACGGAAGCGGAGCGCAAGGCTGCGGAGGCCGAGCGGGCGCTCGAAGAGGTGCGGGCGCGCCAGGCCCCGCTGCGCGAAGCGCTCGCCGGCAAGCGCGAGCAGATCGCGGCCGAGCGCGAGCACGCGCTCGTGGAGCGCCAGCGCGCGACCGCGGCGGTGGGCGCGTCGCTGTTGGCGCGGTACGAGCGGATCCGGCGCGGCAAGGCGCCGCTGGCGCTGTACGCCCTGCACGGCGACGCCTGCGGGCACTGTTTTACGGCAGTCCCAACCCAGCGCCGCGTGCTGATCCAGCGAGGCGCATCGATCGAAGGCTGCGAGGCCTGCGGCGTGCTGCTGTACGCCCCGGAATGATCCCCGCACGCTGGGCGGTCGCGGCGCCCGCCGATCCACAGCTCACCGCCACCCTCGCGTCCGACCTCCACATCCCCGAGCCGCTCGCCGCCCTCCTCGTGCAACGCGGGCTCGCGGCTCCCGAACTCGCCAAGGCGTTCCTTCGCCCCGATCTCGAGCGGCTCTCCGACCCGCTCACTTGGGCCGACATGCGGCGCGCCGTCGAGCTGATCGTCGCCGCGGTCCGGGCGAAAGCACCGATCCTCATCCACGGCGACTACGACGTGGACGGCCAATGTGGCGCGGCGCTGCTCACCCGCGTGCTCTCGAGCGTCGGCGGCCGGGCGCATGCCTTCGTCCCGCACCGGTTGCGCGACGGCTACGATTTCGGGCCCGCCGGCCTGGCGGAAGCGCGCCGCCTCGGTGCCGGGCTCATCATCACCTGCGACTGCGGCATCACCGCGGTGGAGGCGGTGCGCGCCGCGCGCGCGGCGGGCATCGACGTCATCGTCACCGACCACCATCTCCCGGGTGACGAGCTGCCCCCCGCGTCCGCCGTGCTCGATCCGCGGCGCGCCGACTGCCCGTCCCAAGACAAGGACCTGTGCGGCACCGGGGTCGCGTTCAAGCTGGCGCAGGCACTCGTGCCCGCATTGGGGTTGTCCCCCCATCTTCCGCTCCACTTCCTCGACCTGGTGGCGCTCGCGACGGTGGCCGACGTCGTGCCGCTCACGGGCGAAAACCGCATCCTCGTGCGCCACGGGCTCAAGCTGCTCGCGGAGTCGCATTGGACGGGCGTGCGGGCGCTGATCGAAACGGCGGGACTCGCGGGAAAGCCGATCAAATCGGGCCACGTCGGGTTCATCCTGGCGCCCCGCCTGAACGCGGCAGGACGGATCGGGGACGCCAACGACGGCCTGCGGCTGCTGCTCTCCGACGATCCGCAGGAGGCGGCGGCGATCGCCCGCGAGCTCGAGACGCTGAACGCCCGGCGCCAAGCCCTGGACCAGCGCATCCTCGACGAGGCGGTCGAGCTGGCCGAGCGTGTGCTGCGGCCGGAAGACCGAGCGCTCGTCTTGGCGGCGGACACCTGGCACCCGGGGGTGATCGGAATCGTGGCGTCCCGTCTGGTGGAGCGCTATGGACGGCCTACCGTCCTCATCGGCTGGGAGGAGGGGAGCGAGCTGGGCCGGGGCTCCGGCCGGAGCGTCGCGGGCTTCGACCTGCACGCGGCGCTGCATCGGGTCGGCCACCATCTCGAGAAGTACGGGGGCCACACCATGGCGGCCGGGCTCACCATCCGCCGGGAGCGCTACGACGAGTTCCGTGTTGCGTTTCTGGCAGTCGCGGGTGAGCTTCTGGGCCCCGACGACCTAGTGCCCGCGCAGCGGGTCGACTTGGAGCTTCCCTTGGGCCTCGTGAGCGACGAGCTGGAGAAGCTGATCCGCTACCTCGAGCCGTGCGGCCCGGGCAATCCCGCGCCGGTGTTCGGCGTGCGGCAAGCCCGCGCGGTGGGCGCGCGGCGCGTCGGGACGAACCACCTGCGCTTTACCTTGGACGATGCGTCGGGCGTGCTTCCGGCGATCGCGTTCCAATGGGCCGATGCCATTCCCGACCACTGGCTCGCCGAGCGGCTGGACGTGGCGTTCCGGTTGGAGCGCGACGAGTGGCAGGGGCGGACGACGCTGCAGGCGCGGGTGGCAGCGATGGCGCCCAGTGTTTGACAGTGCGGAATGCGGAGTGCGGAGTGCGGAATCTCAGTGTGGGGGTCGCGCGACGATCGACCTTCCACTGCAATTCCGCATTCCGCATTCCCCACTCCGCACTCGGGGTGGAGCGGGGAGCGGCATGATTCGGATCATCGCCGGCGAGTTCAAAGGCCGTCGGTTGAAGACACCTGCGGGGGACACGGTCCGGCCCACCGGGGACCGCGTGCGCGAGGCGTGGTTTTCCATCCTGCAGCGCCCACTCCGAGGGGCGCGGGTGCTCGATCTGTTCGCAGGCTCGGGCGCGCTGGGCCTCGAAGCCCTCTCGCGCGGCGCCGTGAGCGCGGATTTCGTGGAAATCCACCGGCTCGCGCTGTCGTCGCTCAAAGCTAACATCACGCTCCTCAAAGTGGACGACCGCGCGGCGGTGCATCGCGTCGATGCCCTCAAGTTCGCGGAGCGGCTCCACGCCGGGCAGTACGACGTCGCGTTCGCGGACCCGCCGTACGCCGGGGAGCAGGCCGCACTGCTCGTGGCGCTGTTCCGGCTGACCCCGTTTGCGCGCAGCTTCTCGATCGAGCACGGGGCCGATCGGCCTATTCCCGGGGACGACACCCGGCGCTACGGGGACACCGCCGTGACGTTCATCTACGCTCCATGACGACTCCTGCCCTCCGCCTCGCCGTGTACCCGGGATCATTCGACCCAATCACGCGCGGGCACGAGGATCTGATCCGCCGCGCCAAGAGCTTCGCCGACCGCGTGATCGTCGCCGTGGCGGTGAACGTGGCGAAGCAGCCCCTCTTCACCCTGGAAGAGCGCGTGGCGCTGATCCTCCAGGCGGTCGAGGATCCCAGCGTGGAGGTCCGCTCGTTCGACGGGCTGCTGGCCGACTTCGCGCGCATGGCGGGGGCGACAGTGATCGTCCGCGGCTTGCGCGCCGTGAGCGACTTCGAGTACGAGTTCCAGATGGCGCTCATGAACCGCAACCTGGCGCCGGGGATCGAGACGGTGTTCCTGGTCCCCGCGTTCGACCTCACCTACCTGAGCTCGAGCCTCGTGCGCGAAGTCGCACGGTTCGGCGGCGACGTGTCACAGCTCGTCCACCCCGCGGTCCAAAAGGCGCTCCGGCAAAAGTTCGGCAAGTGACATTTCGCGACTCGGTGTACGAGCGGGCCCGCCGCGCCGGTCGCCGCATCGTGCTGCCCGAGGGGACCGACGAGCGCGTGCGCGCCGCCGCGGGCCGCATCGAGCAACTGGGGCTGGGGAGAGTCCAGCTCCTGGAAGGTACCGCTCCCCGCTCCCCGCTCCCCGAGATGGTGCGCCTCCTTCGGTCGCGTCACCCGGACAAATTCTCGACCGACGCCGCCGCCGCTGCCGCCCTCGAGCACCCCCTCACCTTCGGCGCCGCGCTCGTCGGGCTGGGGCGCGCCGACGTCATGGTTGGCGGGGCCACCTTCCCGAGCGGCGACACGATCCGCGCCGCCCTGTGGGCGGTGGGCGCCGCGCCCGGGATCACGACGGTGAGCGGTGCGTTCTACATGGTGCGGGGCGACGCCGTGCTCACCTTCACCGATTGCGCGGTCGTGCCCGAGCCGAGCCCGGAGCAGCTCGCCGATTCGGCGGTGGCGGCCGCGCGGGATCGCCGGCGCATCGTGGGCGACGAGCCGATCGTCGCGTTGCTGTCCTACAGCACCAAGGGCAGCGCGGCCGGACCGCGCGTGCAGCGCGTGCGCCAAGCACTCGACAGCCTCGCGCGACGCCGCCCCGATTTCGCATTCGACGGGGAGCTGCAGACCGACGCCGCGCTCGTCGCCCAGGTGGCGGCGCGCAAGGCTCCGGGCTCACGCGCCGCCGGGCGGGCCAATGTGCTCGTCTTTCCCGATCTTGACAGTGGCAACATCGGGTACAAACTGGTGCAGCGCCTGGGCGGCTGGGAAGCGATCGGGCCGATTCTCCAGGGCCTGGCGCGCCCCGTCGCCGACCTGTCGCGGGGCGCCACGGCCGATGATATTGTGGACACGGCGGCGGTCGCCGTCCTTCAAGCGGGGGAGCGGTCATGAGCTTCAGTCTCAAGAAGGACAAGCAGGGCGTGGTGGTGGTCGGGGTGGACGGCCAGCTGATCGTCGGCAACCGTCAGGAGCTGAAGCAGAAGGTCCTCGACACCCTCGAGAGTGGCGGCAGGAAGTTCGTCATCGACTTCACCAAGACCGGCTACATCGACTCCTCCGGTCTCGGCGTGCTGGTGTCGCTCTCGAAGAAGATCCGCGAGCAGGGCGGGGACCTCCGGCTCTGCGGCTTGAATGAAGACCTGCAGACACTCTTCGAGCTGACCAAGCTCGACACGCTCTTCGCCATCGCCAGAACGCCCGAGGAAGCGCTCGCTGCCTTCTAGCCCGTGACCCAGCCGCAGCCCCCGCAGCCCCCGCAGCCCCTCCACGTTCGCCGGCGGGCGACGGGAGGCGACACCGAGCTTTCGCTCGATGTGCCGAGCGACCTCGACTACGTGGGCCGGGCAGTGGAGCTGATCGCGGACCAGCTGCCGGGTGGCCCCCTCTCCCCCCGCCGTATCCGGTTCAATTTCCGCACCGCCTTCGCCGAAGCGCTCGCCAACGCCATCGCGTATGGGAACCACCGGGACCCGGGTCGCGTCGTACACGTGCGCGTCGAGGTGGCGCACGACGCCGTGCGCGTGCATGTGACCGACGAGGGCAACGGCTTCGACCCCAAGGGCGTTCCCGATCCTACGCTCCCCGAGCGTCTGGAGCGCGAGGACGGCCGCGGTCTGTTCGTATTGAAGAGCCTCATGGACCAGGTCGCCTTCAACGAGAAAGGCAACTCCGTGTGCCTGACGCTCCGGGCGGGTTGACCCGGGTCGAGCGGCTGCTGCCGTTGCTCGAGCGGCTTACCGGGACGCGACTGCGCCTGCGGCGCGAGGGCGAGCCCGGCGCGTCCGAAGGGTCGGCGCGGCTCGAAGCGATTCCCGACACCGAGGGACTGTGGCTCGAGATCGCCAACGGCGGACGCGGCAAGGCACGCACGCCGGGCGTGAGCCCGGAGCGCGCTCGGGAACTGGCCGAGATCGTCGGTTCCGTGCTCTCGGCCGAGCGCGACGCGACGCAGGTCGCGGCGGAGCTGTCCGAGCGGTATGAAGAGATCGACCTCATCTATACGATCAGCGAGATCCTCGGCCACACCATCCGCCTCGACGAAGCGGCCGAGCGGATTCTGCGCGAGGTATCGACGGTGGTCGGGGCGCGCCGCGCGACGCTCCTGGTGCACGACGCCGAGCAGAAGGTGCTGAAGATTGTGGCCGCGCGCGGCATGACCCCGCAGGACGTGGAGCCGATCGAGGTGGACGACGCCTGCTCGGTCGCGGCGCGGGTGTTCCGCGAAATGCGAATCGTGAGCTACGACCCCACCGATCCCACGGCCGTCAATCCAGGCTGCCCCGAAGGCCGCACCTACCGCGGCAAGGCGTTCCTGTCGGTCCCGGTGCTCTACGCGGCCCCCGGGGCGCGCGGCAAGCCGATCGGCGTGATCAATTTGACGGACCGCGTGGGGGGAGACGCGTTCACCGCCGGCGACCGAAAGCTCGTGGCCGCGATCGCGAATCAGATCGGCGCGGCGATCGAGAACGCGCGCCTCGTCGCCCGCGACCTCGGGCAGCAGCGCGTCCTGCGGGAGCTCGAGCTGGCGCGGGATCTCCAGCTCAAGCTGCTGCCGCCCCCGAGCGTGCTCGGGTCGCGGGTGGACGTGGCCGCGCGTTGCCGCCAGGCCGAGTCCGTGGGCGGCGACTTCTACAACCTCCTCAATCTGCGGGCGGAACGCATCGGCCTGATGATCGGCGACGTCACGAGCCACGGCTTCGGTGCCGCGCTGATTATGGCGCTCGTGATGGCCGCCTCCGGCATCCATGCCGAATCGGCCGAGACGCCGACCGAGGTGCTACGCCGGCTCGAAGAATCGCTGGCCGACGAGCTCGCGAGCACGGAGATGTTCCTCACCGTGTTCTACGCTGCGGTCGATCCGAAGGCCGGGCGGATCACGTTCGCCAACGCCGGGCATCCGCATGCGTTTCTCGTGTCCACGCGGACGGGCGCGGCGGTCCGGCTCGAGGCCACCCGGCCCCCGCTCGGTCTCGCCACCACGCCGGGGAAGGACGCCGCGCTCACGTGGGCGCCGCGCGAAGCGATTATCTGCCTCTTCACCGACGGCGTCGCCGAGGCGCTGGGCGTGAGTGGCCAGCGGTTTGGCGAAGAACGCGTGCTCGGCCACGTGGCGAGATTGCAAGACCGGTCTGCGCGCGAAATCCTCGAATCCGTGCACGCCGACCTCGCCGGATTCACCGGCGGCGCCCCACCCGCCGACGACCGCACGGTCGTCATCGTGAAGGTGTGATCCCGGACAAGCGGCTCGGCCAGCACTTCCTCACCGACCGGAACATCCTGCAACGCATCGTCGACGCGCTCGAGCCCGCGCCCGACGACGTCGTGCTCGAAATCGGGGCGGGGAAGGGGAGCCTCACCGAGCAGCTGCTCGCCCGCGGGCTCCGGGTGATCGCCATCGAGAAGGATCGGCGGCTGGCACGAGAATGCGGAGTGCGGAATGCGGAGTGCGGAATGGACGGGTTGACGGTCGTGCCCGGGGACGCGCTCCGACTCGATTGGCACGCTCTTATCACTCCGCACTCCACACTCCGCACTCCGCACTTCAAGATCGTCGGCAACATCCCCTACGCCATCACCTCTCCCCTGATCGACAAAGCCCTCACGCCGCCACTCCCCGCCCGCATCGTGTTTCTCATGCAGGCCGAGGTCGCTGATCGGCTCGCCGCTCCGCCGGGGTCAAAGACCTACGGCGCCCTGTCGGTGGGGGTCCAGGCAGTGTGTCGCGTGGAGCGGCTCTTCACGGTGCGCGCGGGGGCGTTCACGCCGCCGCCCAAGGTGCAGAGCGTGCTGGTGCGCCTCACCCCGCTCGCCCCGCCGCTCGTCGGGCCGGATGAGCTCGTAGCCTTCCGCGCGTTCGTCACGGCATGCTTCACGCGGCGCCGCAAGCAGCTGCGCAACGTCCTGGTCGCGGCGACCGGGAGGCGTGCGGCGCAGGTCAGCGCGGGGCTCGCCACGCTCGAGGTCGACCCGGCGGCGCGTCCCGAAACGCTCGGCCCCGAAGTCTTCGTCCGGCTCTTGCGTTGGACCGCAGGATTGTGAAATAATTCACAATGCGGAAGATTTCCGAGAGCACGGTGCGCCGGCTCTCGTTGTACCTGGGGTTCCTCGAGCAGTTCGACGCCCAGGGCCAGGCCACCATCTCCTCGGCCGAGCTCGCGCGGCGCGGCGGCACGACCTCCGCGCAGGTGCGCAAGGACCTCTCGTTCTTCGGCTCGTTCGGCAAGCGCGGGCTGGGCTATTCCGTCCCCGAGCTCACCGCCCGGATCCGCGACATCTTGGGCCTGCGCCGCACGCATCGGGTTGTGCTCGTCGGCGCGGGCCGCATCGGCAGTGCGCTCGCGCAGTACCCCGGCTTCCGGCAGCGCGGCTTCCACGTCGCCGCGATCTACGACAAGGACCCGAAGAAAATCGGCTCCCGCTGGAATGGCCTGGTGGTGCGGGATATCCGCCACCTGGACACCGACCTCGCCAAGGAGCCGAGCGATATCGCCATCGTCGTGACCCCGGCCGAGTCGGCGCAGGACGTCGTGGATCGGCTGGTGCGCGCGGGAGTGAAGGCGATCCTCAATTTCGCCCCGGTGCAGCTCACGGTGCCGAGCGACGTGGCGGTCAAGTCGGTCAACATGGCGCTGGAGCTCGAGACGCTGAGTTTTGCGTTGGCGAACCGCTAAAACACAAATGCGGAGTGCGGAATGCGGAGTGCGGAATTGATAGGAGAGGTCTTTCGCTAAGCGACGCTCACCTTGACATTCCGCATTTCCGCATTCCGCACGTGTCAGTCGGGGAACCGTAACATCACCCTTCGCCGTCACTTAGCCGGAGAGCGGCGGCACGCTTAGATTCCGCCCCCATGGCGCGCGTGCACGTCACAAGTGAAATCGGCCCCCTCCGGACCGTGCTGGTCCATACGCCCGGCCGCGAGCTGGTGGCGGTCACCCCCGGCAACCGGGAGGACTACCTCTACGACGATATCATCGACCTGGAGCTCGCGCAGCGCGAGCACCGCCGGTTCGTGTCCGTGCTGGAGCGCTTCGCCCAGGTGTACGAGGTGCGCACCCTCCTGACGGAGCTGGTGGCGCGCCCCGACGTGCGCGAGTTCCTCGTGACCCGGGCCCTCGAGGTCGTGCCGTCGGACGCCCTCGCAAAACAGCTCGCTGCGCTCTCTCCCGAGGAGCTCGTCGGGGTGATGGTGGAGGGTGCGCTCGAAGCGGCCGGGCCGATCGCCCGGGCGCTCAACGAAACGGGCTTCGCGCTGCCGCCCCTCCCGAATCTCTTCTTCACTCGCGACGTGGGAATCGTGATCGGCGAGCACTCGATCATCGGCTCGATGCGCTACGGGGTCCGCTGGACCGAGGAGCTGCTGGTGAAGGCGCTGTTCCGCTATCACCCGTGCCTCGAGAACGCCGGGATCCTGTACGACGGGTCGGAGGAGAAGCGCAACAACTACACGCTCGAGGGGGGAGACGTGCACCCGGTCCGTCCCGACTTGCTGCTGCTCGGCTTCAGCGAGCGATCGAGCCCGGCGGCGCTCGATCATCTCTGCGACCTGGTGTTCGAGCATTGCGGCGTGAAGGACGTCATCGTCGTGGTCCTCCCGAACGAGCGCACCGCGATCCATCTGGACATGATCTTCACGCAGCTCGACCGCGAGCTGTGCTGCGTCTATCCGCCGCATTTCGTAGGGCCGGAACGCCTGGCGGTGCTGCACCGCCGCAAGAAATCCAAAGGGGTGAAGGAGATGCCCAACTTCTTCGCCGCGATGCAGGCGGTGGATCACCCGCTCGAGCCGGTCTTCTGCGGCGGCTCGGACCGCTCGCTGCAAGAGCGCGAGCAGTGGTCCTCGGCCTGCAATTTCTTCGCGGTGCGCCCCGGCGTCACGGTCACCTACGCCCGCAACGAGGCGACGCTGCGCGAGCTCGACCACGCCGGGTTCAAGACGGTGTCCGCCGCGAACCTGCTGGCGGGGGATGACGGCGTGGACGACGGGGGGCGGGCGGTAATCACGATGGACGGGAGCGAGCTGGTGCGGGGCGGCGGCGGTCCCCGGTGCATGACGTTGCCGCTCCGGCGGGATGACCTCTAGCCCGGCGCCACTGGCCCTCGAGCATTCCCGCTTCGCCGTCGTGGACGTGGAAACGACCGGCACGCGGGCCCAACAGGGCGGTCGCATCCTCGAGCTCGCGGTGGCGATCCTCGAGGGGGGAACCGTCCATCTCGCGTTTGCGGCGCTGCTCGATCCCGGTATCCCGATCCCCCCGTGGGTGGCGCGCCTCACCGGCATCACCGACAGTCTGGTCGCCGGGCGCCCGCGCTTCGCCGACGTCGTCGCCCGTCTGGGACACGCCCTCGAGGCCGGCGTGTTCGTCGCCCACAACGCCCATTTCGACTGGCGCTTCCTCGAGGCTGAGTGCCTCGCGGCCGGTGTTCCGACCCCCCGTGGCAAGCCTCTGTGCACGGTCCGCCTCACCCGCCGCCTCGTACCCGAGCTGCGCCACCGCGGGCTCGACCACGTGGCGGCGTTCTTCGGCATCGAGAACCTGGCGCGTCATCGCGCATTCGGGGATGCGCTCGCGACCGCGCACGTCCTGCGAGCGCTGCTCGAGCGGGCGCGGGAACGGGGTGTCGAGACGTTGGAGCAGCTGGTCGATCTGCACGACCGGCCGCGGCACAAGAACGTGCGCAATGCGGAGTGCGGAATGCGGCGTGGCAATGCGAGCGTCGACCTACGACCGACCCTTCCGGTTAACTCCGCACTCCGCATTCCGCACTCCGCACCTGAATGAGCCACACCACCTTCCGCGTCGGCCGCCTCACCTGCCACGCGCTCGAGGGCGGGACGCAGCGGCTCGACGGCGGCGCCATGTTCGGTGTCGTGCCCAAGCCCCTGTGGCAACGCCGCATCCCGGCCGACGAGCGCAACCGGATTCCCCTGGCGCTCCGTTGTCTCCTGGTCGAGCACGACGCGGGGCTCGTCCTGGTGGATACGGGGCTCGGCAACAAGGAAGACGACAAGTTCAAAGACATCTACGGCGTCGCGAACGCAGGCAAAGACGGGCGCACCCAGCTGGAAGATGCGCTCGCGCAGCTCGGCTACCGGCCCGGCGACGTCCGCTGGGTGATCGACACACACCTGCACTTCGATCACGCGGGCGGCAATACATACCGTGATCAGTCGGGCCGCGTGACCCTCAGCTTCCCCAACGCCCGGTATGTGGTCCAGCGGGGAGAGCTTGAGTTCGCCCGACACACCAACGAGCGCACCGCGGCGAGTTACCTCCCGCCCAACTTCGAGGCGGTCCCCTTCACGCTGGTCGACGGCGAGGCGGAGCCACTCCCCGGTATCCGGTGCCTGCCGACGCCGGGGCACGTGCCCTATCACCAGTCCATACTGGTCGAGAGCGGGGGTGAGCGGGTGTGTTTCCTGGCGGACCTCGTTCCCACCAGCGCCCACCTGCCGCTCCCGTGGATCATGGGGTACGACCTCGAGCCGCTCGTGACCCTCGAGTCGAAGCGACGGCTGTACGCACGCGCGGAAGCGGAAGGCTGGCTGCTGTGCTTCGAGCATGATCCGGCCGTGGTCGCGGGTCGCTTGGGGCGTGAAGGGAAGGCGTTCGCTCTTGTGGACCCGCTTCTGGCGGGCTAGACTTAGCGCCGACAATACGGCAAGCGGGCGCCTAAGCGCGCCTCACCCGCTGCCTCTCCGGTGGGAGAGTGCTCTAGGGTTCCGAGACGACGTGCTCCGTAGTCCGTCATCCGTGCTCCGTACCTACGGACGACGGAAGACGAACGACGGACGACGCGAAGCGGATCTCCCTAGCCCCGGAGTCCGCTTTTTCTTTCTCGTGGAGGAGAACGGCACCTGGCGATCGAAAGCCCGAACAACAAAGCGCCGCGCATCCGAGTCAACCGGCAGATCCGGATCAGCCCCATCCGCGTGATCGCCCCAGACGGAGCGCAGCTCGGCGTGCTGACCGTCGAGGAAGCGTTGGCCGCGGCGCAGGAGCGAGGCCTCGACCTGGTCGAAGTGGCTCCGCTCGCGCGACCCCCGGTCGCGAAGATCATGGACTACGGCAAGTTCAAGTTCGAGGAGGCGAAAGCAGCGCGGGCGGCGAAGAAAAAGCAGCACGTTATCCACTTGAAGGAGGTGAAGTACCGCCCGGGGATCGACGATCATGACTTCGCCTTCAAGACCCGGCACGCGCGCGAGTTCCTGCAGGACGGCAACAAGGTGAAGGTGACGATGATGTACCGGGGCCGGCAGATGGCCCACATCGACCTGGGGCGCGCGGTGCTCGACCGGGTCGCGAATGAGCTCAAGGACGTGGCCAAGATCGAGCAAGATCCCAAGCTCGAGGGCCGCAACATGTCGATGGTGTTGGCGCCGAAATGAAGGTGTCAGGTGTCAGGTGTCGGGTGCCGGCGGGCCCTGACACCTGACACCCGGCACCTGACACCTACGAGGATTCAGATGCCAAAGCAGAAGAGCAAGCGCGCGCTCCGCAAACGCGTCAAGCTGACGGGGACCGGCCGGCTGCGGCGGTATCACGCGTACAAGAGCCACATCCTGACCAAGAAGCACCCCAAGCGGAAGCGCCACCTGCGCAAACCCGCGATGGTGTCCAAGGCCGACGAAGCCCGCCTCAAGCGGCTGCTGATGGTATAAGGAGCGGCTCATGCCCCGCGTCAAAAGCAACGTCGCGCGCCTGAAGCGCAAGAACAAGATCATGAAGCTCGCCAAGGGGTACTTCGGCGGGCGGTCCAAGTTGTGGAAGGCAGCCAAGGAGTCGGTCGAGCGGGCGCAGAAGTACGCCTACCGCGACCGGCGCCGCAAGAAAGCCGACTTCCGTCGGCTCTGGATCACGCTCATCACCGCCGCCGCCCGGCTGCACCAGTTGTCCTACAGCCGCCTGATGAACGGGCTGCGCAAGGCCGGCGTCGAGATCAACCGCAAGGTGCTGGCCGACCTCGCGGTCCGTGAACCCGTGGCGTTTCAGCAGCTCGCGGAGGTCGCCAAGCAGGCGCTCTAACCATGCGCGACCTCCTGGCAGCCCTCGCCGAGCTGCGGGAGCGTCTGAAGGAAATTCCGCAGGCGGACGAGCGCCGGCTGTCCGATCTCAAGACCGAGATCCTCGGACGCAAGGCCGGCGCACTCACCCAGATTCTCGGGCGCTTACCCAAGCTCGACCCGGCCTCCAAAAAGGAGGTCGGCGCGGCGGCGAACGCGCTGAAGCGCGAGTTCGAGTCCGCCTTCACGACCCGCGAGCGCGAGCTCAAGCACGCCGCCGGCACGGTCACGGGACTGGACCTCACCATGCCCGGCCGCGCCGGCTGGCAGGGTGGGCTCCACCTGGTCACCCAGGTCGTGGACGAGATCTGTGACATCTTCCGCGAGCTCGGGTTCACGCGTGCCGTAGGTCCCGAGGCCGAGACCGAGCGCTACAACTTCTTCGCCCTCAACTTCCCCAAGGACCACCCGGCCCTCGACGCCCAGGACTCGTTCTATTTGAGCAGCGACGTGCTGCTCCGCACTCACACGTCGCCGGTGCAGATCCGCACGCTCGAGCGCTACCCGCCGCCCATCCGGGTCGTCATCCCGGGACAGGTGTACCGTCGCGACCCGTTCGATGCGTCGCACTCCCCGGTGTTCCAGCAGATCGAAGGCCTGGCGGTGGACGAGGGCATCAGCTTCGTGGATTTCAAGGCCACGCTCGCGACGTTCGCGCGCAAGTTCTTTGCCGCGGACACGCGGGTGCGGTTCCGGCCGTCGTTCTTCCCGTTCACCGAGCCCTCGGCCGAGATGGACGTGCAGTGCCAGATCTGTCGAGGCACAGCGAGCGGTATACCGGATTCGCGTGGGGCATGGGCCCCGAGCGGATCGCGATGACCCGCCACGGGATTCCCGACATCCGCCTGCTGTTCGAGAGCGACGTCCGCTTCCTGAGGCAATTCGCCGGAGGCGCGCGATGATCATCTCGCGTCGCTGGCTCGAAGCACTGCTCGACCTGCCGCTCGACGCGCGCGACGTCGCGGACCGGCTCACGCTGCACGCCGCCGCCGTCGACACCGTCGTCCCGTTGCATCAGGACCTGGCTGACGTCTTGATCGGCCGCGTGCTCGAAGTCAGGAAGCACCCCGACGCTGATCGCCTGTCGCTCTGTCTCGTGGATAGGGGAGGTGGCGCCGCTCCCGTCGAGGTCGTGTGCGGTGCGCCGAACGTCCAGGCCGGCAAAACCTACCCCTACGCCCCGGTGGGGGCGGTCCTGCCTGGCGGGCTGAAGCTCGAGCGCAAGAAGATCCGCGGCGTCGAGTCGAACGGCATGCTGTGCTCCGCGAAAGAGCTCGGACTCGGCGCCGACCACGCGGGGATCCTCGAGCTCGACACCACCGCGGCACCGGGCACGCGCTTCATCGATGCGATGGGGATTGCCGATCACCAGATCGTCATTGATGTGCCCGCCAACCGCCCCGATCTGCTGTGTCACAAGGGGGTCGCTCGCGAGGTGGGGGCGTCCCTCGGCGCGCCGGTGAAGCTGCCGCCGATTCCCGGTGCGACGCCCCTGTCGGTCAGTCCGCCCGTCCGGCAGTCCGCCCGGGGCGTGGTGGACGGGGTGGAGGTGCGCCTCGAGGACCCCGAAGGGGCTCCCCGTTACATGATCGCCGTCATCCGGGGCGTGCGCGTCGAGAAAAGCCCCGCGTGGCTCGCCCAGCGGCTCGCCGCCGTGGGCCAGCGGCCGATCAACAACGTGGTCGACGCGACCAACTACATCCTCTTCGAGCTGAACCAGCCACTCCACGGGTTCGACCTCGCGCAGCTGCGTGGGCCGGCCGTCGTGGTGCGGCGCGCACGGCCGGGCGAACAGATCGTCACGCTGGACGGCGTGACGCGCACGCTCACGGCGGACATGACCGCGATCTGCGATGCCGAGCACCCCACGATTGTCGCGGGCGTGATGGGGAGCGCCGAGTCGGAGGTGAGTGCTACCACGAAGGATCTCGTGCTCGAGTGCGCCTACTTCCAGCCTACCCGTATCCGCCGTACGCGTCGGGCGCTGGAGCTGTCGAGCGAGTCGAGTTATCGCTTCGAGCGCGGCATCGATATGCTGGGGATGCCGGATGCGCTGCGGCGGGCGATAGAGCTGATCGTCGCCGTGGCGGGGGGCGAGGTGCGCGCGCCGGCCCTCGACCTGTGGCCCGAGCCCCAGCAAGAGCGGACGATCTTCCTCCGCCCCGAGCGCGTCAGCCGGCTCCTCGGTGTGACGCTTGAGCGGCCCGAAACGGAGCGCCTGCTCACCTCGGTGGGCTTCTTCGTGGCGCCAAAAGACGGCCGGCTCGCCGTGCAGGTACCGGGCTGGCGACCAGATGTGACGCGCGAGGTGGATCTGGTCGAGGAGGTCGCCCGCCTGAAGGGTTATGACGCCTTCCCCGATGAGCTGCGCGCATACCGGCCGGGCACGGTGCCGGATGCGCCGGAAGAGCGGGCGCGGGCACGAGTCCGAGAGCAGCTCGCGCGCGCCGGTCTGCTCGAGGCCCGCACCGTGCCGCTCGGGCCTCCCGACGGCCCCGACGCGGTACCCATCCTCAACCCCCTGTCCGCGGAGGAGAGTTACCTGCGGCGCCGCCTGGAGCCCGGCCTGGTGCGACGGATCGAGTACAACTGGGCGAATCGGAACCGAGACATCCGACTGTTCGAGGTCGGGACCGTCTTCCGGAAGGGGACGGGGAGCACGGGGGCACCCGAGGAATGGACTGCGGTCGCCGGCGTGCTCACCGGAGCGCGCCGCCCGCCCCACTGGTCCGAGGGTGCGAAAGTACCTGATATGGACATATGGGACCTGAAGTACCACTTTGAGTTAGCTCTGAGGGTCGCCGCCCCGGGCTGTACCGTGGAACCGGCAACGGGCGGGGAGGTGGGCTGGGTGGCGGTGCAACGGGGGGGAGAGGTGGTGGGGCGGGCGGGTCCCCTCGAGGCGGACGCGCCGGTATGGGCAGGTCCGCTGTTCGGGTTCGAGGTGCGACTGTCCGCCGCGGAGCGCACCCTGGTCGCTTACCGGCCGCTGCCGCTGCAGCCGCCAGTCGAGCGCGACCTCGCACTGGTGCTGCCACCGGGCGTGACCGCGGCCCAAGTGGCTGACGTCCTGCGGCAGACCGTGGGTCCGCTGCTCGAGCGCCTCGAGGTGTTCGACGAGTATCGGGGGCCCGGCATCCCGGCGGGGCAGCGCAGCGTCGCCTGGCACTGCACGTTCCGCGATCCCGAGCGGACGCTGCGCGAGCGGGATGTGGATGCGCTGCTCGCACGGGGGCTCGAGGCTCTGGAGGGTGAGCTTGGCGTACGACGGCGAGAGAGCTGATGCGCAGGTGCTCGACCAGCTCGAGACCATCCTTCGCCACGTGGCGGACGAGCTGGCGGGGTGGCGCGCGCGCGCCGTCAAGGCTGAAGGGGAGCTGAAGGAGAGCGGCGGGCGAGCCGGCGGGTCGGCCGCCAAACCCGACGCCGAGACGCGGAGCCGGCTGGCGGACCTGGAGCAGGAGAACAAGGCGCTGCGCCAGCGGGTCGAGGCGGCGCGCGCGCGGGTGCACGATCTCCTCTCCCGCCTCACGTTTCTCGAGGAGCAAGCGCGCGAGGCCGGTGGCAACGGCGGGGCGCGCGCGGCGGGGGGCAGCGCTGCGGCAGGTGGGAGCGCGCCGAGCGCCGGCCGGGAGGGGGCGCCTCAGTGAGCGCCAAGAAGCACGCCGTCAAGGTGATGATCGGCGGCGAGGAATACACGGTGCGGTCCGACCTGCCGCCCGAGTACACGCGAGAGGTCGCCGCGTACGTCGACCAGGCCCTGAAGAAGGTGTTGGCGCAAGGACCGATCGTCGAAACGCACAAAGCGGCCATCCTGGCGGCGCTGGACATCACGAACGAGCTATTTCAAGCGAAGAAGGGCGAGCGCGAGGTGGCCGCACGGCTCGCGGCGTTGGCTGATGACCTGACCAAGCTGCTGCCGCCAGGAAAGCGAAAGGCGGTTGTCGGCTGAGCATTGTCTCCGTTCCGCCTCCCGCGGAGCGGTGCTGGAGATAGATCCTATGGCGTACTGGCTGGCGGTTCTCGCAGCCCTCGTCGGCGGAGGCCTCGCCGCGGGACTGCTGTTCTTCATGGTCGGGCGTTGGGTCGAGCGCCGCGCGGCGGACGCAGCGGCGCGGGCGGCGGCGGCGCAGACCGAGCAGCTGCTGGGCGAAGCCCGACAGCGGGTAGTCCTCGCGGCGAAGGAAGAGCTGATGCAGGCGCGCGAGGTCTTCGAGGAGGAGGCGGGGCGTCGGCGCCGCGACATCGAGCGGCACGAGCAGCTGGTGGAGCAGCGACTCGGCGGTCTGGAGGAGCGTGCCCGCGGCCTCGAGCTGCGCGGCCGGGCCCTGGAGGATCGGGATCAGGCGCTCGCCGCCAAGGAGCTGGAGGCGCGCGCCATGCTCGAGCGGATCGCCGGCCTCACCGCGCAGGAGGCGAAGCAGGAGCTGCTGCACCGGCTCGAGGATGAAGCCCGCAACGAGGCCGCCGCCCTCGCTCGGGACTTGAAGGAGCAGGCGCGTCGCAGTGCCGACAAAGAAGCCAAGAAGATCCTCGCCATCGCGATCCAACGGCTCGCACCCGAGGCCACCGCCGAGAGCACCGTGTCGGCGGTCGCCCTCCCCTCCGATGAAATGAAGGGTCGGATCATCGGGCGCGAGGGGCGGAACATCCGCGCGTTCGAGGCGGCGACCGGTGTGGACGTCATCATCGACGACACGCCGGACACGGTCGTGGTCTCGTGCTTCGATCCCGTCCGGCGCGAGGTGGGTCGGTTGGCCCTCGAGCGCCTCATCACCGACGGGCGGATCCACCCGGGGCGGATCGAGGAAGTGGTGGACAAGGCCCGGGGGGAGGTCGACGCCTCGGTCCTCGAAGCCGGCGAGCAGGCGGTGTACGAGACCGGCATTAAGGGCATGAACCCGGAGCTGGTGAAGCTCGTGGGCCGGATGCGCTATCGCACCTCGTACGGCCAGAACATCCTGGAGCACTCGAAGGAAGTGGCCTGGTTGGCAGGGATCATGGCCGCCGAGCTGAAGCTCGA
>QHUD01000202.1 GCA_003221085.1 Gemmatimonadota bacterium
CGCTTCCGCGAGCGCCCGCCCAGAGGCCGCGGCCCGGCGCGCCTCCAGGCGTGCGGGCGCGTCGTCGTGCCGGACGCCGAGCCCCAGGGCCCGCGGCCGGTCGACGGTCCGGAGCGCGCCAAAGCGCTCGAGTTCGGTATTGAGCCATTCCGCCGCGCGCTCCGGCCCGGCGTGAGCGACGGCGTTCCGGAACTGCTCCCGCGCGGCTGGCGGATCGCGATAGACCCTGGCCAGCGCGCGGTCGAAGTCCTTCTCCGCTGCCTGCACCGCGGTGATCGCGTGGTCGAGGTTGGACCGCCGGGCCTGTGCGGCATAGAGCTCCTTCGTCGCCCGGTCCCGCTCGCGCTCGAGCGCCGCCACGCGCTCGTACTCGGCCAGGGCCCCCTGGAGCTGGCCCACGTCGCGGCTCGGGGGCTCCCGGCGCGCCTGCTCCGCTTCCCGGCCCGGATAGGGCGCGCGGAAGCGCTCCTCGAGCCGGCGGAGGGAGAGATCGCGCGCAACGCGCGACGCCTTGACCTGGTGCGTGCCGTCCGTGATCACGAGCCCCTGGCCCTTGCGCTCGAGCCGGAGCCCATGGGCGGCGAGCTGTTCCTCGAGCTCGGTCCACGAGCGGGCGGCGCGCAGCTCGGACAGATGGGCCCGGACGCGATCAGGAAACGCGGGCTCGCCCGTGCGCTCGGCCTGCCGGCGCTCCCCGCTCGTCAGCAGGGCAGGCTCCGGGGCCGCCTGGCCCTCGAGCTGGTAGAGCCGGCCCGCCACCTCGCGGAGCCCCAGCTCGCGTTCGAGCTCCCGGAGCGTGCGCTCGATCCGTGGGCGGTCCTGCCAGCGCTCCCACGCCACGCCCGTCTCCGGGTGCACCCGGTTCACCATCACGTGCACATGGGGATGCGCCCGGTCGTGGTGGGCCACCATCAGGGCTTGGTGCTCGGCCAAGCCGAGATCCCGCAGCACGCGGTCGGCCACGACCTGCATCTCGGCGGGCGTCACCGGATCGTTGGGGTCGAAGTTGATCGTCACGTGATAGACGGGCACCTCGACCCGCGGGTTCTCATCGGCGGTGGCCTGCATGAGCACGGCCGCGAGCTCCGGGTCGTCGAGGCCCAAGTTTCGCCCGGCGGTCCAGGCCACGCGCTCGGTCTCCGCTCCCGAGCGGCCGCGCAGCAGGTAGCGGGCCAGCACGGCGAAGCGCCGACCGGACGACGTCGTCGCGATCACGGGGTGGATCCTCCCTTCTGGCGATGGCGTTGCACGAGGTGTCGGACAAGCGCCTCGTGCTGTTCCAGGGCAGCGCGCATCTGCGCCGCGAGGGCCCGCCTGGGCGACGCGCGCGAGCTGGTCGAGACTGCGGCCGATGCGGGCGAGTTCACGAAGCAGGGGCCCCGTGGCCGCGCGGGACTGGGCGCGCGGCCGGGCGCCGAGCGCGGTCTCGCGGATAAAGCGGGCCGGGGTGAGGCCTGAGCGCCGGGCGCGTTCCGTGATCTCGCGGAGTTCGTCGGGATGGAAGCGAATCAGCTTGGCGGCGGTCCGGCGGTCGGGCATGGCCCTCTGAGGGTGGGCGGGGAGCGCTACGACGCGACCCTCTCTGTGGATAAGTCCTTCCAGTTGCGGCAGACGGTTCTGAGCCGCTCGTAACGAAGCGCCTCTTCCTACTTACCAGTACCTCGCAATTCGGCAGACCGTTCTGGCCTTCTTCACGAGATGTCCCCCTCTACTAACAAGTAGTCCCGGATGGGGCCGAGCGTGTCAGCGTCGACGGCCCCCGCAGGGCTCCCTGACTCAGGTGCTCCGGGATTCGGCCCGGCGTCTGATCGGGGCGGTCGCGACACACACCCCTCCATAAGGGAATAGTCCCGAATGACCCCGACCGTGCCCGCGGGGATTCGGCCCGGGTCTCAGCAGTGGTCAACCCCACACACCCCTCTACAAGTAAAGAGGCCCGGATGGGCTTTAGCGTGCCCGTGGGTTAGGGGCTTGGTCGCCCTTGAGCGCGCGGCAGCGCGCGAATGGGCTCGTGAGGAGCGATTCGGGGCCGCGCACCAGCGCGTGCACCGATATCGCTCCTCTTGCTTGCACAAGCGAAAGCAGCACGTACTCTGGTGCAGAGGCCGCCGAGCACCGTTTTCGCGGGCCTCGAGACCGACACCATTCTGGACGGACATCAGGACGCGACGTTTTTCGTGGGAACCCCGTCGCGAACGCACAGGCCGTGCGCGCGGACGACCCGACCCACCGGTTGGCTAGTGTTCGGGCAGCGGATCGCCTACAGCGTCCTCCGGTAGCGCTCCCACTGGGCCTTCTGCTCACTCAGAAAGGCCATGAACCCCGGGTCGTTACGAACGTTATTCAGGAACGGATCGCTTGCGAACAGCGGATAGCAAGGGAACCCACCTTCGGCGGCCTGGCGTAGCCAGTGTATGGCCGAGTCGGCCTGGCGGAGCAGCGCGTACGCCAAGGCTATGTGATACGCGGCGTGATGGAAGTGGATGTATCCTTTTCCCTTTTGGACGGCCGTCTGGATGTCTCGCGCCGCGGCGGGCCGGTTGCCCGCCAGGGCAAACCACACCGCGCGCGCGCTCGTGACGACGCCGCCTCGGTCCTCGGGATGCGCCTTCAGGTAGCTCTGTATCAGCGCGGAGGCCGAGTCGCTCCGCCCCAGGTGCAGCAGCGCGAGCGCCATCTGATAATACCAGTACGGCGGGTTGGCCTCGGGGTCTACCTGTGTCAGGATCCTCAGGGCTTCATCATATCGCCCTTGGAACGCGCGCGCCTCCGCGATGCGTCGCAGGGCGTTGTCCGAGCGGGGCGAGATCGCGAGCGTTTTCTGGAGCTCCACGACTGCTTCGTCCAGCAGGCCGATGTGCAGGTAGATATTCCCCAGATTGTGGTGCGCCCGATCCATGTTCGGGTCGAGGGCCAGGGCCCGCCGGTCTTCCTGGGCCGCTCGCTCGTGGAAGAAGTGGTTCGAAGGCCCCCACAGCAGGCGGGCCTGGGCTTGGTGGGCCTCCGCGAGATTCGGGTC
Organism: Gemmatimonadota bacterium; assembly: GCA_003221085.1. Lineage (GTDB taxonomy): Bacteria > Gemmatimonadota > Gemmatimonadetes > Gemmatimonadales > GWC2-71-9 > AG41. The sequence continues at coordinate 3,020 of QHUD01000202.1, forward strand.
GAGACGCAGCGCCTTCTCCGCGGCCACCTGGGCTCGTTGCAGCGCCGCCGTGTCCTCTGGAGCAAATTCGCCGACCCACAGCGCGTAGGCACCAGCCAGCCCGGCCTGGGCGGCGGCAAAGCTTGGGTCCAGCGCGACGGCGCGCTCGAACAGCGTGATCGCGACCGAATCATTCGCCCGATTCTGGCGCTGCTTCAGAAACACGTTAGCGCGCTCGTACAAATCGTAAGCCTCGGCGTTGCCGGTTGGTGGGGTCCGGAGATGCGGCCGCTCCCGCCCGCCCCCGACGCTGAAGCCGATCAGCAGCGCCAGCGTAGCTGCTGCCGAGAGGCCCACGCCGAGTGCGAGCCTTGCTCCCCAGTTCTTCGATAGGCGTCCGCGCGACCCCTGCTCGAGGGCTGGCTTAGTCATCGCCTGCGCAAACTCGGTGGCACCGGGGTAGCGGTCCGCCGGGACCTTGGCCAGCGCTCTTAACACGGCGCGCTCCACGCCTGGCGGAACGGTCTCCCGCACCGTGTGGATGGGTGCCACCGGATCCACGGCGTGCCGCGCGAGGACCGCCTGCGCCGTGGGGCCCGTGAACGGCGGCGCCCCGGCCAGCATCTCGTACGCCACGCAGCCGAGCGCGTAGAGATCGCTTCGCCCATCCACCTGTCCGTCCTCCGCCCCCTGCTCGGGACTCATGTAAGCAGGTGTGCCGAGTGCGATGCCCGTCTCGGTGAGCCGCTCGCTGCCCGCAGCGGTGATCGCGCGGCTGATCCCGAAGTCCGCCACGAGGGCGTGGCCGTCTTCGAGCAGAATGTTCTCCGGCTTGATGTCGCGGTGCACCACGCCCAGGCCGTGCGCGTAGCCGAGCGCCTGCGCCACGTCGCCCGTGATGCGGATCGCTTCGGGGATCGGGAGTTGCCGCTCGCGCTTAAGGCGGGCGCGCAGCGACTCCCCCGCCACGTACGGCATGACGAAATAGAGCAGGCCATCCGTCTCGCCCGAGTCGTGCAGCGCAACGATGTGGGGGTGCTGCAGCCGGGCGGCGAGCTGGATCTCGCGGAGGAAGCGTTCGGCGCCTACTGCGGCGGCGAGTTCGGGGTGGAGCACCTTAATCGCGACGGGGCGATCGTGCCTCAGGTCGTGGGCGAGGAAAACCGCTGCCGTCCGACCGCGCGCCAGCTCACGCTCCGGCCGGTAGCGGTTGGCGAGCCCGGCGCGGAGCCGCGCGAGGATGTCCATCGGCAGTAGCGGGACCGACACCGCCGCCCGCTGCCGAGCCCGCACAGCAGCGACGAGCGCCCGCGTCTCGGCGGCTGGTTCGGCGTCGTACTCCTCCGCGACCCGTCGTGCAAACCCCTCGTAAGCCTCCAAGGCGCTTGCCCGGTCCCCATGCCGGTCGAGCAGGCTGATGAGGCGACGCACCGCCGCTTCGTCACTCGGCGCGAGCTCGATCGCCCGGCGCGCCCAGTGCGCGGCCGTCGTGAGGTTGCTGCGGGTCTCGTAGTGCTCCACCAAAGCCCGGGCGGCACGCGCTGCCGCCTCGCGCAGCCGGGTGCGCTCCGTTTCGAGCCACCGCTCGAACTCCGGCGCGTCTGAGATGAAGAACCCTTCCAGCAGATCGCCTCGGTACAAATCGAGGGCTTCTCGGAACTGCTCTCGATCAATCGCGCGGCCGAAGGCAGCCACGTCACACGAGACCTGATCGATGTCGAGGCCGATCTCGTCGTCGCCCCGGCTTGCAACGGCGTCCGCGCCTAACGCGTCGCGAACTACGTGCAGCGCCTGGCGTAGCGCCGCGCGGGCATGCTCTTGGTCGAGCTCCGGCCAAAAAAATGCCAGCAGGCTGTCACGGCGATGGAAGCCTGGGGGTGTCGCGGCGGCGAGGTAGGCGAGGAGCGCGAGGCGTCGGGGTTGGCCGAGCAGAGCCCGCACGTCGCGCCCATCGGCGCTGGTGAGGCTCAACCTCCCGAGCAGGCGGAGCTCGATCATGCGAGGCCTCGGCGAAGCGCGGCGCGGTTCAGAGGCTCACGAGCAGGGTGGAGTCGCCGTTACGGCCGGCGTGACGGTCGCATCACAAGGGCGTGACACGACTCCCCTAAACTGGCTCCGCAGGCCAAACCTAGCCCTCAGTCGAGGGCGCGGCAATCACCCTCGCAGGAGGCGGATCATGAGTGCAACCCATCAAAGGTTCGCGGGGCTGGCGGCGTTCACCGCGCTCGCCCTGGCATGCAACCCCGACAAAGGGCCGGTCGAGCCGATCCCGCCGACGTTCGACCGGCTATCGGAGGCGCCTCCAGCCCCGCTCGTCCAACACATCGTAGCGCCGCAGGCCACGGACCCCGCGATCGATCAGGCGCTCGACGATCACTATGCCTGGCTCGACACGACTGCCCGGTCGAATCACAAACTCTTCGTGTTCCTGCCCGGCGGCCGCCAGCGTCCCGGGATGTTCCAGCTCGTGCAGAAGGAGGCGGCACGGCTCGGCTACCACGTCATCGGTTTGATGTACCCGAATAGCGTGCAACTCGGGACCGTGTGCGTTGGCGTCCCGGACCCCAACGCCTGCTACGAGAACGCCCGCCTTGAGATTGTGGACGGGGTCGACCGGAGCGACGTGGTAGACGTCAACCAAGCCAACAGCGTCGACAACCGGCTCACGAAGCTGCTCGGGTTCCTCGCGGCCCACTATCCCATGGAAGGGTGGTCACGCTTCCTTGCAGACGACAAGCCGAAGTGGTCGCAGATCGCCCTCAGCGGCCACTCCCAGGGTGGCGGGGAGGCGGCGATGCTTGCGAAGCTCCGCGTCGTGGCTCGCGTGGTGCTGTTCTCGTCTGTCGTGGACCGTGTCGGTACGCAAGCAGCTCCGTGGGTCGCCACGCACGTGACGCCCGCGGAGCGCTATTGGGGGCTGGCGCACGATCGCGATGGAAACTTCCCGGCCATCCGTGCGAGCTGGGATTCGATCGGCATGGCGGCCTGGGGGCCGGAATTCATCGCCCCTGAGACGAGTGCACCGCCCTACGGCTTCACCCACATGCTCGTCACCGAGGTGGTGCCAATAGGCGGGTTCGTCGGCACGAACGCGCACGGGTCTCCGTCCAACGACTTGAACACGCCGCTCGGCCGGGATGGCGCGCCGCTCTTGCGCGACGCCTGGCGCTACCTCTTGACGGCGCGCGGCGCCGGGCGCGAGGACGCTGACGCCGACGAGGCCTTTCCCGGAAAGACGTCTGGAGCGTCTGCCGCCCCACTCGTCGTGCACGTGGTGGCACCCCACGCGACCGACCCCGCGATCGACAGGTTTCTCGACGATCACTACGTGTGGCTCGACACGACCGCCCGCACGAACCACAAGCTGTTCGTGTTCCTGCCGGGCACCGTCGTCGGGTCGGCCACGCCGCAACGCCCGGCACAGTTCCAGCTCGTGCAGCGGGAGGCCGCGCGGCTGGGATACCACGTTATCGGTCTGATGTACGTGAACAGCGGGGGGATAGCGCAAGCGTGCCCGACTGCTCCCGACCCTGCGACGTGCTACGAGAACGCGCGTCTCGAAGTCGTGGACGGGATCGACCGCAGTCCTATCGTGGACGTGAACGTGGCGAACAGCATCGATAACCGCCTCACAAAACTGCTCGAGTACCTCGCCGCCCAGCATCCGGAGGAAGGCTGGTCGCGCTACCTCGCACACGACAAACCGAAGTGGTCGCAGATCGCCATCGGTGGACACTCCGGGGGCGGCGGGTTCGCGGCCGTGATCGCCAAGGTCCGGGTGGTGGCGCGCGTGGTGCTGTTCGCTGCGGTGACGGACAGCGTCGGGACGCAATCGGTTCCGTGGGTTGCTAGTCACATGACGCCGTCGGAGCGCTACTACGGGCTCGCGCATGATCGCGACTCATTCTTCCGGCCTATCCGGGCGAGCTGGGACTCCCTCGGCATGGCCGGTTTCGGGCCCCCCGTTGCTCCGGAAACGAGCGCGCCGCCCTACGGCCTTACCCACATGCTCGTCACGGACGTGCTGCCACGCGGAGGGTTCGTCGGCAACAATGCGCGTGGCAGCGTCTCGAACGACGCGAACACGCCGCTCAACGCGGACGGTACGCCGGTTCTGCAGGACGCGTGGCGCTACCTCTTCACGGGGCGATCGACGCGCGAGGAGGTCGCTGTACGGGATGATGAGATGTGAACGCGTGAAGCACGCCGGCACTCGGCGGCTGTGTCCCCGACGCCGGGTGTCGGGCGCGCGTGATCAAAATCGCCGCGCGTAGCCCACGAACATCAAGACTCCCGCGAGATCGCCCGAGCCGATCGAGCCGCCGGGCCCCGTGAGCAGGTTCGCGCTCGCCAAGCGGGCAAACACTCGGATCGGGCTGCTAAACGTAAACGTGTTGGGGCCCCGCTCGAGCGCGAGAGCAGGATCCAGGAAGACGATGACGCTCGGCCGCCGGAACCCATCGCTCTTACCGATCAGGTCGTGATACGGGATCCCGTCTACCCGGCCGCCGAAGCTCACCGACAATCCCTGCTGCGGCAGCAGGCTGTAGCTCAAGCCGAGGCGTCCCGTGTAGACGTCCGGCACCGATATGTGCACCGCGGAGCCGGGCGACGTCGGCGCTCGCACGACGTCAGTCTGATTGCGCGGACTTACTAGATAGGAGCCCGTGAAGTAGGCGAATGCTCGCGAGGCCACTTCGCGAAAAGCCTGCCCCTGCACGATGACGCCCCAGCCGCCGTCCCCGAGCTCGACGGATTGATCTACGGGAAACTGCACGGAACTTCCGTTCGCCAGGAAGTAGGCATCGGCGAACTTGTCGTTTCCCGTGGGGACCTTGACTCCTGCCCCGAGCGCGAGATTGCCCTTTGGGTGCGTTCGCGAGTCCAGGAGCCACGCAGTCCCGACCAAGCCGATGTCGCCGATCCCGCCGGCCCGCACTATGTGCCGGGCCGCATCGGCGTAGAACCGCGACTGGCTGCCGTACGAGACGGGTACGGTCAGTCGCACGCTGACGCGATCGCTCGCGGCGTACGTCACGTTGACGTTGGCGGAGTGAATGTTGATGATGAGCGGCTGACCGAAGAATTGTGCTCCGGGGGTTGTCTGTTGGCTACCGACGTAGTAGCGGTCGGCGTGGAGGTACCGGTAGTCGACGGCGACCTGCCACTCCCCGGCCCGCAGATCCGTCGATTGCGACTCGCCGTGTCCCCCCAAACTGGGGGTTGTAAATCGGATCGGGACTCACCCCTGCGCGAAGGACTGCCGCGGTACGAACAGCACGCCGGCGCCAATCGCCACGGCCACGACGAAGCGTTGGGCTCGCCTGCATGAAAGGCGCATGGCATCCTCCGTCTTAGGCAAACGGGCGCTATCGCGCCGGGAGTATCTCGGCCAGCCCGCTCTCGATAGTCTCACTCGTGATCGGACCGGGATTGACCAGGCGCACGATGCCACGGGCGTCGATGAACACCGAGGTCGGCGCACCGCGTAGCGCGTAACGCTTGCGCACCTTCCCCTTGTGGTCGAGCAGCACCGGGAACGGCATGTGCAGCTCGTCCACGAATCGTCGTGCGTCGCTCAGGTGCTCCTGATCCGTCAGGTTGATTGCCAGCACCTGCAGGTGCTGATCCTTGTGAGCGTCGTAGGCGGCGATGATGTCGGACATCTCCCCGCGGCACGGTTTGCACCACGATGCCCAGAAGTTCAAGAACACGGGGAGACCTTTGTAATCGGATAGGCTCGCCGTGCCTCCGGCGAGTGTTTTCAAGGTGAAATCGGGCGCGGGCGATCCGAGCGTCTGGGCTGAGAGCGCCCCCGCGGCAGGGAGGAACGTTGCGAACGCCATCGAGACGAGCTGCGAACCGAGCCGCACCTTGGTCCTCCAAAGGAAGACGCCGAGGTCCCGGATCGGGAGCTCGGCGTCTGCCGCGTTGCCTCGAACTAGGCTACCTCAACATTCTCCCCGAGCATAGCTGTGTCAAGACTGTGGCGCTCACAGCGTCGCCCGGTACCGCTCCCACTGTGCCTTCAGCTCCCGCATGAAGGTGATGAAGGTCGGATCGTCGCGGATGTTGGCGAGATTCGGGTCGTTCGCGAAGTAGGGGTAGCAAGGCCAGCCCTCGTCCGCAGCGCGGTGTAGCCAGTGGAGGGCGGAGCTCGGTTGACGGAGAATGGCGTAGACAGAAGCGATGTTGTAGGCCGTGTGGTGGAAGTGAGTGAACCCCTTTCCCGCTGACGCCGCCCGCCGGATGTCCTCCGTCGCGCCGGCCGTGTCCCCTGCCTTTGCGCGCAGAATGGCCCGTGTGCTCCGCACCACGCCTCCGCGGTCCTCAGGATGTGCGCGCAGGTAGTCCTCCATCAGTGCCCCAGCCTCCGCGTCCCTCCCGAGATACAGCAGCGCCCCGGCGATTTGATACGTCCACAAGGACGGGTTGGCTTCCGGCCCGACCCGGCGGAAGATCGCATAGCCGTCTTCGTACCGTCCGCGATAGATCTGGGCGATCCCGATCCGCCGCTGGGCGTTGGCATCGAATGGATTCAGGATCAGCACGCGCTGGAACTCGGCGACCGCCTGGTCCAACAGACCGATGTGCAGATAAATGGTCCCGAGATGATGGTGCGCCTCGCTCAGGTTGGGGTTCAGGGCCAGCGCGCGCCGATCCTCTTGGATCGCTCGCTCGTGGGCGAACTGCTTGGTCGCACCCCACAGCAAACCGGCTCTGGCGTAGTGGGCCTCCGCGAGATCCGGATTCAGCTGGAGCGCTTTCTCCACGGACACGAAGGCCCGCTCCAGGGCGGCTGAGTCCCCAGGCGCGAATTGGCCGACCCGGAGCCCGTACGCGTGCGCCAGTGCGGCGTGCGCGGCTGCGAAGCGCGGGTCGAGCGCTACGGCCCGTTCCAGCAGCGCGATCGCGACGGAATCATCCTCACGCGTCTCATGGCGGATGCGGACCTTAGCCCGGAGGTAGAGCTCGTCCGCCTGCTGATTGCCGGTCGGCGGCGTCCGGAGCGCTCGCCGTTCCGCAGGTGTCACCGACACACCCAGGGCCGCCGCGACGCTCCGGGCGACGCTGTCCTCGATCGCGAACCGGTCGCGCACCGGCGCCTCGATCCGGCCTGCCCAGAGCTGGTACCCTGACGGGCCGTCGATCAGTCGCAGGTCGACCCGCACGGTGTCGCCCGAGCGTTGCACGCCGCCTTCGACCACCGCGTCGACGTGGAGGTCGCGGACGACGTCGCGCAGCGGCCGAGCGGTTCTCCGGAACTGGGTCACGGCGCCGCGCGAGCTCACTCGGAGAGCGGCAATCCGGCCGAGGTCGGTGATCAGCGCCTCGGTCATCCCGTCGGCGAACCACACCTGCGACGAGTCGCCAGAGAGACTCTCCAGCGGCAAGACGGCGACGGCGCGAATAGGTGCTGGTCTCGGCCACAGTCGCCCAGGCCAGCCGCCGACGTTGGCGGCGAGCAGGAGTCCAACCAGGCCCGTGCCCATCAGGGCTGGCCAGAGGACCCGGCGGCTGGGCGCAGTCGCCGCCCCGACCTGCGCGGCCCCGGCGCCAACGCGAGTTGGTGGCTCGACCGGCCCGGCCGTCTGCCGCGCGCGCACCGCCGCGAGCAAGGCTTTGGTCTCGGCAGCGGGCTCCGTCTCGAGGTCTGCGGCGAGCCGCTGGGCGAACTCCTCGTAGGTTTCCACAGCACCAGCGCGATCACCGAGGCGGTCGAGCAGCGTGATGAGCTGGCGCTGCACCTCCTCGTCATGCGGCGCGAGCTGGGCCGCGCGCTGGGCCCACTCCACCGCCGCGGTGACGTCGCCCGCGGCCTCGCATTGCTCGAGGAGTCCCCGCGCGCTGCGCACAGCCGCCTGTACCAACCGGGCACGCTCGGTCTCCACCCACCGCTCGAAGTCCCCGGCCTCCGGGATGAAGAATCCCTCGAGCAGGTTCCCGCGATAGAGCTCCAGCGCCTCGCGCGAATACCCGGCGGCGACCGCGTCATTGAAAGCTGCGACGTCGCACCATAGCCGATCGCGGGCGATTCCGACCTCCTCATCGCCGCGCGTCACGACCACGTCGTCGCCCAACGCATCCCGCAGCACGTGTAGAGCCTGGCGCAGCGCCGCCCGCGCGTGCTCCTGGTCGAGCTCCGGCCAGAACAGCGCGAGCAAGGTGTCGCGACGATGGAGGCCTCTTGGGGTGGCAGCAACGAGATAGGCGAGCAGCGCGAGGCGCCGGGAACGCGTGAGCAGGCTTTCGACCTCGCACCCCTCGGCGTCGGTGAGGTCCAGCGTCCCGAGCAGCCGGAACTCAATCATGCGAGGCTCCTTCGCTGACGGAGCGGCCAGTGTCACCGCGACCGGTGACGCAGCAGTCACGTCCTGGTGACGCGACCGGCCCAAACTAGCTCCGTCAACCTGCAAGGTACCGGTTGATTCAGGTCTGGGCAAACAACCGTTAGGAGGTGTTCGATGAAACCAGTCAAAAGAAGCATCACCCTGCTACTCGCGTTCGTGGCACTGGTTCAGGCTTGCACTTCCGACAAAGGCCCTGTAGGCCCTGCCGCATCGAGGAAGTTGGTGCCCGATGCGATGGACGAGCAGCCGCAGTACGGGCCCTGGTCCGCGCCCGTCAATCTCGGCCCGGCAATCAACACGGCCGCGAACGAGCAGCATCCGGCGATCTCCAAAGACGGACTGAGCCTGTACATCAGCTCCGACCGGCCCGGGGGGTTCGGCGGCACTGACATCTGGGTCTCGCAACGCGCCTGCACTGATGCGGACGACCCTGCCTGCGCGTGGCAGACGCCCGCGAACCTGGGCCCGAACATCAATTCCGCCGGGAATGATCTGGCCCCCACATTCACCCCGGATGGGCACCAGTTGTACTTCCACAGCACTGGACGGGGCGGCTGTGGGCTCGCGGACATCTTCGTCGCTCGACGTCACGACAAGCGCGACGACTTCGGCTGGGCGCCGGCGGAAAACGTCGGCTGTGTGGTGAACGGCCCCTTTGCCGACGCCGGCCCGACGTACTTCGAGGACGAGACGACAGGCATCACGACGCTCTACTTCACCGTGCAGAACAATCCACCCGGGAGCGACCAGGGTTTTGACATTTACGCGAGCACGCGGATCGGGGACGAAGGAGCGTTCGGCCCGCCTGCCCTTGTTCCGCAGCTCAGCAGTCCGTACCGGGATACCCGCACGGCGATTCGGCGCGACGGCCTCGAGATCTTCCTCTCCTCCGGGCGCCCGGGAGACGATGTCGTGGGCCACTCGGCCGGCAGTGAAGACCTCTGGGTCTCGACGCGGGCGACAACTAGCGACGCTTGGTCGCCCCCGTTGAATCTCAACCTGGTGAACCAGCAGCTGGGCGGCCCTGCCATCAACGGCGCGGCCTTCGATGGCGCGCCCGCACTCTCGTTCGACGGCACGACGCTGTACTTCTTCTCCGAGCGGCCCGGGGGTTTCGGAAAGAGGGACCTCTACGTGACGACGCGGACCCTGCTCCGCGGGCCGGACGTGGCAGAGCATGCCGAGGCTGCCGACCGCCGTCGGGAAAGGAACGAGCGGCACTAACGCCTCGGCGGCGGAGGGCGAGCCGCTCCCAAGACGACTGTGTCGGGATCGGCTTGCCAGCGAGCGGTGGTCGATCATGTCGTGATAGCGCGGCTATCGCAGCGGGAACAGTGCCACAAACAGTGCCAACGCGGGCGTCGCTGGCCGGTGCCGACCGGCGACCCGCACAGCTAACTCGTTGAAAACACGACGGCCGGCGTTGGCGTACGCCGGCCGAGTGCGTTTAGAAGGCTGCTGCTCTATCCACCTGAGCTACGGGCGCGACGAGGGTGCATGGCAAACTTAATCGTCCCTCCCCCAGCGCGCAGGGTGACTTGGTCGGCGCGGCGCAACATCGTATCGTTGGGGCGTCACGCCGCCGCCGACTCGGCCCGCACGCGGAGATCGCCATGCGCACCCCCCGTTTCCTGAGTCTGCTCCTGATGATCGCGGTCTTCCCCCCCTTTCAGGGGCCCGACCGGCCCAACACCGATCGGCCCGACCGGGATCCGCCCGGCCGGGTCGGCCGCCTGAGCTTTGTCACCGGATCGGTGTCCTTCCGCCCCGGCGACATGGACGACTGGGTCGCGGCGACCGTGAACTATCCGCTGCACGACGGCGATCATCTGTGGACCGACAACGACGCGCGCGCCGAAATCACCGTCGGCTCCACTGCCTTCCGCCTGGGCCCCCAGAGCGCCTTCGGATTTCTCGCACTCGATGACCGATCCGTGCAGGTGCGGCTGTCGCAAGGATCGCTCAACGTGCGGGTGCGTGACCTGGGCGACAACGAGAGTCTCGAGATCGACACGCCGAACGGCGCCGTGTCGCTGCTCCGCACTGGCGTCTACCGAGTGGACGTCGATACCACCGGCGACACGTCCTCGGTCACGGTGCGGGACGGCGAAGCCGAGGTGACCGCCGCCGGATCCGCCTTCCCGGTGCGCCGCGAGCAGACGGCCCTCGTCGTGGGCGGCGACTCGCCGAGCTACGACGTGCAGGACGCCATCCGCTCGGACAACTGGGAAGATTGGTGCGGCTCGCGCGACCGCCGCTGGGACGACTCGCGCTCCGCCCGCTACGTGTCGCGCGGCGTGATCGGCTATGAGGACCTGGACGACAACGGCGACTGGCAGGACACGCGGGACTACGGCGCGGTGTGGGTGCCGCGCCACGTGGCCGCCGGCTGGGCGCCGTACCGCTACGGTCATTGGGCCTGGGTAGAGCCGTGGGGCTGGACGTGGATCGACGATGCATCCTGGGGCTTTGCCCCGTTCCACTACGGCCGCTGGGTCTACGTGGGCGACGGGTGGGCCTGGGTCCCGGGCCGCGTCGTGGCGCGACCGGTGTACGCGCCGGCGCTGGTGGTGTTCGTGAGCGGCAGGAACTGGAGCCTGGCAATCGCCGGCGGCAGCGGGGTGGCGTGGTTCCCGCTCGCGCCGGAAGAGCCCTACGTGCCGGCTTATCGGGTGAGCAACACCTACATCCGCAATGTGAACGTGACCAACGTCAACGTCACCAACATCAACGTGACGAACGTCAACGTCACGAATATCAACTACCGGAATCGCCACGAGCGGGATGGCGTGACCGTCGTGTCGCACGAGACGTTCGTGGAGTCACGCCCCGTGAACCGGGAAGTGATTGTGGTGCCGCGCGACCGGCTGGACGAGGCGCGCGTGGTCGGCGCCACGGCCCGGATCGCACCGGGCCGCCGCAGCGTGCTGGGGCCACCCGCAATCATCGAAGTGCGGCGCCCCCCCGCGGCGGTCACGACGCGTGCAGTGGTGGTGCACCGTCAGCCGCCGCCGCCGCCGGTGCCGTTCGCGGCGCGAGAGCAGGGTCTGCGCGCTCGACCTGGCAGACCGCTCGACGACACCACACTGGGCACGCTGCGGGCCCGCACGCCCGCGGCGCGTGTGAAGCCCCTTGTGCGGCCCGCCGTCCCGCCGACCGCCGCGGGCCCGTCGCCCTCCCCGTCCCCGGCGCTGCGCCCCGCACGTGAAGGGCTGCCGCCTTCGCGCTCGGTGCCCGCCCCGGTCGACCGTCCCGTCCGCCCGGCACGCGAGGAGCGACCCCAGCCGAGGGAGCACCCGCAGCCGACCGAGCGGCGGCCACCGGCGGAGCGGCCCCAGCCCACGGACCGGCCGGCACGACCAGCGGCGCGCGCCGAGCGCCCCGCACGGGTAGCACCCGCGCCGCCAGCGCGTGCGGAGCCACAGGCGCCGCAGCGGGAGCGTCGACCGGCAGGCGAAGAGCGGCCCCGGAGGGAACGCAAGGTCGAACGGGACACGACGAAGGGGAAGGAGCCATCGTAGATTAGAGGCGGACATGGAGACCAAGCTGAGATACGTCGCACCGCCCGTCTCGCCCGAGCGGGCGCTGCGGGTGTTCACCGAACCCGAGCGCAATCCCGGGATCCCCCTGGACCTGGATCTGGTCCGCGCCCTGCGCATCAACCGCAGCGCCGTAGAGCGCCGCGCCGCCACCATCCCCACGCGACGCACCGTAAAGAAGGAGTGGCAGGCCGCCTGGCTCCTGCGGGCGATCACCTGTATGGACCTGACCACGCTGCAAGGCGACGACACCCCAACCAACGTGCTGCGGCTGTGCGCCAAGGCGAAGAGTCCCGTGCGGCCCGATCTGCTCGACGCGCTCGGCGCCTCGGACATCGGGATCACCGTGGGCGCGGTCTGCGTGTATCACGCCTTCGTCCCCATCGCCGTCGCAGCGCTCCAGGGCTCCGCGATCCCCGTGGCGGCGGTCTCGACGGGATTCCCGGCGGGGCTGAACCCCCTGCCCCAGCGCATCGAGGAGATCAAGGCATCAGTCGCCGCCGGGGCCCAGGAGATCGACGTGGTGATCACGCGCGCGCACGCGCTGGCCGGGGCGTGGGAGGCGCTGTACGACGAGGTGCGTGCCTTCCGCCAGGCGTGCGGCGGCGCCCACATGAAGGTGATCCTCGGCAGCGGCGACCTCGCGACGCTCGTGAACGTGGCGCGCGCCAGCCAGGTCGCCATGATGGCCGGCGCCGATTTCATCAAGACATCAACCGGTAAGGAGCCCGTGAACGCGACGCTGCCCGTGGGCGTGGTCATGACGCGGCAGATCCGCGACTACCACGAGCGCACCGGCTACGCCGTCGGGTTCAAGCCGGCGGGCGGCATCCGGAAGGCCAAGCAGGCGCTCGACTGGCTCATCCTGATGAAGGAAGAGCTGGGCGACCGCTGGCTGCGGGCCAATCTGTTCCGGCTCGGCGCCTCGGCGTTGCTCACCGACATCGAGCGTCAGCTCGAGCATTTCGTGACCGGTCGCTACTCGGCGGCTCATCGGCACCCGATGGTATGACGACCGTCAGCGAGATCTTCGAGACGATGGCGTACGGCCCCGCGTCCGAGAGTGCCAAGCCGGCGCTCGAGTGGATCGCCCGATACGATGGAGCCTTCGGATTATTCATCGGCGGGCGCTGGACCAACGGTAAGAACGACGCCGGGTTCGACGTCATCAATCCCGCCACCACGGTCCGGCTGGCGCGCGTCACCCAGGCCGGCCAGGCGGACGTGGACGCCGCCGTCGCCGCGGCGCGCAAGGCGTTTCCCGCCTGGTCCGCCCTGTCGGGACACGCCCGCGCACGCCACGTGTACGGGCTCGCACGGGCCGTGCAGAAGCACTCACGTTTGCTGGCAGTGCTCGAAAGCCTCGACAACGGGAAATCGATTCGCGAGACCCGGGACCTGGACATCCCGCTCGTCGCCCGCCACCTGACGCATCATGCCGGCTGGGCGCAGCTCATGGGGTCAGGTGGCGGGCGACGAGCGGGATGTCCAGGTCCCGGGTCTCGCGAATCGAT